>NZ_JABSUT010000007.1:0-358772 GCF_013284285.1 Brevibacillus sp. HB1.4B
CTTGTGCGCATCGGTCTTTTTTTCGTGTTGACCTGCCTGCGAATATTTAGGGGAATCCGTGACAAACTAGGAGTGCTTTGGCACGAATTTTCGCGCAGGGAGAGAGTGCAAGCATGAGGAAAACAGCCATTGGAAAGTGGGCTGGTATTTGGCTCGCCGTATTGGGAGGGGGGATGTCGGTTCATGCAACTGGACATTCCTTTGATCAAACGAAGGAAATTTCTGCGATCATCGAGCCAACAGACATTACCAAAGAAGACGCCATACGAATCGCCTTGCAGCAAGTAAAAGGGCGAGTTGTTCATGTTGAGTTGGAAAAAGACGAAGGTGTTCTCGCGTATGAAATCATCATTCTCACCGAGCAAAATCAGGTGTTTGAAATCGATGTCGATGTGAAGACCGGAAAAGTGATCAAGGTTGAATCGGAGAGTTTGTAAGGAGAAGGCTTCTGCAACTGGGCAGAGGTCTTTTTCCTATGGGCAATTAAGTTTTGGCAACAATGAGTCAGACAAATTCGCGCTTTGATTTTGTTGTTACCTCCTATGAAAACGCTTTATATTTGAGGTGTACACATTACCTTTTTCAATCATGTCAACATTTCATAAATAGGGGTAAAGGAGGGTGCAGTATGGAGAGCGTGGAAACAAAAAACGCTTCGGGTGGAGTACGGGTCTCGGTACAAAAGTTTGGACGATTCCTGAGTGCAATGGTTATGCCGAATATCGGTGCTTTCATCGCTTGGGGGTTGATTACCGCTTTATTTATCCCAACAGGTTGGCTGCCTAACGAAAATTTGGCCAAACTGGTTGGACCGATGATTACGTATTTACTGCCACTGCTGATTGGTTATACTGGCGGGAAAATGGTCCATGATGTTCGAGGCGGGGTTGTAGGTGCCGTCGCTACGATGGGGGTTGTCGTAGGCGCAGACATCCCGATGTTCCTGGGAGCCATGATCATGGGTCCTTTGGGCGGCTGGGTCATGAAAAAAGTGGACCAGTTGTTCGAAGGAAAAATTCGTTCCGGCTTTGAAATGTTAGTGAATAACTTTTCCGCGGGTATTGTTGGCGGGTTACTGACACTGTTTGCTTTCCAAGCAATTGGGCCTGTCGTTGCAGGCTTGAGCAAGGCGCTTGCAGGGGGTGTAGAAGTCATTGTAGGTGCAGGATTGTTGCCGCTTGCCAGCATTTTTATCGAGCCAGCGAAGATCCTGTTCCTGAACAATGCGATTAACCACGGTATTTTGAGTCCGATCGGTCTGGATGAAGCGGCGAAGTTGGGTCAGTCCGTTTTCTTCCTGCTTGAATCCAATCCGGGACCAGGTCTGGGTATATTGTTGGCATACTGGCTTGCTGGCAGAGGCAGTGCCAAGCAATCGGCTCCGGGTGCTGTCATCATTCACTTCTTCGGGGGTATCCACGAAATTTACTTCCCGTACGTGCTGATGAATCCGCGTCTGATTCTCGCGGCCATTGGTGGCGGGATGGCTGGTGTGTTTACCTTCACGCTGCTCGGCGCAGGATTGGTGGCGCCACCGTCTCCAGGTAGTATTTTCGCCTTGATTGCAATGGCACCGCGTGGTGGATTGCTCCCGGTACTGGCTGGTGTGTTGGCGGCGACTGTCGTGTCCTTTCTCATCGCATCTGCTCTCTTGAAAATGAGCGCGAAGACAGACGAGGATGAACTGGAAAAAGCGACAGAAAAAATGCAAGAGATGAAAGGCAAAAAAGCGCAGGAACAAGAAGCGGTAGAAGCTCCAGTGAAGCATGAGGTAGCTGCTGCTGACGTGAAGAAAGTGGTCTTCTCTTGCGATGCGGGAATGGGCTCCAGTGCGATGGGAGCGGCGTCCTTGCGTAAAAAGTTCAAGGATGCGGGTCTGACCGAGATTACGGTCATCAATACGGCGATCAACGACATTCCAAGCGACGCTGATATCGTTATTACGCACAAGTCTTTAACAGAGAGAGCGCAGGTCAAAGCGCCTTCTGCGGAGCATATCTCTATTGAAAATTTCTTGAATAGTCCCGAGTATGACAAGTTGGTCAAACGCCTGGGGTAAAGGGAATCAACGCTAGTGGGAGCTAGCGTCTTCCCTCTTTGGCGTTAAGGAGGGAACGAAGACATGCATGTATCCTCTCGACAGCGATCCATTATCGAGATTTTATTGAAGGAACAAAAAGGAGTTACCGTGGGTTCGATCGCCGAACAGGTTGGTGTAAGCGGTCGTACCGTTCACCGAGAATTGGATGCACTGACTTCCTTGTTTGACGAATTTGAACTGGAGCTGGTCAGAAAAACAGGTTCAGGTCTTGAAGTGGTGGGGACTGACGAGCAAAAGCGTGCACTCAGAATGTCTGTCCTGCATCACATGACGAAGGAATTCACCGCGCAGGAACGAAAGGCAATCATCCTGTGCGCACTCCTGGAGGCATCAGAGCCAGTCAAACTGATTTCGCTGGCAATCGATTTGAAAGTGACAACGGCAACCATCAGCCATGATCTGGATGATTTGGAGACGATGCTCGCTCGATACGATCTGTCACTCTTGCGAAAACGAGGGTATGGCGTGGAGTTGCAAGGTACAGAGTCGTCCAAGCGGCGGGCAATCAGCAGACTGATTGCCGAGCATCTGGACGATCACGAGCTGATTGGGATTATCAAAGAAAATATTCAAAACAAGGCACTGCGAGACATCGACTCGATTTCGGAACGGCTGCTCGGCTTGATTGACCGGGAAAAGCTGATCAAGGTCGAGAATGCATTGAGCCATCTGGACGAGGAGCTTCCCTATCCTTTGGCAGACAGCGCCTATCTCGGATTGGTCACCCATTTGGCATTGGCCATGGAACGGATTGAAAAAGGGGAAGGCATTCATTTTGACGAGAATACCCTCAGTGAATTGATTGGAACACCTGAGTACGAAATAGCCAGCAACATCATGGAGCGGCTAAAGCAGATTTTCCAAATGGAGATCCCAGCAGATGAGATCGGCTATATTACGATGCATTTGCGGGGTGCCAAGCTGCGGCATTCTCCGGATGACCAGGTATGGCCAGAAAATACAGAGCTCATGGTCATTACGAAACGCTTCATTCAAGCCTGCGAAGAACGCTTGGACATTCCGCTTGGCGATGACGCCTCGCTGTTCCATGGTCTGCTGACGCATTTGGAGCCAGCGTTGTACCGATTACAGCGGAAGATGGAGATACGTAATCCGATTCTCGAGCAGATCAAGCAAAACTATCCAGAGCTGTTTGCTGTAACAAGTGAAGCGGTCCATACGATTTTGCAAGAGCTACAGGTTCCAGAGGAAGAGATCGGGTACCTAGTGATGCATCTAGGTGCGGCATTGGAGAGAACGCGCCATGAGCAGCAGTGGTACCGGGCATTGGTAGTATGCTCCAGCGGGATCGGCTCCTCCAAGATTTTGGCAACGCGTATTAAAAAAGAAATACCGGAGATCGTCAGCTTGAAAAATCTGTCCATGTTTGATCTGGAAGAGGTTCCGGCAACGGATTATGACTTGGTCATTTCCACCCTTCCCTTGCCGCTCGATCCAGCGGAATATGTCGTGGTCAGCCCGCTGCTTCCGCCAGACGATATCCAAAAAATTAAATATCAATTGCACACGACGAGTCAGAAACGATCCCATCAGGAGAAAAGTCAGCTGGTTCCCGCAGGACAGCAGTCCATCGAACAACTAAGGGCCATGCAATACTACGCAGCGTATGCCAATGAGCTTTACGATGGGCTATGGGGAATGAGATGGGATAATCGTGCTCAGGACATCGCCCAGCTTTTGGGACAAATCAGCATGAGGCTGAAAGAACGTGGAACGATCGAGGAGGTCGAACCGGTAGTCAAGCAGTTGATCGAGCGGGAAAAGCTCGGCGGTTTGGGGATTCCGGGAACATCCTTGGCCCTTTTCCACGGAAGAAATGAAGCGGTGAACAAGGCGTCTTTTACGTTTCATCAATTACGAGAGCCCGTCCTTCTTCGCTCGATGGATGAAGAAGTGATATCCATTGACACGCTTCTACTCTTGTTAGGGCCGAAAGAAGTGCCGAAGGAAGGGCTGGAAGTACTCAGTGAGATCAGCTCCCTTTTGATTGAAGAAGACATGCAAGCGGTTTTGAAAACAGGAGAAACACAGCAAATTGCTGATTATATAGCAGGCAAAATGTATGCGTTTTGCCTTAAAAAGATAGGATTGGAGAGAACAAAATGAAAAACATACTGACAGCAGAAAAAATCATGTTGAATGCAAAGGTAGCCAATAAAGAAGAAGCGATCAGACTGGCAGGAGAATTGCTTGTGCGTGCAGGCCATGTAACAGAGGCGTATCTAGAGAAAATGCAAGAGCGCGAGCAGTTGGCGACGACATACATCGGAAGCGGCGTAGCCATCCCGCACGGAACGAACGAATCCAAGGCAGAGATTCAATCTACCGGGATCTCCATCGTTCAGGTTCCAGGGGGCGTAGATTTTGGAGAGGGCAACACAGCTTATTTGCTGGTGGGCATTGCTGCTGTTGGAGACGAGCATCTGGAGGTGCTCTCGAACATCGCGATTCTTTGCTCCGAGGAGGAAAACGTCAAGCGGATTGTAAACGCGGCTTCGGCGCAAGAAATCATCACGATGTTCTCCGAGGAGGTGTAATTTCCTATGCTAGCTGTACATTTTGGAGCAGGTAACATTGGACGAGGCTTTATCGGACAACTTTTGCAAAAGGCTGGCTATGAAATTGCGTTTGTGGATGTCAATGCGGCTTTGGTCGATGAGCTGAATGAGCGAAAAATGTATCGTGTGCAACTAGCAACAACAGGAAAACCGGAGTCGGTCGTGGAAGGAGTTCGAGCGATAAATGGTCAGGATGTAGCGGCGGTAGCTGAAGCGATCGCAACTGCCGATTTGGTTACGACGGCAGTGGGTCCCAACATTCTTCCGCATATTGCAGGGGCCATCGCAGCCGGCATTACCCGGAGACTTTCTGTTCATGCGAAGCCACTCAATGTGATTGCATGTGAAAACATGATTGGCGGCAGCGAGAAGCTGAAGGAGCATGTGTACGAGCATCTGACGGAATCGGTTCAAGCCGAGGCAGCACAATGGATCGGATTCCCCAATGCAGCGGTAGACCGGATCGTTCCTTTGCAGCAGCATGATGACAAGCTGCTGGTTATGGTTGAAACGTTTTTCGAATGGGTGGTAGATTCGTCGCAGATGGTTGGAGAAATCCCTTCCATAGAGGGCGTTACCTATGTGGAGGATCTTGCTCCGTACATCGAAAGAAAGCTGTTTACCGTCAACACAGGTCATGCGGTCATCGCGTACCTGGGGTATCAGCTGGGGATGAAAACGATTGATGAAGCGATGCGAGACGACCGGATTGTTCAGGCGACACGCGGGGCTCTCCAGGAGACAGGTGCACTGCTTTCTGCCAAGTACGGATTTGACCCGCAAGTGCATGGGCAGTATGTAGAAAAAATTCTCGGCAGATACACCAACCCGCTGCTGTCTGACGATATTGTTAGGGTGGCACGTTCGCCGATCCGCAAGTTGTCGCAGCATGATCGTTTAGTCGGCCCAGCGCTGCAATGCATGGAAAAAGGAATGAACCCAGAGCATTTGGGTCTGGCGATTGCAGCGGCACTGGCATTCGACTATCCCGAGGATGCGGAGTCCGCACGGATACAAGCAAGCCTGAAAGAGTTTGGATGGGAAAATACATTACACAATTGTACCGGCATTCCGGCAGGGCATCCTCTTGAGGAGATCGTGCGCGAACAGGCACGTAGATTGAAGGAATGGTCAGGTAGCCATTGAGAGAGGCTGGTGTTACGATGTCCCAAAAGATCACAGGTGTAAAAGCTTCAGCAGGTATAGCCATTGGTAAGGCGTTTTTACTGACAACGCCCGATTTACAGATTAATACCGTAGCGATTGAAGATCCGGCGAGTGAAATCCAACGTTTTCAAGAGGCATTGGCTCGAGCGAAAAATGATTTGGAGGACATCGTTCTGCGAGTGGAGCAGGAGATGGGCACGGACCATGCAGACATTTTCAAAGCTCACCTGCTCGTCTTGGAAGACCCGGAACTGGTCGATACCGTCAAAGATAAAATCTCAAACGAAAAGACAAACGCTGAAAGTGCCTTGAATGATGTCGCACAAGCATTCATCGGACTTTTCGAGCAAATGGACAGCGAATACATGCGGGAGAGAGCAGCAGATATTCGTGACGTGACTAAGCGTGTACTTTCTTACTTACTCGGGGTACCATTTGCAGGACTCGGTGAGCTGACAGAGGAAGTGATCATTGTAGCGGATGATTTGACGCCTTCCGATACGGCCCAATTAGATCGTCGCTATGTCAAAGGCTTCGTTACGGACATTGGTGGACGAACCTCGCATTCTGCGATTATGGCACGTTCTCTGGAGATTCCTGCTGTTGTCGGAACACAAGGGATTACTCGTTCGGTTCAGCCCGCGACACTCGTCATTCTCGATGGGCATGAAGGGATCGCGATTATTGACCCGAGTGAAGAAGAGATCGCTGTCTACAAACGCAAGCAAGCTGATTACAAAGCGCAAAAAGCTGAACTGGCGAAGCTTGTGAACGATAAAACGGTCACGTTGGACAATCATCATGTCGAGCTTGCCGCCAATATCGGAAGTCCTGAAGATGTCGCTGGGGCTATTGCCAATGGTGCTGAAGGTGTCGGGCTGTTCCGCACGGAGTTTCTGTACATGGGACGCAATGATTTTCCGACGGAAGAGGAACAGTACGTTGCGTACAAGCATGTGCTGGAGCATATGGGCGACCGCCCGGTGGTTATTCGCACATTGGACATTGGCGGGGACAAGCATCTCTCTTACTTGGCTTTGCCAGAAGAAATGAACCCGTTTCTTGGACATCGCGCCATCCGGCTGTGTCTCGACAACCAAGAACTGTTTCGTACACAGCTACGGGCACTATTGCGCGCAAGTGTACACGGCAATTTGAAAATCATGTTTCCGATGATTGCGACACTGGAGGAGTTCCGCCAGGCGAAAGCGATTCTGGAAGAAGAGAAAAAATCTTTGGTAAATCGCGGAATTGTAGTATCCGATCAATACGAAGTGGGTATCATGATTGAGATCCCTGCTGCGGCACTGATGGCCGATCAATTTGCATGCGAAGTTGACTTTTTCAGCATTGGAACTAATGATTTAATTCAATACACAATGGCAGCCGACCGTATGAACGAGAAGGTCGCTTATCTCTACCAGCCTTATCACCCTGCCGTTTTGCGCTTGCTGCACAACGTCATTAAAGCAGGGCACGCGCAGAACAAATGGGTCGGCATGTGCGGGGAGATGGCGGGCGATCCGATCGCGATCCCGATTCTGTTGGGACTAGGTCTGGATGAATTTAGTATGAGTGCAGGGAGCATTTTGCCTGCGCGCCAACAGCTGAGTCGTTTGCGCGTAGAGGACGCAGCGAAACAGATTGATACGATTTTACAAATGAGCACTTCTGCGCAAGTAGAGGCGTTCGTGAAGGAATGGCTGGAGAGAGTATAGCAAAGGAGGCATATCAGAATGGTAGAGAAAAAATTAGTGGTTCAATTGGCGCACGGCCTGCATGCACGTCCTGCTGCGAACTTTGTGAAGGTGGCCACGTCATTTTCAAGTGAAATTAAAATCATCAAAAATGAGAAAAATGTAAATGGCAAGAGCATCATGGGTATTATGGCAGCAGCGATTGGAAAAGGGGAAGAAATTACCCTGATTACGGATGGTGCCGATGAACAAGAAGCGATGACAGCATTGGAAAAAGCATTGACCGAACAGGAATAGTGAAGAGAAGAGAAATGATGAAAAGCCCCTCAAATTCGAGGGGTTTTTCTGTTGTTCCGGAAAAGTTCACGTAGACAGAAAATGTGCGAAAGGGTGAGAAAAGGGTGTCAATCGCTTTTGGGCTCGTTGTTCTTCTAAAAGCAGCTCCATTTTCAGGCGGATGCGCTCTGAGTGTGTGGTTTTGTAGAGGGGGATTACCAAATTCCGTGTTTCCAAAGGATCGTTCGTGAGATTGTACAATTCGTAATCAATCATGGTGGGGTTGTATACATCCTCGGCGAAATAGCGGGAGTATTTCCATAAAGCGCTGTGCCCGGCAGAATGCATGTAGGAGAGGACCGTTTCTATCCGATTCGGAGGAATGACAGAGTCATAGGGTTGGTGTTGCACGCTCACTTGATGCTGTCCTTTTGTCACATCGTCGTCCGTCATGAAGTAGATCGGTTCAGTGGAGATAGATTCCGTATCGTGAGACAAGATGATGGGAGTAAGATCACGACCGACAAGAGGTCGTACCTCGCTATGCGTGAAGGTCAGTTCCTCACCAAGCCTGTCTGTGTCAACTCCAGCCATACCGAGCAGTGTCGGAAGAATATCCACATGACTGGTTAACAGCTTTGTTGAGGTTGCGTGTGGAAAAAGGAGTGGGTTGTGGATAATGAGGGGAACGTGAATCGCCTCTTCATAGGCACAGTACCATTTTTGATGCAGCTTGCCGTGAGCCCCCAACAATTCGCCGTGATCGGATGTGAACACGACTAGTGTTTCGGGATAAAACGAGCTTGCGACGAGTGCTTCAAGAACACGCATGACTTCCCGATCGGCGTTTTTCTGGAGCTGATAGTACAGTCTTCGATAATGGGTTTGGTCCGAAATGGGCTGGAACGCTTGTGGATATACCTCCCGATAACTCGCTTGGCAGCGCGGTTTTGTCGCAAGGGATTCGTGCTGAGTAGGGGGCGGGGCAACAGCGGGAACGGACTTATCCACATGGAAGCGAAAAAATGGTGTGCCCGCAGAGATATCCCCATAGATGGCGATATCATGTGGATTGACGAAAGACGCCACGATCAGCCAAGGATGGTAGCTTTCAACGGAGTTCTTCTCCTGGTCTAATGCATGGAGCAGCTCGATGACTTCACTGCTGTACACCACATCACGACCGTTTACGCCAATGGCTGCGGACGAACCGGAGTTGTGAGGCGCTATCCCCTGTGGTTCAGGCCCTATCCAACTGGAGAAGCCATAGCCGTCTAGCCGATCAGCAAGTAAGTATAAGCGCTCTTTATCCGGATCAGGAACTCCCGTTACAGGAATATAGCTGGGGATGGGAAAATGGGTACCCGGTACCCAAATGTCAGCATCGGATATATGCCACTTGCCTTTATAGAAACACCGATAGCCCGCTTGACGAAAAAAATTTCCCATCGTCGGAACGGTATTGCGATCGAGCCAGAACATGTCGCTGTCGGGAGATCGTTTAGCCACGCCGCTGGTCTGGGTGACGCCGTGCAAAGAGGGGTACTGACCGGTGAACAAGGTGGCTCTGCTTGGGCAACAGCCTGTAGAGCCGACGTAATGACGCTCGAACTCCAACCCATGCTCTCGCAAAAAAGCATGAGCATGGAGTGTATCCTCACTCCATGCACGTATCGCAGGCCCTTCATAAACAGGGGGAAATCGTTCCTGATCCACAATGATAAATAAGATGTTCGGCCGTCTCCGCAACCATTTTCTCGACATATAGATCCCCCTCGGCAAAGATGTACACATCTTTATCAACATATGGGGATAATCTTTGTCCTTATCCACAAAAAACTCGCCGATCATCAAGAAATCGGCGAATTCGAACCCGCATGTCTGGTTATCCACAATTTTTTTATACCAATGCAAAGGAGAGCACCGACAAAAGAATCGAGGTAATACTCATAGCAATCAGTGGGCGCGCCGCTTTTGTTCGAAGTGCCCGCAGATCGACATTTAGGCCAAGCCCGACCATCGCCATGGTGAGCACAAAGGTTGTAACATTGGCGACGCCATTATGGAACGCTTCTGAGACAGGAATCGTTGTACCGAGAATGTAGCTTCCAAAAACACTCATGGCGAGGAAGCCGATCAGGAACCAAGGGAATTCGATCTTGGTACCACTTTGTAACTTCCCGGAACGTTTCATCCAAACCATCAGGATAAAACAGAGCGGGACCAACAGAAGCACACGTCCCAATTTTGCCAGCAGTGCAATCGCTAGCCCATCTTGACCTGCCGGTGCAGCAGCCAATGCGACATGCGCAATCTCATGCAGACTAATTCCAGACCACATGCCGTATTCGACCGCGGACAGGGGAAGGAATGGACGCAAGATCGTGTAGGAAATAGCAAATAAGGTTCCGACGAGTGCGATCATTCCTACCCCAATGGCGGTATCTTCATCCTTGGCAGCAACGATAGGGGAGACGGCTGCTATCGCCGCTGCTCCACAGACGCCTGTACCGACTCCGAGCATAAGGGAGAGGGAAGTGTCTGCTTTCAGCCACTTGGCTATCAGCATCGTAACCGCGATGGCAAAAATAATAACACCAGCGTCATAGACGAGAAGCCCGAGGCCTTGATTCAAGACGACGTCGATATTGAGCTTAAGACCGTACAAAATAATAGCCAGACGCAGTAAGCGTTTGGCGGAAAATTGAATCCCTGATCGCAATGCTTCCGGATATCCACGAAAATGCCGGTATGCGACCGCGATCAGGATCGAACAGGCGAGGGGGCCAACTTGTTGAAAGCCAGGTATTTTTGCTAAGCCGTAGCCTGTCAGGGCGATGAAAAAAGTAAAAGCGATTCCAGCTATCCACAGCGAGAAGGATACAGGGTTGCTTTCGTTGTTTTTTGCGGGCTGTACACTGGCATTGCTTTCATTCAATGGCACGCTGCTTTTAATTGGAGTTGCCATTGCCATCACTCCTCGAAAAGTTTTACAAACTCAGCATACGGCAACTGTTATAATAAGAAAAATAAATCATTGCGATGATCATCATAAGTGAAATGAATGGTTAGTGGTGGAAAGGAGAGTGAAGGCAGTTGGATCAGCATTTGCTTGTGTTCGTGACCGTTGCAGACAGACAGAACTTTTCCCGAGCCGCAGAAGAGCTCCATATGACGCAGCCTGCCGTTAGCCAGTATATTCATGCGCTCGAGCGCACGATAGGGACAAAGCTCCTGGAGCGAAGCAACAAATATGTTCGCTTGAATAAAGCGGGGGATATTGTCTATCATCACGCTCGGGAGATCTTGGGCTTGTACACGCGGATGCAGAGCCTCGTGGATGATTTGATGAATACACCAAGCGGGAATTTGACGATTGGCGCCAGCTACACATACGGAGAGTATGTGCTACCTCATGTCATTGCACGTCTTCGTCAGTATTACCCAATGATTACCCCGACGATTACGATTCACAATTCCACAGTCATTGCTGAGCTGGTGGCGAAGCGACAACTCGACGTCGGGATTGTTGAGGGGGAGTATGTGGACGAAAAAATGTGCGTGGAGCCGTTTGCTGATGATCGTATGTATTTGATTGCTTCGCCAGAGCATCGATTGGCCGGGCAGACAGAGGTCAGCATTGACGAACTAATGAAGGAAACGTGGATTGTGCGGGAAGAAGGGTCAGGCACGAGGGAAGCGGCTGAAAAAATGTTTCGCCAGCTGCAATTCACACCGCAAAAGCGAATGGAGTTCGGCAGTACACAGGTAATCAAGGAATCAGTGGAGGCTGGCCTGGGAATCAGCTTACTGTCTTATTGGGCCATACGCAAAGAACGTAAGCTCGGCACGCTCTGTACATTGAAGGTGACGGGGACACCGGTTACCCGTGATTTTTCGCTCGTCACGAAATCCGACGAGTTTCATACCAAAGCATTGGACATTTTCATGGATCTTATCCGCACGCATGTGCCGGAGGGTGCCCATACGTAAAAGAGGAAGCGGCACGAGCGGTACGTGCTGCTTCCTCTTTTTCATTTCAAGCGGACGGGTCTGGATGGGCGAGTGTAAGACGAAAGGTTGTTCCTTCTGGAGAAGTCTGAACCAATTCGACATTTCCACCGTGTGCCTTTGCCAATAGGCGGGAGATCGTCAAGCCCAGCCCCAGGCCTTGCTTCTTTTTGCGTTTGCTATCCCCACGATAGTACCGTTCGAAAATGAAAGGAACCTCTGACTCAGGAATTCCTTTTCCATTGTCAGTTACATCGATGAAGAGGAAGCTGCTTTGGTTGTGAACGTCGATCTTGATTTGCGTTGCGTTTGCGGCAGCGCTGTTCCCTAATAAATTGAGCAAAATTTGTTTGACATGTGATTCATCGCCGATCCATACGATTTCTTGTCCAGTCGGGTTAACTGTCACAGATACGTTGGCAAATGAGGGCAAGGTTTGCACCTGTGCGACTATCTGATCCAACGTACTGTCGATCTGAATGGACTGCTTCTCGACGAAAACTTCACCTGCTTCCATGGAGGAGAAATCGAGGAGGTCATTGACCATTGTCTGGAGTCGCTTAGCTTCGTCCATGCTGATTTGCATGAATTCATCCGCATCTGCACCTTTTACGACGCCGTCTTTCACCGCTTGAATCATTCCGCGAATCGAGGTGACAGGGGTACGCAGCTCATGGGAAACACCAGCCAAAAGGTCGGTGCGCATCCGCTCTAGTTGTCCAAGTCTTTTCGCCATTTCGTCAAAGGAATGAACCAGCTGACTGATTTCTGCTTCTTTGATTTTGGAGGAATTGGGCAAGGAAGGCGAATAATTCCCGCTGGATATTTGCTCTGCCGCTATTGCCAACTGCCGCAGGGGCTGTGTTAACGAGCGAGAAAGTACATAGACGATGGCCCAACCGCACAAAGTGATGATTCCGATAGAAACCATGATCGTGATATACGTGTGAACCAAATCATTGTTAAGGGGGGTACTGACGTAATAGGTGCCTGCGACTGTATTGTGTTCATAGTAAGGGACACCCACACGCAGCCAGGTAGCTCCCTTTGTGGCAACAACCTCCCGTATTTCTTTAGTTTTGTCCACCGGTTGGGCAGGGGTAGGTAACTGCGCAATGGTAGCGGTCGTCGTCTGACTCACCATTTCCTTCTTGAACGTCTTGCCCGCATCATCGTAAATCTGTACCACGTGATCGATTGGGACAGTCGGCATGACTCGAAATGCGATCATGGCGGTATTGGCTGCGGGTGTTGCGGTGTAAGGAATAGCCGGAGACGCAGGGCCAGTCACAGCAGTGACAGCCTGATTGGAGATACCAACAGTTGTTTGTGCCAAATCCTCTATCTTTACAGGAGAAGTCGAGGTGTCCTTGGCAAGCAACACCTTGGTATACGAATCAGCGAGCAACTCTGTTCTTGCTTCCAATACCTGAAACTGTTGTTCTGTAGCTGCTTTGTTAATCCAATAGATGCCAAAAAAGCCAATGCCAAAAAGAATGACCGATAAAATCAAGGCATAGCGCCACGTCCAGTAACGCAAGAGCGGCACAGCAGTTCTAGTAGAAGTAGTTCGTTTAGTAAACACGCAGGCTATACCCCATTCCTCTGATTGTGCTGATTTCCCCTTCGGAAGTCGGCCACGGCAGCAAGCTTTTGCGCAAGCGCTTCACTGCGGTATCCACAGAGCGATCGCCCCCTTCAAAATCCATTCCCCATACCTGATCCAGCAACTGATCTCGGCTGAAGCATTGGTTCGGATGTCGCGCCAGGAAAACGAGCAGCTGCCAATCCCGTGGCATCAAGGCAAGGGGTGTTTTTCCAATCAAGGCATTTTGGGCCGTAACATCTATGGAAAGTGTCCCGAGTCTGATCGTATCTGCTTCGGCGATATAAGAGGAACGGCGGAGCACAGCTTGTACACGGGCGAGCACTTCTTCTGGATCAAATGGCTTGGCGATGTAATCATCTGCACCTTGTGCAAGTCCTTGGAGCTTGTCTGGCACGGTACCGCGCGCCGTGATGATAATGACAGGGCAACTGCCGTATTGGCGAATCTGATCGAGTATATTCAAGCCGTCATGATCGGGCAGCATCAGGTCAAGCAGGACAAGATCTGGTTTCCAGGAGAAAAAAGTCGGGATTGCCTCGTGATCACCCTCATTCCATTTTACCTCATAGCCCGCCCGTTCCAGGTAGACCTGGACAAGTCGGGCAATCGGCATTTCATCCTCGATGAGTAGAATTCGTTTCACGAAGAAACACCTCCTATCTATCTCAAGTCAATTTGTACTTATCATAGCAATGATAGACATCATTTTGAGTGACATCATTTGTAAAAAATGTTCTTGTTCAGTTGTTTAGCATAATGGAGTTATGTGTCCGTAAAATGGCGAAGGGCATAACTAAACCTCTGGCAGTTTCCTGTCAGAGGTTTTTGTGTGTGCTTGAAAGGCAACGCTTATTTTTTGATGGCAGCTACTGAGACTGTTGCACCTTTTGTGATCTTGCCTTCTTTTTCGAGCTGTTTGATCAATTCGTCAACGGTGATTCCTTTCTCTTTTGCCATTTGCTCCAAACTGATTGCAGGTTGAGTAAAGGAAGCTGCTTCACCAGTGGAGATCCCGCCTTCTTTTTCAAGCTGCTTGATCAACTCTTCCACAGAGATGCCTTTTTCTTTTGCTACTTCTTCCAAATTGATAGTTGTTGTCATGGAAACATTCGTTGCCAGTTTGCCTTCTTCTTTAAGCTGCTCGATCAACTCTTCTACGGAGATGCCTTTTTCTTTCGCCATTTCTTCCAGATTCATAGTAGAGTCCAGAGCGATGAATGCTCCGCCGTCCTTGTTTTCAGGATCGAGAGAAATGACTGCGAAGCCCGGAATGGTGCCGTCTGGGTTGCTGGTAGCTGTTGCTTTCGTCAGTTTGCCTTCTTTTTCAAGCTGCTTGATCAACTCTTCTACAGAGATCCCTTTTTCTTTCGCCATTTCATCTAGGTTGAACGTCTTAATGTTATCGCTGTTGGCATCGAATTTCATGAAGGAGAAGCTAGTTGTCAGATCGCCGTCTTTCGTGATAGTAGCTGCTCCTTTCGTCAGTTTGCCTTCTTTTTCAAGCTGCTTGATCAACTCTTCCACAGTGATGCCCTTTTCCTTTGCCATTTGCTCCAGGTTAAAAATCGGTTTTTGAAGAGCATCTGTACCATCTTTGGTCACCATTTTCAGTGGAGCAGAAGAACCAGTCGTCTTCGCTGGTTCATTTGCCGCAAACGCGGAACCTGCCATTGCGGATACTGCCAAAGCCATAACTGTCATTGCCATTTTCTTTTTCATTGTAAAATTCCTCCTTGGGGGTCTTTAGATTGTGGTGAGCCTTGCTTGCGGGCTTGCCCGTCTCGGCTACAACACAAATTTAACGTGGGTGTGTGTCCGTAATATGACCGGAATATGGAAAAGTGACGGAATGCCGAAAACGCTTGCATTTTTCTGTGCCTTGTTCTACATTAGAGACAGGTAAAAGACCACGTAAATAGCGTGTAATCTTCTACCCACAAGTGAATAATCAAAAGGCAAAGGTGCCCTTGAACACGGCTTATTTTTTCGTGTTTAGGCACCTTTTTTTACTTTTGATCAGGGATGTTGTCTTGAAAGGAGTGACACGCATGGAAAAACCAATTCGAGCGACGCCGCTTGCGATCCGACTGATTCCCAATGTCGATCCACAATTTGCGGAGAAGCTGAACCTGCCTTCTCATATCCGAAGTCTGGGGCTATTGACCTCTACGATTGACGATGTGGGGTATACGGCCATTGATGAAGCGACCAAAAAGGCAGCGGTAGAAGTTGTGTATGCCAAGTCGTTTTATGCAGGCTCAGGCCATGCGTCTGGACCGTTGTCCGGCGAGTTCATCGGGATGATCGGAGGCGCGACGCCATCGGAGGTGCAGAGCGGACTGGATGCAGCCGTTGCATTTATGGAAAGCGGAGCATGCTTTTACTCTTTGAATGATGAAGGGACGCATGCGTATTACGCCCATGTTGTGTCGCGGACGGGCAGCTACTTGTCTCAAACCGCCGGAATCCGCGAAGGTGAGCCGCTTGCTTACTTGATCGCTCCGCCGCTGGAGGCCATGTATGGTATTGATGCCGCCCTCAAGGCTGCAGATGTACAAATGGTTCAATTTTTTGGTCCACCGACAGAAACGAACTTTGGGGGAGCGCTACTCACTGGCAGCCAGTCGGCATGCACGGCAGCCGCCGATGCTTTTGCCGAGGCCGTAAGAAGTGTCGCCCAACAGCCTGTCAAACGATAATAGGGATTTTCTCTCTTGAAGGGGAGGTAATGTAAATGCGCGCTACAACATATTCACTCGGCATGATCGAGACGCTGGGCTTGCCTGCTCTCATCGCTGCCGCAGACGCTGCTGCTAAGGCGGCAGACGTTAAAGTCGTCTCTTATGAAGGAGCGGACGCAGGAATCGTCACTGTATACGTGATCGGGGATGTATCTTCGGTTATGGCGGCAGTAGATGCTGGCGCTGACGCTGCGAGACGTGTCGGAAGATTGCTGCACTCGCACGTGATTCCACGTCCTGACGAAAATATTCCAAAAATGATTAAAAACCTGCTGAAACCGGAAGTAAAAGAAGAGGGTAAGGCAGAGCCGGCTAAAGCGCCAGTGTCAGGATTGCAAGATCAGTCCATCAATGACCTGCGCAAAATGGCGCGTTCGTATGCGGACTTCCCGCTGACAACGAACGAAATCAACATGGCGAAGAAAGAAGATCTCATTCGTCTGTTGGAAGAGAAACAAGGCGGAGGTGACAAAGCCTAATGACACTCGACGCTGATCTGTATTCCATACAGGAAGTGCGTACCTACCTCGCACAAGCGAAGGAAGCACAGGCCAAATTCGCTACCTACAGCCAAGAGCAAGTTGACCGGATCATCGAAGCTATGTCCAAAGTGGGCGTAGAAAATGCTGATCGACTGGCAGCAATGGCTGTGGAGGAAACAGGCTTTGGTAACGTCGCTGACAAGCGGATGAAAAACCTGTTTGCTGCACAAGATGTGTACGCATCTGTAAAAGATGTAAAAACGGTTGGCATCATCCGTAAGGACGAAGAGAACAAGGTGTGGGAAGTGGCGCAGCCATTTGGTATCGTAGCAGGGGTTGTACCTTCCACGAATCCGACGTCCACGGTTATTTATAAATCGATGGTCTCCCTCAAGGCGAGAAATGCGATTGTATTCAGCCCGCATCCGTCGGCAGCCAAATGCACGCTGGAAGCAGCGCGACTGATGGCACAGGCGGCAGTAGCGGCTGGAGCACCAGAAGGGTTGATCCATTGCGTTACGAAGCCTACGCTTCCTGGGACAAATGAGCTGATGAAGCACAAGCTGACCAATCTGATTCTCGCGACTGGCGGAACGCCGATGGTACGCGCAGCATACAGCTCCGGTAAGCCGGCATACGGTGTTGGACCTGGTAATGTACCCGTTTACATCCACCACACTGCTGACTTTGCTGCTGCTGCCAGACGCATCGTGCAGAGCAAGACGTTTGACTATGGTACAATCTGCGCTTCTGAGCAAGCATTGGTAGTGGAGGAATCCACTAAACACCAATTGATTGCAGCCCTGAAACGTGAAGGCGCCTACTTCCTGAACGAGCAAGAGAAGGAAAAAGTAGCTGCTATCATCATGGTAAACGGCTCGCTGAACGCGAAGATCGTTGGCCGCTCTCCACATGTGATCGCGCAAATGGCGGGTATTACCATCCCTGCTGATACGCGTGTCCTGGTTGCGGAGGAGAACAATGTAGGCAAAGCGTATCCGATGTCCGTTGAAAAACTGGCACCGATCCTTGCCCTTTACACGGTTCAAGGCGACAGCGAAGCGTTTGCTCGTTGCCGCGAATTGTTGGAACATGGTGGTCTTGGACATACAGCGGGTATTCACGCCCAGGATGACAATGTCATCGCAGCGTATGGTCAAGCAATGCCAGCATCCAGAATTCCGGTAAATACGGGTACGACCTTCGGAGGAATTGGTGCAACGACTGGCGTACAACCGGCGTTTACACTTGGATGCGGTTCTTTAGGGGGCAACATCACTTCCGATAACATCGGTGCGAAGCACATGTTCAACATCAAGCGTGTTGCATTTGGCATCAAAGAAATGCCGCAATCAACGCCAGTATCAGCAGCTCCTGCGACACAAGCGGAAGAAGCTGTCCTACAGGCTGTCTCTTCCATGAATGTCGGTTTGAGCCGCGATGAGATCAAAAACATCATCAAATCGGTGTTAACAGAAATGACGACTTAGAGTCGTAAAACACTAAAATTTTGGAGATATAATTAAGGAGGAAATGAAAATGGCTGGAGAAATGTCCGCATTGGGAATGGTAGAAACAAAAGGTTTGGTAGGAGCAGTAGAAGCTGCTGACGCAATGGTAAAAGCAGCTAACGTAAAACTGATTGGTAAAGTACACGTAGGTGGCGGTCTCGTGACTGTTATGGTACGTGGTGACGTAGGTGCAGTAAAAGCTTCCACTGACGCAGGCGCCGCTGCTGCTGAAAAAGTAGGAGAGCTCGTATCTATTCACGTAATTCCACGCCCTCATGGAGACATTGAACTGATCCTGCCTAAACTCGAAGGATAATAATTCCCTATGGCAGTGATTACAGAAGCATCCTTGAGAGCAATGCATAAGTCAGGTATTCCAAACCCCTTTCTCGTTGAGAAAGGGGATAAAATAACACCAGCAGCGGCAGATTTCTTGAAAGGAAGAGGGATTCAAGTGAAACAAGTTGATCAGAACCAGCAGCCTTCCACCAATCAAGCTGCCGAGGCAGTGCGAGAAATTCCTTTGGGCGTATCTAACCGTCACATTCATTTGTCGCAAGCAGATGTCGAGAAGCTTTTCGGAGCCGGACATCAATTGACGCCAATGCGTGATTTGTCGCAACCGGGCCAGTTTGCTTGCCAAGAAACAGTCACCATCGTGGGACCAAAAGGCAGCATCCACGGGGTTCGCGTTTTGGGACCAGCTCGTGGCGCGACACAAGTGGAAATTTCCCGGACAGACGGCTTTGCAGTAGGTGTTCAAGCACCTGTGCGTATGTCTGGAGATATTGAAGGAACACCAGGTATGGTACTCGTTACGGCAAAAGGGACAGTCGTGATGGACAAAGGCGTAATCGTAGCGAAGAGCCACGTTCATATGTCTCCTGCAGATGCCGAGCAATATCAAGTGAAGGATGGCGATTCACTGATCCTGGCGACGCAAAGCGATCGTCCAATCATCTATCCAGATGTAGTCGTTCGTGTGCATCCGCAATTCGCACTTGATTTCCACGTTGATACGGATGAAGGTAATGCCGCTAATTTGAAAACGGGAGACCGGGTAAAAGTGATCGGCAAGAACGGGCAATTTTACTCCGGCTAACGGAGGTAGAGCTTGATGGACATCAGAGAAATGGTGGCGTCGATTACGAAAGAAATTTTGCAATCGATGAATACAGAAAAGAAAAGCGAATCGCCTCGTGTCCTGTACGTCTTTTGTGACAGCCAGGCTCATGAGGCTTATCAGGATCATTTTATCCAACTGAAAAACCACGGGATCTGCCATGACATTCTCTTCCTGGATGGAGAAACCTCCTCTTGGCTTGGCATGCACAAGATCGAATGTGGGGGAGCAGGCAGAATCCTTACAGCAGATGAGTACGCTCCTGCCCCGTTGGAAGTGCCGAAAGATTATGTCGGTATCGTGATTCCTGAAATCGATTTGGATAATGCAGCGAGAATTGCTTCCGGTCTAAAAGGAACAATCAAAGCGGAAATCGTCTTTTCCGCATTGGTGACGGGTAAATTCGTCATCGCTGGTTCCGATGTGCCAGGAATCAAGCGCGCAGACCGTCGTACCCTGCAAACATTGACACTGACACCTGCTTATGAAAAGCTGTTCAACCGTCACGTTGAGAGCATGAAAGAACTGGGTGTGGAGTTTGCAGAACAACGCCGTCTGGCTGATCGCGTGGTTTCTAAGCTGAAGTCTCAGTTGCAAAAAGTGGAGATTACTACCAAGACAGAACAACCGACATTGACTCCTTTGGATGAGCAAGAAGCTGTCTTTTCCGGGAAGCTGTTGACAGCGGATTGGATCAGATCTCAGCCTGAGCTTCGCGATACGACTTTGATCGTGAAAAAAGGTGCAATTGTTTCTCCGCTTGCTTATGACAGCATGAGAGAACGCGGCATTACGGTCAGCTATTTAGGAAAAGGGTGATCGCATGTTTTTGGGAAAAGTGATCGGCAGCGTCTGGGCCACGCAAAAAGAAGCAGGCATGGAAAATCTCAAGCTCATGGTGGTTCAGCCGATTGATTGGCGTGGCGAAGAAGGCGGACAAACCGTTATCGCAGCGGACAGGATCGGTGCGGGAATCGGGGAGCAGGTTATCGTCTCTCGTGGGACGCCTGCCCGAATCCTTTTCTCCGGCACCAGTGTGCCGATCGATGCGATCATCGTAGGCATTGTGGATTCGTTTGAGGTGCCGGGTGCCGCAGGAAGAGAGGAATAGGAATGGAACAGGAACGTTCACGAGTCATCCAGGAATTCGTACCAGGGAAACAGGTCACGTTGGCTCATGTAATCGCAAACCCTGACCCAATGCTCTATACCAAGCTAGGTATCAATGAGGCCGGTGCGATCGGCATCTTGACTTTGACGCCTACCGAAACAGCCATTATTGCCGCGGATATTGCGACGAAGGCTGCTGGCGTCGAGCTTGGGTTTCTCGATCGTTTTACAGGTTCACTGATTGTCGTAGGAGATGTATCCGCTGTTGAAATGGCAGTCGAAGCGGTCAATCAGGTACTGAGCGAAAAACTGCGGTTTACACCGGCATTGGTGACGAAATCATGACCGGCCGTGTAATGATTATCGGTGCAATCGAAGCAGGAAAGTCTTCTCTGGTGCGGGCGCTGTTCAATGACGAACAGCCTGCCAGAAAGACACAAGCGCTCGAATATCGGGACTGGGCAATTGACACTCCGGGTGAGTACAGCGAAAACCCGATGTTTTACCGCACACTTATGGCTACCTCTCTTGAGGCGAAGATCATTGTGATGGTGCAGGATGCTACGCGGGAGCGCAATTATTTCCCTCCTGGCTTCTCACAAGGGTTTCCGCAATCGTGCATCGGGGTCATTACCAAAACGGATCATCCTGATGCAAATGTGGAGAGAGCAGAACAATTCCTGCGTCAATCGCTCGGCAATGCGAAGATTTTCCGGACCTCCTCGCTCACAAGTGAGGGAGTATCAGAATTGCGAACGCATTTGCAAGAAATTGTCAATGAGTAAGCTTGATTAACCAGTATTACACCCCTTTCCGCCGTAGCGCGTCTGTGAGAAAATGAGGTCATATCAACTCCTAGCAGGTGAAAAGAGGTTCACATGCAATCAATACGAGAAGTGTGCAAAGCGTCCACGACGTTGAGTGATGACGACATTCGGATTGTGGAGGATCTGGCTTCCAAGCTTCAGATTTTTGCTGATCTGTCTCAAGCGGACATGTTTATTGATTGTCCGACGGTAGATCGGAGCGCTGCGATGGTAGTCGCACAAGCTGCACCGAGTACGGCACGCTCTATGTACAGTGGATCGGTCGTAGGGCATTTGGCGACGGCGATTAATGAGCCGGCCGTTATGTATTGTCTGACGACAGGCAAGCCCGTCATCGGTTCACGTGGGGTTTCACAGGAGCAAGTCGTGATGCGACAAAGTGTCGTACCCATCACGAATGCGGCTGGAAAAACAATCGGGACCTTGATAACTGAACAAGATATATCCAAACAGGTGGAACAGGAAAAAAACGTCGAAATGCTCAAGGAAACAACGGAGCAGTTAAGTGAGACGCTCATCCAGTTCGCTGTGCCTGATCTGCCCATTTCGTCGCTTTTGCACGAGGGCATGATTTTGTTTGATCAGAGTGGGGTTATCACGTACGCCAATGGCCGTGCCCACAAGCTGCTCTCTTTGATTGGCTTTGAACGGCCGGAAAAGGGCGAGAGCATTGAACGTATTTTTTCCTGGAGAGTTTCCCCGGAGAATTTTGTACGCAACGGGGGTTATATTCAGGAGGAGCTGTCAAAAGGCAAACATTTTATCATGATGAAAGCGGTTTCGTCCGTCCGCAAACAAGACATCATTGGGGGATTCATTCTCCTGCGAGACATATCGGACATTCGGGAAAAAGAAAAGCAATTAATGATCAAATCCGCGGTGATCAAAGAGATTCACCATCGGGTCAAAAACAATTTGCAAACCATCTCTAGCCTACTGCGCCTGCAAATGCGGCGTTCGCAGTCCAACGAGATTGAAAAGGTATACAGGGAAAGCATCAATCGCATCAACAGCATCGCCATTATTCACGAATACTTGGCACAGGATGGTCTGGAGCAGATTGACTTCAAAGAGATTTTAACCAAAATATCGAAAATAATCGTCTCTTCGATGAGACGTTCTGAGCAAGCTATACACGTCGTGGTGACGGGCGAATCGGTATATCTGCCGTCCAACAAAGCAACATCGTTTGCCTTGATCGTCACCGAGCTGATTCAAAATTGCATGATTCATGGTTTTCATGACCTGCATGAAGGGAAAATCTCTATTGCACTGGTTGCCAAGGAAGACTTCGTTAGTCTGTCTGTGACAGATGACGGAGTAGGCATCGAGGACATGGAGCAAATCCACAAAAAGGGACATCTCGGCCTGAAAATTGTCGATACGCTGGTCAGGGAAGACCTCGAAGGCACGATGCATTTCCGCAACACTGGGAACGGAACAGAGGTAACCATCCTCTATCCGATCCAAAAGGAGGATGAAGATGACACAGCCGAAGATTATGGTGGTTGATGACGAGCCGATTATTCGCATGGATTTGCGCGAGATGCTCGAAAATGAAGGGTATTTAGTGGTTGCCGAGGCGAAAAACGGAGAAGAGGCAGTCGAACAGGCCCATCGTCACAAGCCCGATCTGATCATCATGGATGTGAAAATGCCTGTCTTGAATGGAATCAAGGCAAGCAGTATCATTCGTTCCTTTTCAGACAGTTCCATTCTTCTCTTGACGGCTTATAGCCAAAAGGAACTCGTCCAGGATGCCAGAAAAGCGGGTGTGACGGCTTACTTGGTGAAGCCGGTGTCGGAGGATGACTTGATTCCCGCAGTAGAAATCGCACTCAGTCAAAAGGAAAAAGTCGTTTCACTGAAGAAGGATATCAATGATCTGAAGCAAAAGATCGAGGATCGCAAAGCAGTGGAAAAAGCAAAAGGAAAGCTGATGAGTGCCCTATCCTTGGAAGAGGATGCGGCTTACAAATGGATGCAGCAAGTAAGCATGCAACGGCGCATGCCGCTTGTGAAGCTGGCAGAAGAGATTTTGTCGGGCGAGCAGGCCATGTCCACACAAGGCTAGTACTGACGTTATCATAAAAAGCAGTGACAAGTAGATACGAAGAGAGCAAAGGCGCTTGAATCAGACCGGGAGCAAGGGACCGGCTGTTCAAGCGTTTTTTCGTAAGCCCGTCTGACACGCCAATGGTTCAAGGAGGTTCATATGGACGAACAATGGATCCAAAGCGTCGGGATCGATGTGGGAACAAGCACAACCAAAATGATCGTAAGCCGATTGCGATTGGGTCGCATGTCCAGCACGTTTTCGCTGCCGCGTTATCAGATCGTGGAGCGACAATTGCTGTATGCGAGTGAAGTACATTCCACACCGCTCATCGGATTTGATGAAATCGACGCTGACGGAATCGGATCGATTCTTGCAGCCGAGTACAACAAGGCACAAATCAGCTTGTCTCAAATCAAGTCCGGGGCGGTCATCATTACTGGAGAAACAGCCAGCAAAAAGAACGCACAGCATATCGTTCATCTGCTGGCTGAACGCTCCGGGGATTTCGTGGTAGCGACAGCAGGTGCTGACCTCGAAGGCGTGTTGGCGGGCAAGGGCGCTGGCGCAGAAAAGCGCTCGCAAGCCATACAAGGTGTGATCGTCAATGTCGATATTGGCGGAGGAACAGCGAATGCAGCCTACTTCCAACGTGGTCGCGCGATTGCGACGGTTACATTCCACGTCGGAGGAAGACTGATCCGTCTCAGTCCGCAGGGCGTCGTTCAATACGTGTCGCCGAACATTCAACAATGGCTGTCGGCAAAAGGATTGCGTATTCAAGTCGGACAGGAAATCGGATTCGCGCAGCTCACAGAGGTTGCTGAACAGTTGGGACGCAGCATGCTCGATTATTTGACGGGGAAAGAGCGACAAGTATCAGGCTTGCTCGTCTTGGGGCCGCATTTGCGCGATTCCATCCCTGTTGCTGAATTGACCGTCTCAGGTGGTGTAGGCCTGCTCATGAGCGGACCTCCCGTCCAAAATATTTCGGATGCAAGCCGATATGGCGATTTTGGCCCGCTGCTCGGATATGTACTCCAGCAGGAGCGCGAAAAAGGAACGTATCCGGTACAGTGGCTAGACCCGGATCAGACAGTACGGGCAACGGTAATTGGCGCGGGGATGCAGAGTACGGAGATTAGCGGTTCAACCGTGCATATCAAGCCGGAGCTGTTGCCGATTAAAAATATTCCGATTCTCAAGCTAGAGCTTACCGAGGAACAATTGGCAGATGCCGCACGACTGCGACAGGAAGTGGCTTCGATCTACCAACTGGGTGAGCGCCTGTTTGAAAAAACGACAGGGATTCCTTTCGCACTCGCGATCTCCGGCATCGGGTATTGCTCGTACGCTCTGCTACAGACGCTTTCCCAGGAGCTGTCGGAGCAATACCGGGCAAGTTTCCCCGAGAGTCAAACCATGGTCGTGATCTGTGAAACAGATATGGCGAAAGCGCTCGGGCAGGCCTTGGCGCTGCGTTGTAAAGGGGCACCGGAAATCATTTGCATCGATCAGGTGCGTGTGGAATACGGCGATTACATCGATCTCGGTGAGCCGATCTCGGGAACGATCATTCCCGTTGTCGTCAAAACACTCGCGTTTGATGAAAGGCCGTAACGTAAGAAGGGGTGGACGTGATGAACACGAAAACGACTGTGCTTGGACAGACCTATCAATTTCGCGATTTGAAAGAAGTTTTCGCGAAGGCTAATGAAGATAAATCAGGCGACCAGCTGGCTGGTCTCGCCGCTGCTGATTCCCGGGAACGTGTAGCTGCCAAGCAAGTTTTGGCTGATCTGACGCTGGCGGATATCCGCAACAATCCGATGGTTCCGGCAGAAGAAGACGAAGTATCCCGTGTGATCGAAGAAGGTATCAACGAAAAAATTTACAGCGAAATCAAAAACTGGAGTGTAGCAGAACTCCGCGAGTACATTTTGAGCCATCAAGCAGGCGATAATGAACTCAAGCGCATCAGCCGCGGCTTGTCCAGTGAGATGATTGCAGCGACTGCCAAGCTCATGAGCAACCTGGACTTGATTACGGCTGCGTCCAAGATTAAAGTTGTGACGCATGCCAACACCGTAATCGGTCAAAAGGGCGTATTGGCTTCTCGTGTACAGCCGAACCATCCATCCGATAACGTACAAGGCATCAAGGCGTCTCTGTACGAAGGATTGAGCTACGGAATCGGCGATGCGGTTATCGGGATCAACCCGGTTATCGATACAGCGGACAGCGTCAAAGACATTTTGAACATGACCAAAGACGTGATGACCAAGTTCGATATCCCGACCCAAAACTGCGTATTGGCTCACGTATCTACTCAAATGCGTGCCATCCGTAATGGGGCACCAGCAGACTTGATTTTCCAAAGTTTGGCGGGTAGTGAAAAAGGAAACAATGCATTTGGTATTGATGTAGCGCTGTTGGATGAGGCAGACGAGCTGATGCGCAAAGAAGGTACTTCCTATGGACCGAACTTCTGGTACTTCGAGACAGGCCAAGGCTCTGAGCTGTCTTCCGAGGCGCATCACGGCATGGACCAGGTAACGATGGAAGCGCGCTGCTACGGTTTGGCTCGCAAATACAATCCATTTATCGTGAATACGGTAGTTGGATTTATCGGACCTGAGTATTTGTACGACAGCCGTCAAGTAATCCGCGCAGGCTTGGAAGACCATTACATGGGCAAAATGCACGGTTTGCCAATGGGCTGTGACGTATGCTACACGAACCACATGAAGGTCGATCAGAACGATATGGACAATCTCGGTATCTTGCTCTCGTCGGCAGGAGTTAACTTCGTCATCGGGGTAGCTATGGCTGACGATGTCATGCTCAACTATCAATCGACGAGCTTCCATGATATTGCCGCGTTCCGTGAAGTGATGGGACTGCGCCCGGCACCAGATTTTGAAAAATGGCTGGAGAAAATGGGCATCATGGAAAACGGTAGGCTGACTGCAAAAGCAGGCGATCCGACAATCTTCATGTAAGATCAGGAGGTGAAAGACGGATGGAACAACAATTAGATTTCTTGGTAGATAAAGTAGTAGCAGAGCTGCAAAAGAAGCTGGGTGAGGCCACAGAACAAGCTCCGTCACCAAAAGCAGAGACGGGCTTGATCCAATTGAGATCGGAACCAAAGGCAGAGCCAGTAACGAGTGCGGCGACGGCTCCGACGCAAGCTCCAGCGGTGAATGAGCAACTTGCTCCATCAGCAGAGCCTGAGAGAACATCACACGTACCGAATCCGAAGTACAAGGAAGGCTTGGATGAACTGCTGTCCAGCACGCCAGCGCGCATCGGAGTTTGGCGTACAGGTGTGAGACCTTTGACTAAAACGATGCTCGAATTGCGTCGCGACCATGCTGCGGCTGTAGATGCTGTATACGGTGAAGTCAGTCAAGCGGTGCTCGATCAGTACTCCTTGTTCACAGTGGAAACGCAGTATGACAACACCGAAAACTATCTAAAGCGTCCGGATATGGGGCGCGTCCTCACGGAGGAAGGCGTGCGCTTGCTGCAAGAGCGCTGCCAAAAGAAACCGCAGGTACAAATCGTCGTTTCGGACGGCTTGAGTGCCGCTGCGGTGGATGCGAACCTGAAAGACGTGCTTCCATCCCTGATGGACTCTCTGAAAAGCTATGGACTGACCTGCGGCACACCGTTCTTTATCCAAGGCGGACGCGTAGCCAGCATGGATCACGTCGGCGAGATTTTGGAGCCAGAAGTATTGGTACTCCTGATCGGAGAGCGTCCAGGATTGGTTACGGCGCATTCCATGAGTGCATACATGTGCTACCGTCCACGCAAAGGTATGGTAGAATCAGAGCGTACAGTGATCTCGAATATTCATCG
This sequence comes from Brevibacillus sp. HB1.4B, assembly GCF_013284285.1. Lineage (NCBI taxonomy): Bacteria > Bacillati > Bacillota > Bacilli > Caryophanales > Paenibacillaceae > Brevibacillus > Brevibacillus sp. HB1.4B. Next base: position 27,158 of record NZ_JABSUT010000007.1, read on the forward strand.
TCAAGGTACATCTCCGGTTGAGGCGGGGGCCCACATCGGGACCATTCTCTCCAAAATGCTGGAGCAAAAAGCAAGTGGTGTAAAACTAGTCTTGTAACATGACGAGGAGGATTCAGCATGACATTTCGTAGAAAAAAAGTAGCCGTCATCGGTAGTGGTTTTACAGGAGCGACAACTGCGTTCATCATGGCGCAAAAAGAGCTGGCTGACATCGTTTTGGTCGATATCCCTCAACTGGAAAACCCAACGAAGGGTAAAGCACTCGACATGATGGAAGCTTCCCCAGTTCTCGGCTTCGATGCTAACATTACAGGTACTTCTGACTACAAAGACATCGAAGGCTCCGATATCGTAATCATCACAGCAGGTATTGCTCGTAAGCCAGGTATGTCCCGCGACGACTTGGTAGCGACTAACGCAGCTATCATGCGCTCTGTTGCTGAGCAAGTGAAAACATATGCACCAAACTCCATCGTACTCATCCTGTCCAACCCGGTAGATGCGATGACGTATACATTCTACAAAACGTCCGGCTTCCCGAAACACCGCGTAATCGGTCAATCCGGCGTACTGGATACAGCTCGCTTCCGTACGTTCGTAGCAATGGAACTGAATGTATCTGTTAATGACGTAACAGGCTTCGTATTGGGCGGTCACGGTGACGACATGGTACCACTCTTGCGTTACTCCTACGCAGGTGGCATCCCACTCGAAAAATTGATCCCACAAGATCGTCTGGATGCTATCGTAGAGCGTACACGCAAAGGTGGCGGCGAAATCGTAGCTCTCTTGGGTAACGGTTCCGCTTACTATGCACCTGCGGCAGCTCTGGTAGAAATGGCAGAAGCGATCTTGAAAGACAAGAAGCGCATCTTGCCTTCCATCGCTTTGCTCCAAGGCGAGTATGGCTACAACGATATCTACCTGGGTGTACCAACTCTCTTGGGTGGAAACGGTATCGAACAAGTCATCGAGCTGGATCTGACTGCTGCTGAGAAAGCAGCATTGGATAAATCCGCAGATTCCGTTCGTGCAGTTATGAAAGTAGCTATGCCATAAGCACGAGTTTAAAATGAAAGCTTCGCCAGATGTTTTGGCGGAGCTTTTTTTACAATGTGGATAGTGGAGGGAAGAAGCGGATTTCCAGTCTACGCTTCGGCCTACGCCCTGCTGAGGGCGGGTACTGTTCGCTCCGAAATAAATAGCGGGAGCGCTTCAAAAGTAGAGCTTGGAGGATGTTTTTTCAGAGGTTGAAGCTGAAAACCCCCGCTATTTATTTCGGAGCTGGGTAGGGCTCCAGAGGCGCTAGGACTGGAAATCCGCTTCTTCCTACGGGGCTGTATTCGCATAAAAGCTGATTCAATAGGGTGTAATTGTCACGAAGTGCAAACACCTGTAAGACATTGGAGGAATTGTGCGAAAAGTGACGAACTAGTTTAATAAAATATGAAGAAATGTAAAGCCGAATCTTCCAAAAAAATATATTTTATTGTAAAATTAAGGAAAAATTTAGGGGATGATTCTTTATGGGGGGGCTGCAAGGGACATTGCACTGGTCGCTGCGGTCAGAGATTGAAAGACACCGTAGAGAGTGCGGCTATACCTTGAGTAAATTAGGTGAATTAACGGGCATCAACCATGGGAGTTTAAGCGAGATTCTGAACGGAAATCCACCGCGGGCTATGACCATTGGTCAATTAGACGCGCTCGCTGCGGTGTTTGGTCGCGAACCAGGTTGGTTGTACGAATTGTATACGGAAGAATGTATATCAGAGGGGAGAATATCGCGCCCTCGGTTGATACCATATTTGATTCGATGTGCAGAGTTTGGGCGGCAGGATTGTATAGATGAGGTTGTTCCTAAATTGTTGGACAACCCTAAAAATATTTCGACCCTCTTTTTAGTGGCGGAACAGCTATATGAAAGCGGGAAACAAAAAGAGTCCGTACCTTTTTATCAGGCTGTCGTGGATAGCGAGAAGGATGGACACTCTGACCAATTCGTGAGGAGTCAGTATCGATTATTTCGAGCTGCACTCGGGACCAATTCTGAAGAAAATGGGGAGGCAGTTATTCGGTTTTCCCCCTATCGGAATAGGCTTCCTGAAAACTACCAGTTGGACGCCTTATTTCAATTAACGCGGGTCTGTTACTCTTTGCAGAAATGGAAGAAATCAGAACAGTACGCTGATGAATTACGGTTTCTAGCAGAAACGATTTACATACATGAGTTGGACAGGTTGAAAAGAAACAAAACAAGAGAACCCTTGGAGACAGAACGTCACTTGGTCTATTATTATGCAATAGGACACTTATTCAAAGGTGCAGCATTGGAAATGCAAGGGCTGTATGTACAGGCGAAACCATATGTACATGCTTACGCTGATTTAGGATGGTTTGAACTACTGGATGAAGTCGGGCACCAAGAGGTAGAAAAATTCCGGGTTTGGGCAAAGGCTAACTTATACACATTAGAGGTACTAGCTGGCAATACAAGCATCATTGAGGAGTATGCTGGCTATCTTGAAAGTCTTCCGACAAATGAAATACTTGCTGGTTTAATTTCTATTATGAAATCAGCTAATACGTACCAATTTTGTGTGGATGAGATATTAGAACGCTTTTTTTCGCACATTGACAGTTTTGGTCAATTTAAAGAAGCTATTGGATTGGACAGACAGCTTCGGTTTCGTTACCAGATAGCCATTTATGAATTCGGCAAAGGGCGGATAGAGAAAGGAATTGAAGAAACGTTAACTTGTCTTTCTCTGGCAGATTCCGTGAGTAGGCATGAGGATGTTCTTAAATGCGTCTCATTATTCGAAGAGTATAGACAGTATGCGTCTGCATCACAAGTGGAGCAATATCAGACCATTGTAACGGGCAGAAAGAGGGTAAATCTCCCAAAATAATTTGATGGAAATCCGCAAACTCTCATTATATGCTAAATTTTGGTGGGCATATATAAATTAAGGGAGGTTTAACATATGAAAAGAATTATTTTATCAGTGGTTATGGTTTTCGCTATATTTACTGGATCTCCATCCATAGAGAAGCCCAATAACATTAGTATAATTATGTATGAGCATGGAACAGATTCCTAGAGAATTGACATTCAAGGAATAGTCAGTTAAATAGATCGTAACCGAAAAAACATCCCTCTGATGGGATGTTTTTTTCTATTCAATTTTTCTTAATCGGTGAATTTCTGCACATCCATGTATAGTAATTATATGTAATAAATTGTAAAAGAGAGGGGGCGTTGGATATTACTGCTATCGCAAATATTTTAGATAGGGACGTTTCATTGTACCCAGGAAACTCCGCCAAAAGAGGAGCAACATCAGCCCCTAAAAGTAAGTGTACGATCCGGGGCATGGTAAAGGAAATCGGTTGCCATTTAGAGTTGGATAATAGAATCGAACAGCTACGACGGGAAATGATGGAATTGGCGGGGAAGTACGGTCTCTCACATGATAAGGTTTTGGCTGTAAGCGAACAATTGGATAAATATATTGTCATTGCTCAAAACAGATTGAAAATGGAAAAGTAAGTCCTTCTCACACCTCAAGGCCTCCCAAGACCCTTCCATTAACTATTATCTAGGTATTCGCCGACTCTAGACATATTTAAGTCGAAACTGGATGATGAATTGATAGGAAGGTCATGTAGTGTATTTTAAAAAACTGGTCCAGCAGGAATTATATTTAGTGACCACTTGTGTGATAAGTGGAAATGGAATGAAAGTATTGAAATTGGTGATGATCGACCGAATAATTAATACAATGAGAAGGGAGGGCTTCCTTCCCTTTTTATTGTATTTTCAGTAAGGGGCGGATGTATCATGAAAAAAAAGTAGTACTAGGTATTATGCTCCTGTTTTTGCTTAGTATGATTGGGTTATATATGAATTTTCAGGCACATAGCAAAACGTATGGGTGGGTTGTAGTAACAAACAAATGGGTAGAAAATGACAAATATTTTCTTAGTATCAAGCATATTTGTTTAAATAACGAAACTGAATTTTGTAGCAATGAGAAGACAATTAGAATTGGAGATGAGGTAAGCTTGTTAAGCTCCTCTCCAGTAAAGAGTAATACACTTAGTGCTAAAGAGGCATATGATCAAATCGAACAAAATGGTAAGTATGTTTTTAGCTATATTTTCATTGAGGGAAGAATGTGGCCATTAAATATGCCTAATACATTAGTTGAATTTAAACAATACAACCAAAAAATATAATCAAAGTATTTTGTTGTTACTTTTAATTTAAGATTAATGCAAACAATGGAACATGGGATTACGAAAAGGAAGAATAATCTCGAATTTGCTTCCAGATAGCCGGTTAACACTAGCAGTATAACCGGCTATTTTTTGTGTCTAGAACTCCTTACCTTGTAAACCCACATGTTCGTTTTTCTTGTAGCATCCATATTAAAGTGCGGTTATATAATTACCAATAAATCACTAGCCTACGATCTACTCCTACTACTGACCAATCTATTTATGAGGAGTGTGGTTGATCTGCCTAAATTATGTCGTAATACTTTACTTGTTGTAGTTCTTAGCTCAATAACTTTATTTGGCTGCTCCAATGTTTCTGAAAAAACTGAAGATATTCCTGTTAATTCTGCTCAATCGGACACTTTGGAGAAAGTAAAAAATGGACAATTAGAAGGTGTCTTAATAGGCATTGGAGCAACAAAGAAAGAGGTTCTAGATAAAATCGGAACCCCCGTCAAAAGTGGAAATTCTGAGTATGGATTCACAGTATATTATGAGGGTTTTGATTTACAATTCGAAGACTATGCTAATTCAATTGATGAAGTAAAGGATACGAGTAAAGTCGTCTTAATGAATGCCGAACCAAAGACTGTTGGAATGACTGGAAAACCTGAGGAAATCAAAAATAAATTAGGGGAACCCTCTAGAGAGTTTATGGATGACACAGGTGACAATACGTTTATATTGGAATATGAAAATGGTGGAACCCTACTAAGATTTACGTTTGATTCAAAAGAAAGTCCAGTAAAGTATGTTACCCTTCGAGTCCAATAAGCTAGACTATCTGGCTTATTTTGGCCTGAATTCTGAAAAATTAGTCCATAAAAAAAAGAGACGGTTCTCCCGCCTCTTCTCTTTTACTTGTGTAACCTAGTTGACTCGGTTTTTCTACCATTTCGTTTCCGTTTTGTGTTCAATGATTGGCAATAATTTTGGTTCAATTGCTTTCATCATTTGTTTCAGTGAATGCTCGGAGATCGGTACTCCATCACCTTGAAGTTGTGCTCTAGACTGTGTTTCTGCAATCACATCAATTACTTGTTGTTTCGAGACATTTTTAGATGCTGCAATCTCCACAACAGTTTTACCTTTTGCTAATTCTTGTTTTAATTCTGTCGGGCTTATTTTTAGTAAAGCAAACAGTTTTTCATCGTTTAAAAAGTTATCAGCACTATAATCAGGCTTACCATTTAAAGAGAATAGGCCTTCTACTTTAATGTTTGAAGGTGTATCAGGACCTGTAGGAATACCTACGATCTTAGTAACACTAATGGTATTGTCCTGAACAAAAACCTGGTAGACTGGTTCTTTGAACATCTCATTGGTGTAATTCAACATCCATGTTTTTTGGTTTGGATTCTCCATTTGCTCGATAGCAACCTTGTATTGTTCGACGTTGCCATACATTTTATCAATAAGATCATTTACCTTAGTCTTGATTTCCTGATCGGTTAACGTAATGAGTGACTTCTCCTTTGGCTCCCAATTCTCTTGAATCACGTGTTCGATCTCACCCGTACTACCGTTTGTATGGAGGGTAATCTTTTTGCCGGTTCCTCCTTTTTCCTGTAGTACAATGCTTGTTTGGTTCACGTTGACTACATTTTTCCCTTTGGATACATCACCTTGAACATTGCTTGCATCGATAATCTCAAACGATTTTGTTTCAGGATATGCGAGATACAGCTTCTCAAGCGTTGATTTGCCAACCTCATCCACCTTGACTTGTTCAGTAGTCATTGGTGTTCTTGCAGGCATGTCAATCACGGCAGAAGCCGCAAATGCTGCAGCTGGAATCAAAATCGCAGTGGCAACGATTCCACCAATTAATCGTTTTTTCATAATTACTTCGCTCCTTTTTTGTTGTAAATAATGTGAATCGGATTGTTCTATTTGTTTTCTGAATAAGCAGCTTACACACTATATTGCTTCTTTAGCGGAAAAAGGTTCGGTTCATGTCTTATTTTTTTTGCATCGTGAGCAGACCCCATGCCTATCAAGCGAAGGAATTTGTCTATCATTTTGTAGGAAGGAGAATACGAATGATTAGCATTAAGAATTTAAAATCCACAAAAAAAATAGCATTGGCTACTATTGGTTTTATAGCAATTGCAGGATTTGCTGTTTACTATATAGGTGACTTGAAAAAACAGAGTTTTCTTTATTCCAGTGATTCAGATTATAGAATCGTTTCTGGTGAAGCAATGTTTACCGAGACATTCACTGACGTGGAGGGTCTAGCTGAAAATGCAGATATCATAGCCGAAGCTGAAGTTATTTCTCAAGAAAATAACCCTAATTATGAAAGACTAGATGTATATACAGTCTCTGAATTAAGAGTAACGAAAGTCTATAAAGGTGATGTAGAGATAGATGATACAGTATCTGTACTGGAAACTGGAGGGGAATTCGATGAAAGAGAGGCGGCCAAATATTTCGCAGGAAAGCCAGGATCTAAATTAGTGAATGATGATAATGGTGAACCCAGAATGACATCGGTAGGGATTGAAGGAAGTATTCCTATGAAAGAAGGAAATAAATATTTTGTTTTCTTAACAGAAGATAAAGATGACGTCTATAACGTAGTAGGGTCAGTTCAAGGAAAAATAAAGATTAATGACGAGGAAACCCTTGTATCCCAAGTTTCATTGGAAGTAATAGAACATGGTAATAAACATAATAATCTTTTTTTCTTGCAAGAAAATTATTCAGGAGAAAATATCTCTGAGCTTAGAAACGAAGTTGAACAACTCATTGCATCCTCTCCTAATTAGCTCCCCAAAGTCTTTCTCAACAGCAAGATCATTACGAAGTAGACAGAAAAAGGAGATAACGGATAATTACAAAAGAAACGGGGAGCTAAGTGCTCCCTATTTTCGTTGTAATGACATAGTGGAGGTTTCCTCAGTGACATACTATTCCTTTTTCGTCTTTGTGCTTTTCCTGCTAATCACTAAAGTGTATAACTATATCGAGAGTATACTTAGCCCACTAGATTTCGCCTTAGTTGTCGGTATGGGAGTTTTTATGCTATTACTAAAAGGTTGCGAATGGTTATCTGTCGTATTGGAAAAGTTTTGTATCAAGTTCAAAAAAAAAGTATGGCAATTGTATGTAGTCACTATTATTTTGTATTTCTTATTTTAGCTGCTTACGCATAGTATCCACCCGTTTCTGTTCAGGGGACGGGTTTTTCCATGTTCAGTATTTTTTCGCCTATGTAACGTGAACCAAACGCCGCGTTCTCGTGAATATACAGTAGAGCAAAAACGAAGGGAGGGAACGCTGTGGATGAGTGGGAGTTGATTGCCAAATGCCAAGAGGACGAGCCAGAAGCCTTTGAGCAATTGGTCAAGCCTTATCTGGCGATGGCATACCGGACAGCGTATTTGATCATTCATGACAAGCATCTGGCGCAGGACGCCGTTCAGGAAGGGCTCATCGAAGCGTATCAGCACATAGACCGACTCGATAAAAAACGGGGCATGGTCTTTCGCAATTGGCTATACCGGATCATTACGTTTCGGGCTCTGAATCTGGTACGCAAGCAGAAGCCCGTGGTGGAATACGAAGAGATGATCCCGGAAGAAGCGACAACACCGTTGGACAACGTGATCCAGCGGGAGGAGCAGCGGCAAATATGGCAGGCGATTCGCAGCATGAAGGCGGAGCATCGCGCGGTCATTATTCTTTACTATTACGAGGGCTTCAGCGTGTCGGAGATCGCCAAAATTACGGGTTCCTTCGAGGGGACAGTCAAATCGCGCATGCATAAGGCGAGGAAGCTGATTGCACAGCAATTGGACAAGAGTTGCATTCCATCTGATTTTTTGCGGGAAGGGGCAATGACTCATGACTAACGAGGAACGGCAAATCCAAGAGACGCTTAGGAAAGTAGCGGGAGCTGTCGAGACGCCGAATTTTCACATGCCATGCAAGAATCACGTAGTGCAAGTGAGAAGACGCTCAGTTTTCCGAAGCAAAAAATGGACATCCATCGGCATCGCTTCCGCAGTCGTAGTCGCTCTGCTCACAAGCATGCAAGTGTCCCCAACATTTGCGGCCTATGTCAAATCGATCTTTGCTCAAGACGGATTCGATGAAGGAGTGCAACAGGCGGCGAGACAAGGCTTCTCCGAAACATCGAATCTTTCTGTTACGGATCAGGGGATTACCTTGGAGGTAAAGGAAATCATTGCTGATCCGGTGCAGGTAATGGTTGCTTTAATGATTAAGCAGTCGGATGGCAAGCCGTTGCTCCCTAATCCGTCAGCGACAAACGCAGAATCCACTGCCGTTGAATTGCTGGATGCCAAAGGGGAGGTCATGACTGACAAGTGGGGAACTACCTTTGAAGAAAATGTGGGAGTCGTCCGGTTTATCCTCGGGGAAAAAGAACAAGAGCCCCTTCCGAAGACGTTGTCGATCCATTTTGATGAAATCGGTGATAGAAAAGGAAACTGGAAGCTGCAAGTTCCGATCACGATGGCAAAAACAACAGCGGCAACCACTGTGTTGCCTGTCAATCAAACGCAAATGACGAAGCATGGATTAAAGATGACCCTGCACCAGATCGTCCACACACCAACGGCCACCCGAATTGAGCTGGAAACACAATGGACAGAGGCGGCCAAAAAACAACTGGAACAAGAAGCAAAACAGCTAACCGGAAAGACGACGAACCCCGATTACGCTCCATTTCTTCCGTATCAGCAATATGGGCTGGGATATTACTACGAGGGAGCAGATGGTAGCAAGGGGAAGGAAAGAATCATCTATAATTCTTATTCCATGGATCGCTATGGGCATTTCCGTTGGATCAATGACGACGATCCGTTGCCAAAAGGCAAAGCAGCGACACTCGTCATAAATAGCCTCCATAAGGCAATCCCGTACGATATGAGTGTCACCTTCCATCCGGATGAATTGAACAAGAAGCCAGTGATCCAACAAGTGGGAGAAGATATCTTTACGTTGAAAAGCATCAAGCTGGCAAAAGATGATGATTCGGAAAAACAGCAAATGGAAATGGAGATCGAGATACAATCCAGAGATATTACGAGGATTTATTTGCCTTGGTGGGTACTTCAAGATGGGCAGGGGACAACCTACCGGGCTAAAATGGGTCATCAATCCAAGGGACCCGTTGATCAGTCAGGACGCGAGCGAGCAACGTACAAAATTCGGCTGGAGGACAGCAGAGATTGGGAAGGCGGAGAAATAACCAAGCTCCCGGAGAAGCTCACACTACGACTAGATGCTGTTCAGAAAAAATATCCGCTAGAGTGGAGAATTCCAGTTACCAATCAATAAAGAAGAAAACCGCCCCGGTACAAGGGCGGTTTTTTCTACGTTATTTCGCGACCAACTGTGGTTCTTTCTGCCCGAGTCGGATCGTCGCTTCACTCGGAATCCACATACCTGTGTTCTCGTCACGTCCTTGCAGGACAACCGTAGGTTTTGCTTTGCCCATTTGTTCGGCACCTTTGGTAATTTGCTGCCCAATTTTGCCGCCCTTGACGCGGTTTACGACGAGCACGAGTTGCACGCTGTCGAGTTCAGTCATCATCTCGAAATCGCCATTGCTATCGCCTGCGATGAAGATAGGGCCATGACCATACTTTTTCACCAATACATCCTGGATCACTTCCGTCTTGCCGTGGGCTACCGTGATCGGGTAGTCAGGCTGGTACACATTCGTAATCCGTCCGTTTTCTGTTTTCAGACGCATGCCGATGATGTTCTCCGCTGGGAGATTGTAGCCATATTTCGGGAGAGTGGCAAAGACACGAACGACATCTTCCAAGGAGGCACTCACGACATACACATCGATGCCATTGGCACGCAGCGTGTTCATCAGGTTTGCGACTTCGGAAGTGAGGCGCAGGCCTGTTGTATGAGAGGCTTTCACCACGCCTGCTTTGCCTGCCAACGATTTCGGGCTCGTCCAGGTTACTTTTTGAATCGACATACCGAGGCTGAGATCATTGGATGCTTCCGCCAACTGTTGTACTTCTTCCACTTTCATGTTCGTGAAGAGGTAGAGTACCCATGGATAGCCAATCGAGTTGCTGTGTGTATCGTTGATTGCTTCATACAAGAAAAACAGCTTGGCTTTGAAATCTGCGAACTGCTCTGTTGCTGTCACTTCTTCCAGCGACTTTGTTCCTTTAAGACCTTGATAATTTTGATATAAGTACGTGTAGTCGGCTACGAGATCAGTCGCGATGGCATCGAGTGTGACAGGCTTGCCGTCAACATTTTTATACGAATCGGAAAACGGTCCCTCTGGTACATTCGTGCGGATGACCTTCCCGAATTCTTCTGGTGTGAGCTTGTAAGCCAAATGGTTGATCTGATAGACAAACAGCGCTTCTTCGGTGTCATGCATGATACTCGTATTGTCCCAGTCAAAAACGACATACGGCTTTTTCTTGGCATTGTAGGTAGCGCTCTTGACGCCGTTTTTCTCAATCAATTCATGGACGGCTTGATAAGTCGCAGGTGCCCATTTCCCCTTGTCGAGCATCTGCACGTTGGTGTCCTTGGCCAAAGCTGGCATTTGCATCGCGAGTAGAGCGACGATCATCAGCATGGTCAGCCACCACGTTTTGGGTTGTACTTTTCTGTGTGACATTGTTGTCATCCCCTTTTTCTTTTTCTCGATCCCCAAATGAAAACGTTATCATTTCTTTCAAAAGAAAAAGGTCTTCCCCACGCCTTTTGCAAAGCGCGGGTAGAAGACCTCATTGTCTTAAGCGTTTTCATTTGTATTCTAATCATACTAAATCTTACAGCAAAAGCAAGAAGATTCCGATAAACTTGATAAGGGCAGGACTAACGATCTAATCTAGCGAAGACAGAAGAGTTTGCAAGAAAAAAGTGGATATAATCTAACCATAGATAGATGAGAAGGATGATGCGGCGTGACATTGATAGAATCCAGCAAAGGCATTTTGATGAATTGCTTGGCATTACAGGCGAATGAGACATTTTTGGTGGTGGCCGACGAGCGGAAGCGGGACATCGGTGAGGCGCTCTGGGAAGCGGGTAAACAGCTCGGGGCAGAAGCGATGCTGATGGTCATGAAGGAGCGGGAAAAGTCCGGTCAAGAACCTCCTGCGGCTGTTGCAGCGGCGATGAAGAGCGCAGATGTGGTGGTATGTGTGACCCAGCACTCTTTGACTCATACAAAAGCACGAAAAGAAGCAGCAGCAAATGGTACAAGACTGGCTACCATGCCAGCTATTACGGAAGACATGTTCCTTGCGGGAGCGATTTCCGCTGACTATACACAAGTAAAGGCACTCACCGAGCGCGTGACCGAAATGCTGACGCGGGCAAGTACCGTGCGGATCGAAAAAGCGGGCAAGTCACTGACGTTTTCCATCGCAGATCGCAATGGGGTGCCGAGTACGGGCATGTACGTCAATCCTGGAGAATCGGGCAATCTTCCTTCCGGAGAAGCGTATATCGCCCCATTGGAAGGGACAGCAGAGGGACAAATCCTTGTCGATGGCTCCATCGCCGGTATCGGAAAAATTGATTCGCCTCTGCTATTGACGGTCCAAAATGGTCGGATCACAGAGGCAGAAGGAACGGCGGGTGAACGCCTCCTGCAAATGCTTGGGGACCAAGACGGGCGGATGCTGGGTGAATTCGGAATCGGAACGAATGATAAGGCACGTATAACGGGAGTTGTGTTAGAGGACGAGAAGGTGTACGGAACGATTCACGTAGCCTTTGGTAGCAACAACACGTTTGGCGGGACAATTGTTGCGGGGGTACATATTGATCTGGTTGTCAAAGAGCCAGATGTGTATTTGGACGACAAATGTATCATGAAGAGCGGAAAACTATTGACAACATAGGACAAACTAGATGGATAGGAAGGATGAATCCCAATAGTAAATGTTGTAATATGGGAGAAATCCTAGAGGTGGATGTGGTGTGATGGCAATGTTTGAAAAAATATTTGCGATTATAACAATAGGTAACCTGATTTTGGCTGCCGTTCTTATTTTCATGGAGAGGCGAAACATCGCGGCAACCTGGGCCTGGTTGATGGTTCTGCTGTTTTTGCCGGGCATCGGGTTTATCGTTTACCTGATTTTTGGACATAAGCTAAGCAAGAAAAAGCTGTATCGGCTCAAGGAAGGGGAATTTTCTCATTTTCGAGCTGCGGTCGATAGACAAAAGCAGTTGCTTGCCCATGGTGAACTACAGGTGAACGACCCTGAGATGGAGAGACACCGCGACATGATTTTCATGAACGTGGTAAGTGATGGAGCGTACTATACGCAGGATAATACCATTCAGGTTTTTAAGGAAGGCCATAGTCTGTTCAACCTCATGTTCAAACAGATGGAGGAAGCTCGCGAGCATATACATTTGCTGTACTATATTTTGAATGACGATGATCTAGGGAAACAGCTCATTCAACTGTTGACGAAGAAGGCTAAGGAGGGCGTCGAGGTTCGATTGCTCTATGATGCGGTAGGTTCCTCTGGTGTCTCCTCCCGGTTCCTGCGCCCACTGGTAGAGGCGGGGGGACAAGTCGCTTCCTTTTTCCCGGCGAAGATTCCGTTCCTTAATTTTCGGGTCAACTTCAGGAATCATCGTAAACTGACGATTATTGATGGAAAGATTGGCTATATCGGAGGCTTCAACATTGGGGATGAATACCTGGGTAAGGATAAGAAGCTGGGGTATTGGCGTGACACCCATTTGCTGATAGAGGGAAGAGCGGTGTACATGCTGCAAGCACGCTTTTTCCTGGACTGGAATTTGTCCGCTCCGAAAAGAATGCATGAGTCACTGGCGTATTTTCCGGAGATTCATGAGTCCGAGGGCACGATTGGCGTTCAGATCGTATCGAGCGGGCCAAACTCGGAAAAAGAGCAAATTAAGCATGCATTTTTGAAGATGATCTACAAGGCACGGAAAAAGATTTACTTGCAGACGCCGTATTTCGTTCCCGATGAAGGTATGCTAACCGCACTGAAGATGGCGGCAATGTCCGGGGTAGATGTACGGGTGATGGTCCCAGGAAAGCCAGATCATTTGTTGGTATTCTGGGCTACTCACTCTTATCTCGGTGATTTGTTAAAGAGCGGTGTTCGCTGCTACCTCTACGAAAAAGGTTTCATGCACGCCAAAACAATCGTGGTTGATACCCAGTTGTCATCTGTGGGAACAGCCAATGTTGATATTCGTAGCTTCAAGCTGAATTTCGAGACGAATGCGTTTATGTACGATTCGAAGATGGCAGAGGAGCTGGAGGAATTGTTTGTCTCCGATCTGGCTGATTGCCGGGAGATGACACTGGGAGAGTATGTAAACCGACCACTGCGTTTACGCTTGCTGGAATCGTTGACGCGGCTGTTGTCTCCGCTTTTATAAAAGCTGTACGACAAAGTACAAGAGGACCTGTTAACCTACGTGAGCAATCACGGAGTTGGCAGGTCCTTTTATTTTCGTTAAGAAGCTTATGCCGTACCGAACGTGATACCCATCTCCGTCAAGTATTGACGGTAAGCGATGCTCGCACGGTCGCATTTTAAGGATAGCTCTACTTGTAAATCAAGTGGCAGGTCCTCAGGCTTTTGATTTTCCACGATCGGTTTATCTTGAGCGAAGATGAGGTTTTGGAAGCTAATGATTTCCTCATCGGAAAGGTTCGTCTCATAATTAAAAGAAAGTACGCCATAAGCTACGCTTCGCGCTTCATCCAGCGGCATCACAGTAAGCAAAATAGACATCAGATTGCCGTTTTCCGCATCGCGTTTCGTGAATTTTACCGTGAGCGGACGGAGGATTTCGTACGTGTAATAGACGTGCTTCGCTTGACCAGTACCGTCCGGGTCAGGCTGAAAAATCTTGATCTCATCTGTGCGAATAACACCGTTCTCGTCGCGGTGAACGCGGTAATCCCCGATTTCCATATGCGTTTCGACACCCAAATAACCCTCATGAACGACAGCCAGGTGGCCTACATCCAAAAAGTTCTCTACGACGCGTGGAGGCTTGGCCATGACTGTCTGTGGCCCCCAGATGACATTTCGAAAACGATGATCCTCAAATTCCGGCAGGGCAAAAAACTCAGGAGATTGGTTGGCGAGATTCACCCACACGAATCCATATCGCTCTGTACAGCCGTATAAAATAGCACGCGCTTTGCCGGGTATCGCTTGTTCGGCAGGCAACTGAGGGATTTTTACACAGGCGCCGGATGCTTCATATTCCCATCCATGATACGGACAGACCAGCTTTCCATCTCGGACACAGCCCAGAGACAGGGCAGCGCCTCTGTGAATACAGAGGTCTTTAAACGCATGGATTCCTTCTTCGTTGCGGAAGAGGACGACCCGCTCGCCCATAATGGTGACCTGGATGGGGCGGTCTTGCACATCCACCGAACGACAGGCGACGATCCACTCATTACGCAGCACGGTATCTTGCACGATCATTGATGAGACACTCCCTTTGTCGATACTTCGGTTATTCACTCATTGTAGCGGGAGAGTAGAAGGGAAGTCAACAGAAAACACGAACATTATAAAGCGATAATACCTATTTATTACGTGAATAGTTGCCTAAAAACGGATTTATCCAGTATAATTCCACTTGTATCGTTCGTAATTAGCTAAACTACCACTAGGGAGGCCTTTTGAAAGTGGAACAACATCGAGAAAGCAATCAGCTTGTTGTGGGCGTCGATGACAAAATCAGTGTGGGCAAGGCGTTTTTACTTGGTTTGCAGCATGTGTTAGCTATGGACTTGTACATTGCTCCTATTATTATTGCTGGGCTGCTGACCATGGACGCTTCAAGCACTTCTTTCTTTATTCAAATGTGTTTTCTTGCGACGGGTATCGGGACGTTGATCCAGACTGGATTTGGATTGCGTTTGCCTGTCGTGCAAGGCCCTTCCTATGTACCCATCGGTGCGCTGGCTGCGATCGGCAGTAAGCTGGGGATGGGTGCGATGATTGGCAGCATGATTCCCGGAGCGCTGTTTGTGGCCCTGATGGGGTATCCATTGAAGTGGTTTGCCAAAGCGGTTCGCAAATTCATTCCACCGCTAGTTGGCGGGACGGTGATCATCATCGTAGGCATTGCTTTGATGCCAACAGGGATGGGAAACATTTATCACTCCCCGGGAAATATTTGGACCAACATTTTGATTGCCGCCGTTTCAGCTGGTGTGCTTGTCATCTGTATGCTGCTGGGCACAAGAGCAAAGGTTGCGGGGGCGTTTTTTAGACTGGTATCTGTCCTGATTGCGATTTTCGTCGGAACGGTAACCGCTGCTTTTTTTGGAACGGTAGATTTTAGTCCGGTTGGACAAGCACCGTGGCTGTCCATGCCGAAGCTGTTTCCGTATGGGGCTCCTGTATTTGATCTCAGTGCTGTTTTGACGATGCTTTTTGTTTATATGATTATCATGATTGAAACAACAGGGACTTGGTTCGTCGTCTCTACGGTAACGAACAGTGAATTGACGGAGGAGAGACTGAATCGCGGTGCTGTCGGTGAAGGCTTGGGGTGCTTTGTCGGGGCATTGTTCGGAGGTACACCTACGACTGGCTATTCCTCCAATGCAGGGTTGATTGCGGTGACAGGAGTAGGAAGCCGGATGGCGATTATGGCCGGAGGATTGATCTTGATTGCCCTTGGGCTGGTGCCGAAGCTGTCGGCGGCGATTACTTGTATACCGGAGCCAGTCATCAACGGGATTTTTGGGATCGTGTGTGTAGCGATTGTGGCGAATGGGATCAAAGTCATTCAAAACATTACGATTGATGATCGGACAATGATGGTGATTGGTTTGCCAATTCTGCTGACAATGGCGGTAACGGTCCTGCCAAAAGATGCACTCGCAGGAGTACCAGATTTCGTGAACTACATTTTATCGTCAGGCATTACAGTAGGGGCATTGGCAACCGTGCTTTTGAATCTGCTCATTCCAGAGGGAAAAGAGAACAGAGGGAAGGTTCCACAGCAACAGCCTGTTAGCAATTGATAAAAAACAGCCCGCGAAGCTGCGCTTCTGGGCTGTTTTTGCATGGTTATTTTTTCGTTCCGGTCAAATACTGCACAGCTTCATCCAGCTGCTTTTCAATCAGAATGGCGTCGTATCCTAGCCATCTGTCCACGTCGACAACATAAACATGGTTATTTTTGACGGCAGGCAAGTTTTTCCACAGACTGCTTTGCTCGATTTCTTTTAGATATTGGGTGGCATCTTCCCCTGGGAACAGCATCAGGAAAATATGGTCGGCCGTATATTCTGGCAAAAGCTCCATCGACAGGTCATTTGACCAGAACAGCGGGTCTTTTTCAATCTCGGTCTTGATGAGTGCAGGTGGCGTCAACTGTAGATCGTTGTACAAAACATGCCCCATATTACGAGCGCCGTACATTTTGATTGTTTTCGCACGTACGTTCATAGCTGCGACGGTTTCGTTTTTTCCGACCTTGGCTTGTACGAGCTTGCGAGCTTCTTCCACCTTTGCTTTGTACTTTTCTTCCCAAGCCTTGCCTTCTTTCTCCATGCCTAGTGCTTCCGCTACCTTCTGTACATGACCAAAGACATCGTATTGATCAAAATCGATTGCAACAACGGGGGCGATTTTTGTCAGCTTCTCATATACTTGTTGTTCGTCATCGGAGCCTGTCAGGATCAAGTCAGGCTGCAATTCAAGGATTTTCTCCAGATTGTAAGCATCATAATCTCCCACGACTTCGATGCCACTGACCAACGGAGCCATGTCCGCACCTTCCATATGTCCCTTCAATGCTCCGATTGGCTTCACACCTAGAGCAAGCATAGAGCCCACATATTGCAGGGCTACGACACGTTTTGGCTTTAAGGGAATGGTGGATTCGCCTTTCGCGTGCTTCAATACGCGTGTTTCGCTATCTTTGTTCTCTTGTGCAGGTGCCGATGGATTGGTGCTGGCTGTCTGACCGCATGCCGTGAGCAAGAGCAAGGAAAGCATCATGAATCCGGGCAGCCAAGCTTGTATGCGTAATCGTTTCATCGTAAATCCTCCATGAATGAAAATGATTCTCATTAACAAAGTTCATCTTACCCTGAATGTACTCTTTTCATCCATGGAGAATGTTCCGTATTTCTTTGGACAATGTGGTGGTGTTAGAATGGGTCAAAATTTGGACGATCTCTTCCAGCTGGATGTCGAGGGAGAGGGGATCATACGAAAACCAAATCGGATTGAGAATGACCACTTGCCCTTTTTGTACAGCAGGAATTCGTTGCCATACATCCTGTTTCATTAACTCTTTGAAGTGTGCCCGTGAGAGATCATCATCAAAAATATGAACGAACAGCCAATCTGCTGCGTACTGGCTTAATTGATCCTCGTTGATTGTAGTCGCCCAAAAATTGGGGTTGCGTGTCAACTCTTCTTGAATGATTCTGGGTGGCGTCAGCTTCAAGGATTTGTATAGTACATGCCCGATATTTCTGGCACCGTATGCAAATAGGCTCTGTGGGCGCACATTGAGGATCAAGAAAGTTTCTTCCTTTTGGATATGAGCGTCGATGCATCGCTTCGCCTTCAAAACCTTCTGTTCATGCTGCCTGAGCCACATGTGTGCCTGATCTTTCATGCCAAGCACATCGGCCAGTATGTTCAAATGACCAAATACATCATGCGCAAGCCACGGAAGTGCAAGAGTAGGTGCAATCTTGGAGAAAGTAGCGCAATCTCCTGTCGATTCTGTCAAAATGAACGTCGGTTGCAATGGTTCGATCAAGTCTGGCGTGTTCTCGGGCAGGCTGACAATCTCATCTGCCTCTTTCATCCGCAATTGCTCGCGTAAATAAGTGACCTGCTCTTCGGGAGCGCCAACTGGTCTGATTCCCAGTGCCAATAAATACTCGGCATAGTGGAAGGTGACGGGTGCCATTTGCTTCTGATTCATGCGGACAAAGACAGTTGGCGACACGCCTATCTGCTGTTTGAAGCGTCTGCTGAAGTAAAACTCATCGGCATAACCGACCAGGCGTGCTACTTCGCGCAATCGTTTATTCGATTCGCGAAGTAGCGTCTTCGCATGCTCCATCCGGCAGCTCGTCAAATATTCGATCGGGCTTTTTCCGACCTTTTTCTTGAAGACTTCGGAGTAATACCGAGGGGTAAGGCCAGCTCGATTCGCCAAATCGTCTAAGGTAATTGGCTCCGCATAATTTGTATGAATGTAAGAAAGAGTCTGATCGACAACGTTTGATGTTTCTATGGTAGATTGCTGTTCTGCATGGCTCCAAATCAGGTGCAACAATTGCTGAAAGCGAATTTGATTTTGAAAAGCTTCCAACGGATCATTGGTTTGTCGATGGGCAAACAGCGTGAGGGCAAGCTCCGTGCCGTGATCGACCTGGTGAAATAAACATGAGCTGCGGTCCAGATGCCAGGAAAGGCTCGGGCTGTACGCGTTGGTGACCTGATCTGACTGTTGCAGGGCATCAAAATAAAATACGAGGAAACGGAGTGGATCATCTGTATCAGCGCGTACTTGCCTCGCAGATTCTCGAGAAAGAACCAGCACACTTCCATCTAGTAGAGTGGCTTGATCCAACTCGTTCAGTATCCGGCCCGATCCTTTTGTCACGATGAGCACGGCATGGGTAGATCCGCCGGAAAACGCCCATGCTTCTGTCGGTGACAAGGTGACCTGCTGTATGTCTTGAAGTAGAAACAAGGGAGTGGGCATTAGCACTGCATTTCCTATCATGATACCAATTCGAAGGACTCGGTTACGACGATGCTTCCCTTGACAGATTGGACCATCGGGCAGTTTTTGCTCGCGGCTTCAATGGCTTTTTGCACTTTTTCTTCTTTCATATTTTCACCCGTAATGATGAAGTGGAGGTGAATTTTTTCAACCCGATTTGCCTCTGCCTCATTTCGCTGCACATCTGCTGTTACTTTCATGTCCGTGCACGGCATTCTCATTTTGTCCAATACTTTTCGCAAAACACCGCCACTGCAAACAGCGATGGAAGAGACCAAGAGCTGGTAGGGGCGAAAGCCATACTGTTCATCACCAGATACGTGCAGCTCACCGTAGGACAGTTGTGTGACAAAGCCATTTTCTTTCGCTTGAAATTCCATGCGTAACCCTCCCTTGAAATGGTTTTTCTTCATTATAAGGAAAAAGGCTCCTGTGCGACAGTAATCTATCGGTACAGGAACCTTTTCCTATTTGCTATTCTTTCAATGCTTTCCCATTATGCAAGAGAGACTGGATACAACGAGGAAGCATGTCTTTTAACGTATCGAATGCATAGTCGATGTCCAGACGTTCTGTCCACTGATGGGCGTCACGTCCGACTGGACCGAGGTTCATGACAGGTACATCAAAAGCTTCGAGCTCTTGAAGCGGAATGGAGTAGCCGTTATCCCATAAAGGCATGTTCGCTACCAATGGCTTCATGGATGCCGCCGGATATTGGAGTCCGACGTAGCTTAAGTCAGAGATACCGCCAAAGTAGTTTTGTTTGACCAAATTGACCTGGTGCTGATCTCTGGCGTATGCTTTCATCTCTTCCATCGTTTGCTGGATCAGAGGATGATTGCGCGAGCTGACTGCCGGGTAAAACGGCGGAGCGAAGAACAAGATCATCATCGGCGACAGTTCTTTGCACAGAATCGCTAATTGATCCACCAGCTCGATCGTGGTGTCGCGATCGTCCTTGTCGCCGCGGTTGGCGATGACATCTGCTTCCAGCTGGCGCAGCTTTTCTTCCCCGTACGTTTTCTTCGCATAGGCATACAGTTCTTCGTACGTCATGACGGAAATGGACAGATCGCGCGGGCTAAAAGGCGCAAAGTTGGCAAACTGGCTCGCGTGCTTGAGGTAGTTTTGCTTCATGCGCTCTGCGACATTTCTTGCGGATTCTAGCAGCGGCTCTACGACATCCTCCATTTGCTTTTCCAGCAGGAACAGGTTGAACAGTGTCACAGCACGATGCGGAATTTGCACAGAGTACTCTTTTTTCAGATCCTTTTGAATCAGGTTCGTCGGCGGAGGAGATGCTTCTCCCTCGACGACCTCGCAGAAGGATGTGTTCAGCTCCAGCTCACATGTAATTTGAGAGGCCATGTAATTGCCGTTTAACCCAGCAAAAGGCTCGCCGACATGTGTTTCTTTGCCGTAGCAGAGGAAGCCTGGCAGCACTTTTCCAATGGAGCCTGTGTACAAGTACGTATTCGTATCCCCTGGATAGCGCGTAAACATCGGCTCGGAGTTGAGCACGGTCGTGTAGCTCAGGTCGAACTCTTCGGCGATTTTCAACAGTGCTGGGACTGCTGCACGCATCCCGACAGAATTCACCTCTTCGTCAGGGACGGTCAGAAGCAAAATGTTGCCGTCGAACTCTCCCGCAATCGCTTGCTCAATCATCGACATGTGCAGCGTCAGTCCACACTTCATATCCATGGTGCCACGGCCAAACAGCCAGTTGCCGGTACGAATATCCTGTTGAACGTCTGCTGGCATATCCGCTTGGTTTTGCAGGAAGAGAGGAGTGAGGGTCTTGGGATCAAAAGCATGCTTCATCCAAGCACCGTAATCCTCGACATCGACCACATCAAAATGGCTGACGAGAATGACGGTGTCCCGTACACCTTCTTTTTTAACCAGAGCAGTGACAAAATGGCGCCCGTCCCCGGTCGGATTCGCACGCACATGATCGGGATTGGCTTGATAATAAGGCAGGGTACGCAGTTGATCGACGACGTAGCTAGGCAAGTCCTTCTCGGCTACTGATCCTGTAATGCTTGGAATGCTTACCAAATTGCACAAGAGATCAACGAGCTGCTCTTTTGTTTGCCATTTTTGCATAAAAAACGCCTCCGTTTTCCGTATAGTGAAAACTGTTTCCGGTTAGTGGGCAAAAAAATTAAGGTAAGGCACCGATCTTGTGGGAAATTTCTTGGGCACTTTGTTGGGTTTGTTCAATGAGTGAGGACAAGAGCTGTTCGTTGATCCGATAGCTCGGAACACCGATACTCAAAGCGCCCACGACCTTTTGGTTGACACCGAAGATAGGAGCGGCAATGGATGCGGTACCCTCGGTTTTCTCACCGTAGCTGACTGCATAGCCGTTTTGTCTGATTTCTGGCAGTCGTTCTAACAGCTCGCGACGTTTTTCTGCATCCGGGATTAAATCGGTCACGATTTGCTCTGCTTCGGTCGGATTCATGCTGGCGAGAATCGTTTTGTTTGCCGCACCGATATGTAGCGGAATACGCTCGCCCAGATTATCCATGCTTCTGACAGACATGGGACCTTCCACTCGTTCGAGTACGATGGCATGAGAGCCCTGTGGAATGTTCAGATAGACGGTTTCTCGTACATCTGCTGCCAATCGCTCCATGACAGTTCGGGCGACAGCGCGCATGTCCATCTTGTCCAGGATGCGCAGCCCGATTTCCATCCACGTATAGCCGACCTTATACTGCTTGCTCTCAGGAACCTGGAGGATGAGTCCATGCTTGATGAGGCTGCTTATTAAACGGTGTACGGTACTTAGTGGCAGGTTCGTTTGTTCAGCAATTTCCGAGATGGACCAATGCTGCTTGTTTGGATCTGATACCAGGACGGAGATGATGCTCATCGCCCGGTCAATCGATTGTACCAACGTACGTTACCTCCTGGCTTTTTGTTGCATAGTGACTGCTTTTCGACTGTCACGCCAGCTTAATATGACCTCAATCTATCAGAATTTTTCAGCCGAATCAATATAATTTAGACCAGATAAAAATTCGTTGACAAAAAATTTGAAACTATTTTACATTAAGAGTGTAATTTTGTATTGCAGAAGCGATTCCACAATGCGGAATATTTCTGAGTGATTGCTCAGAGGAGAATGAATGCAACATGGTGGCGATGAACAAGCAAAAGTAGCAGAAGCGGAAGCGTTTACATGCTCGTTTCTCCGTCGCCCACTGTTAGACAAAAGCAAGATTCGAAAACAGAAGGGAGATCTATCATCATGAAATTTTCACGTGCGATTGTAAGAAAACCGGGAAATAGCTATGTAAATGGTTTGACGACTTCTGATTTGGGTACACCTGATTTTGAACTTGCTCTTAAACAGCATGCCGCTTATGTAGAAGCGCTGAAACAGACAGGTCTGGATGTAACCGTTCTGGAAGCGGACGAGCGTTTCCCGGATTCTACGTTTGTGGAAGATTCAGCTGTCCTCACGGAAAAGTGCGCCGTCATCACCAATCCCGGTGCAGAAAGCCGCAATGGTGAAATTGAGGATATGAAATTGGTGCTTCCTCGTTTCTATGACACGATTGAATATATTCAGGCCCCTGGCTTCCTCGATGGTGGAGACGTTATGCAAGTAGACAACCATTTTTATGTCGGTCTGTCGACACGCACGAATGAAGAAGGAGCGATCCAGTTCCGCGAGATTCTCTCCAAATACGGATATGAGGTCACGATTGTTCCACTGAAAGAGTTTTTCCACCTGAAAACAGGTATTGCCTACCTCGGCAATGACTTGCTGGTTCTGGCTGGGGAGTTCATCGATTCTGAAGTGTTTAGCCAATACAAGCATCTGATCGTGGAAAAAGAAGTTGAGTACTCTGCGAACTGCATCCATATCAACGACTACGTCATCATTCCAAAAGGCTTTGAGAGCACGAAAAAGCAAATCACTGACGCTGGCTACAACGTGATTGAGCTGGATATGTCTGAATTCCGTAAACAAGACGGAGGATTGAGCTGCCTGTCCCTGCGTTTCTAGCGCAGGCAGTTCTCTCCTCTTTTATAGACCCCTGATAGACCTCTTAATAAGCTGGTGAAAGAGAGGAATCATATGAACACTGAGAATGAAAGAGACACACAGCTAGAACGCTCCATGAAAAGTCGCCACATGTTTATGCTGTCGTTAGGTGGCGTGATCGGGACAGGGCTCTTCCTCAATGCTGGTTTCACGATCAATCAGGCTGGACCTGGCGGAGCGCTTGTCGCCTATATCATCGGCGGGATTTTGCTGTATCTGGTCATGACGTGCCTGGGTGAGCTTTCTGTAAAAATGCCAGTAACAGGCTCTTTCCAAGCCTACGCCAGCAAGTATATTGGTCCTGCGAGTGGGTTTACACTGGGATGGATGTATTGGCTAGGGTCAGCTACAACGGCCGGGGTAGAGTTTACTGCCGCGGGCATGGTTATGCAACGGTGGTTCCCGGATACACCGATCTGGATTTGGTGCGCGCTCTTTATCGTTTTGCTCTTTACCTTCAATGCGCTCACGACAAAAGGGTTTGCAGAAACCGAGTACTGGTTTGCCGGAATTAAAGTATTAGCCGTTCTTATTTTTATTATTGTCGGACTAGGTGCTATATTCGGTATTGTCAGTATGGAAGGTAGGCCAGCTCCGTTTCTCTCCAACTTCTCGGCAGATGGAGGACTATTCCCGTTTGGCATTGCGATCGTCTTTGTGACGATGATGAACGTCGTATTCTCTTATCAAGGCTCTGAACTGATCGGAATTGCAGCCGGGGAGGCAGAAGACCCGCAGAAGACCATTCCGCGGGCGATTCGCAACGTTGTGTTTCGCATTCTCGTGTTCTATGTGGCGTCAGTCACGATCTTGTCCGCACTCTTTCCATCGAGTGAGCTGGGACTCTTGGAGAGCCCGTTTGTGACGGTATTTGATGCAGTGGGGATTCCTTTTGCAGCGGATATCATGAACTTCGTTATCTTGACGGCTTTGTTGTCTGTCGGTAACTCATGCTTGTACGCAGCCACTCGCTTGTTGTGGTCCCTTTCCCATAGCAATATGGCGCATCCTGTTTTTGGGAAGTTGACCAAGCGTAAAGTGCCCTTGAACGCACTCTTGGCGACATTGGCGTTCTCGCTTCTGTCTCTGTTAACCAGCGTAGTTGCAGCGGATACGGTATACGTGCTGCTCATGTCTGTATCAGGTATTGCGGTTACCTTCACATGGATGGGAATTGCTCTCTCTCAGTTCAATTTCCGCCGTCAATACTTGCGTGAGGGTGGAAAAATAGAAGATTTACAGTTCGTCGCACCGTTTTACCCGGTGATGCCGCTCCTGTGTCTGGCGCTATGCACATTCATTCTGATCTTCCCGGCGTTTGACCCGACACAACGAATTGGACTCTTCTACGGAATTGGTGCACTCGTGCTGTTCTATACCTTCTATTATGTGCGCTATGGACGCAAAAAGGCGCATCAACCGAATCTCCCAACGCAAGGCTAAGTCTTCCTACTCAATAGAAAAATGCCCCTGCCATGATGATAGGGTCGGGGCATTTTTGTGGCGTAAGGTTTGTCTTCAGGAGATGTGGAATAGCTCGGCTAGATACGGGTTCACGAACATGCCGTCAGGATCGAGCTCAGAGCGAATGGCGAGGAAAGCGGGCAAGCGCGGATAGACCTGATGGAGCTGTTCGGCGGTCATGCTGTGCATTTTCCCCCAGTGTGGACGTCCGCCATATCGGGCGAAAATCTCCTCCATCCGGGCAAAGTATGCTTCGTACGGCATGCCCTTGTACATGTGGACGGCAATGAAGGCACTATCCCTTTCGTAAGCGGGACTGAGCCAGATGTCGTCCTTTTTGACGTACCGACATTCCAGCGGAAAATGAACGGCAAAGCCCTCCTGCTCAATCGCCTGACGCAGCTCCAGTATGGCATCGCCCATATGCTCAGCGGGTAGGCAGTATTCCATTTCGTAAAAACGAACAAGGCGAGGAGTGGCGAAAAGCTGATGGCTGTAGCCGCTCTCGTGGACAGAGGGAACGCTTTGGGCGGACAGCCTGCTGACGCTTTTGGTGAGAGAAGGGCGCAATCGGCAGCTCTCGGACAAGAGCCAAAACAGCCCATTTTCCACCACCATTTTTTTCAAATAGCTCCATCGTTGATTGCCGCTGGGGGGATCGTTGGTCTCGTTCATGAATTTTACCTGAACGGTATCCGAATACGGGAAGATAAAAAATTCGAAATGCCGATGCTCGGTTTTAAACGTCTCCAGAGAGGACAGGCACTCCTCTAGCTGCATGCGACGGCTTTGGTAGCGCAGGCGATAGGCTGGGAGGACACGCAGCTTGACG
This sequence comes from Brevibacillus sp. HB1.4B, assembly GCF_013284285.1. NCBI lineage: Bacteria > Bacillati > Bacillota > Bacilli > Caryophanales > Paenibacillaceae > Brevibacillus > Brevibacillus sp. HB1.4B. The sequence continues at coordinate 52,567 of NZ_JABSUT010000007.1, forward strand.
CGTACGATGATGCCCAAGAGACCAAGAGAGACTTGCATGGCTTTGAACAGCTCCGGCCGGGATTGCTCAGATACTTCCAAGACTTCGCCGGAGGCGGTCACGACTGTCAGCCCGACGACTTGCGTGGAGATGCTGCCAAAATGAATGCCTGTGCCATGCGTTCCGGTGCTGACGGCCCCTGCAATGGACTGGGCGTTAATGTCTCCGAGGTTTTCTTGGGAGTAGCCCGCTTGATGCAGGAGGTGTCCGAGTGTCTTGAGCTTGGTGCCTGCCCAGACTTCAACGGTATCAGAGGCAGGATCTACACTGACGATTCCTTGGAGATGATCCAGGGATAGCAAGCAATCTTCTGTCTGGACGAGCCGCGTGAAGGAATGGCCGGAGCCGACGACTCGAATCCGTGTACCTGCCTTTTGGCAAGCAAGGACATGCTGTACGACCTCATCTACGGACTCTGGCATCGCGATTTGCTTTGGCTGGCTTTGTACATTTCCTGTCCAATTGGTCCAGTGATTCGCGTGCTTCTTTACAGTGAGCATAATCCATCCCCCCGATAGGTGGTCACTTCCTCTATGATTTTCCCGCCAGAGATGCAATACAGCCGGGTAAAACGTTCGCAGAGCTCTCCTGCTTTGGCATGGCGGAAAAAGATCGGGTCTCCCAACTCCAGCGTTTCCATGCCTTGATAGTGGATCGGTGTCTGTACTTCACCTGCTCCTTCGTTGGGGAACAGCTTTGCTCCCGTTGGCAAGTAAGGCTTGGGGAGTCTGTCACGCCCAGCAGAACCAGAGGCGATGTAGCCTCCGCCGGCACATGTGTAGATATGCTCTGTGGGCTTGCGGATAATCTCCAGAGCAAATCCGGCAGCAGGATGAAACCGAAAATCTTGAAAGTAGTCAAAGAGCCCAGGCGAAAAAAATCCGGAGCCTGCTGTCACCTCTGTAACAGCGTCTTCTTTCCCGGTCAAGTGCAAGCTGCCCGTTCCTCCACCGTTTACGAAGCGCAGAGAAATGCCTAGCTCGCGAATGGCATGCACCAGTGTGGCACGTCGAGCAGCCACTTCTTTCACGGAATATTGCTTGAGGAGACGAATGATGCTGTTTTTCAGGAATTGACGAGGGTATCGATCACCTACGCCAGCAATTTGAGCTTCGTACCCCATGACACCATCTAGGTAGAGATGATCGGAGGAAGCAACGCGCTTGGCAAGGGAGAGGGACGCCTCGAGAGAGCGAAGAGGAGAGCGCCAGACGCCGAAATGCAGCCCCAACACATCAGACGACATGTCGATATCGAGACAGACCGGCAGTTTGGTTCCTGTTTCCCGGGCGATTTGTTCGAGCTGTTCGACATGAGGGAGAGAGTCGATCATCAAAGTAATGGAGCGTCCATTTTTAATCTCAGAGGCGATGGACAAAAGCCAGCTTTTTTCCCAGAGGGGATAGCCAAGTAGCAGGTCATCGAAGCCTGCCTCGCACAGGTGAAGCACCTCAGGAGCGGAATAGCACATGAGACCACGAAAGCAATCGTCCAACTGCAATATATGTTTGAGAATGGCAACGCTTCGGATCGACTTGCTCGCGATTCGAACGGGTTTTCCATTGCTTTGCAAACTGATTTGCTCCGCATTTTCCTCCAGCAGATCTAGGTCGACGAAAGCGAACGGCTTGGGAACACCGGCAAAGGCAGACTGATAATAGCGATAATCCCGCATGTACTGGCCTCATCCTTTTTTGGAAAAATAATGATCAAAAAATATTTCTTAAAATTCTTTCTATTCTATTCGTTTGTGATTGATTCCTTCCTGAGCAGATGAGCGTCATGTATAGAAATAACGAATGTTCGTTTTTAAACGTTCGGATTTTGGTGTATTAGCGGATTGTAAAGGCATGTTTACGATAAAAATAACTTTAAAAGACGAATAAATAGGCTGTTTTCGGTTGACTTGATTCACCTTATAAGCTACTATACATATTGTTGTGAAGAACAACACAGGCTTGACGAATGAAATAGTGATTTGTATTCGTATATCCTCAGAAATATGGTTTGAGGGTCTCTACAGGGAACCGTAAATTCCCGGCTACGAATAGGGCAGGTTTGGTATACCCTATTCGTCGGCCGGGAATTTTTTGCATTTTTTTGGGGAGGGAACGAAATGAACAAGTATGATGTGATCGTTGTAGGAGCAGGACCAGCAGGGATTTTTACATGCTACGAGGTAATGCGAAAAGCACCAAATGCCAAGGTGCTGTTGATTGATAAAGGGCATGACATCTATAGCAGACGCTGTCCGATCTTGGAAGAAAAGATCAAGCTCTGCCCGCCGCCAGCAGGAAAAAAAGAATTCGCAGGCTGTTTGCCGGCCTGTTCGATTACCAGTGGTTTTGGTGGAGCAGGCGCCTATAGCGATGGCAAATTTAACATCACTACCGAATTTGGCGGTTGGATGACAGACTATCTCAGCCCTTCCACTGTACTTGGGCTGATCAAATACGTAGATGAAATCAATTTGGAGCATGGGGCTACCCACTCGATTACGGACCCGACCACAGAGACGATCAAGAGCATCGAGCAGCGCGGCTATGCAGCAGGACTCAAGCTGTTGCGAGCACAGGTACGTCATTTGGGAACGGAGCAAAACCTGGAGATTCTCCAGTCGATCTTCGAGCATTTGAAAAAGCATGTCGACATGATGTTCAAGACGGAGGTCGAGGACATCATTACGGTGAAAGAAGCAGACGGACATCAGGTAAAAGGTGTCGTCTTGAAAAACGGCCAAGAGTATGAAGCTGATTACGTGGTAATCGGACCAGGACGCGATGGCTCCGCTTGGTTGACGGATATCCTGAAAAAGCGTCGCCTGAAAATGTACAACAATCAAGTCGACGTAGGCGTACGTGTGGAGACGTCCGATGTCGTCATGCGCGAAATCAATGAACACTTGTACGAAGGAAAATTCATTTTCAATACATCTGTCGGAACGCGTGTACGGACGTTTTGCAGCAATCCATCCGGTCACGTAGTCGTGGAAAACCATAGTGGAGTGATGGCAGCAAACGGGCACTCTTACAAAGACCCAGCGCTGGGCTCGATGAATACGAACTTTGCGCTCTTGGTATCGCATACGTTTACAGAGCCGTTTGATAAGCCGAATGAGTACGCGAGAGAAATTTGCAAGCGAGCGAATGATCTGTCAAACGGTGGGGTCATCGTGCAAAAGTACGGCGATATTTTGCGCGGTCGCCGTTCCACAGAGTCGCGTATTAAGGAAGGCTTCCTGGAGCCTACTCTGAAGGAAGCGGTACCGGGTGATTTGGGACTCGTGTTGCCTTACAACACGATGAAAAGTTTGATCGAGATGGTGGAAGCTCTGGACAAGGTAACACCGGGAATTGCCTCCGAGCACACATTGTTCTACGGAGTGGAAGCAAAATTCTACTCGGCACGTCCGAAACTGACGGAGGAATTCGAAACAGAAATCAAGGGATTGTTCTGTGGCGGGGATGGTGCCGGAATTACACGTGGTCTGGCACAGGCCGGAGCTGCTGGGGTCTGGATGGCTCGCAATATCGCGAAACGCATGCAATAACGAATACGATCATAACGAATAGGTTTCTTGCTGGGCACGAGTGTGCTTGGTGGGGAGCCTTTTTGCATGACAGAACAACATCAGGAAAGTGATGGTTCCGATGTCACGAGGAATTAGGCAGAAGCGTATTGTATAGAAGGGCCAATAATCAAACCACGACCTTTTGTTGGCATGGAGGTATCTATGTTTTTTTGTGATGAGAATGACGATACCGCTGTAATAGCACTTTGGATCATTTCGATTGGCTTTGTCATACTCGCCATCGATAAAACAACCAGATTAAGTCAAAAGCCTGCCTGCGACAAGGAGAAGTTGATGCAGCCGCTCATTCAATTGAACAAGCAAATCAATGGGAAGAATAAGAATGGCAATGACAATGATGAAGATATGCAATTCAAACGAATTGAACAGCAAATTGCTCAATTACGAGACAGTATACAAGATATAAAGAAGAATTTACAGGAGGAACCATCCAAAAACGGAGGGAAGAAGAATGATCGAAAAAAATCTGGCGAATGAGTTGGTAGCAGTAGGCGGGTGGATCGCAGTTTTGGGTGCCTTCCTAGCTGCTATAGGCTCGACTGGACAGGTGGAACCGGACCAGGATACTTCTACAGCGAAAGAGGCAAATGACAAAGAATCAAATGATTTGAAAAAACAAGTGCTGCAACAGAAAAAACAATTGCAAAAGCAACAGATACAGCTTGAACTGATTCAATTGGAACAAGAACTCAACACCATCATCCATAGTACAAGGAAAAATGGCTAACAAAAAATGACTTCACCAAACTGCTTTTGGGAGAAGTCATTTTTTACTTGCTACAATGGCTGCAAATTATCGTTCATTTTCTTTAGTACGCGGTTAAAGGTAGCGAGTTCTGCTTCGTCAAGGCCGCGGAGTGCCAGTTCCTCTTGCTCTTTGGCAGCTTCCAGCCATTCCGGGAACCGTTCGACTGCTTGCGGAGACAAGGACACATAGCGCTCACGCTTGTCATCACCCTCTGAGCGAATAATCCAGCCCATCTCTTCCAATCGGGTGAGTGTCCGGGTAATCGTTGGCGCTTCCACATTCAGGTAGTTACTCAATTGAACCTGGGTGAGCGATTCACGGTAATGCAAGCAAAGGATAATCCCCCATTGCGAACTGTATAATCCCATGGGAGACATAGTCCCATTTAACGATTTACTGAATATTCTTGCGGTTTGGCTAATTCGATGACCATAATATTGCATGAATATATACCTCCAGGAAAGCTGGTCCGATATATCGTACACTTTATTGCTTAAGTAAATATGTACAATAACATACTAGCAGTTCCGTACATATAAGTAAACGTTTATTCGATGGCGAAATAATGGATTTTCTGACACAAATAGAATCAGGCGAGTGTCATGGAAGAAGACACTCACCTGGCTGAAAAATATGGTGATACATTAATCTGCGGACAAGATACTCAACGGTCCTTTTTCATTGATGAGCGGCTCCAGTTCATAAACCGAAATGGGGAACATGGGGAAACCGACGTAGTAAGGCGTAATTTCGTACAACTGGAAGTAGATGACCAGTGCTTTGTCGGCTAGGTAATAATCTTGATCGGGCTTAATCGAAGTAAAGCCATTGAGTGTGGGGATGTTTCTTTCTTTGATTTGACGCTTGATGTTTTCAGAAATCACCTTGACGTAATCGCTTCCTGGCTTGAATAATTCACGCAGCGTATACAGCTTGCCTGTTTGGATATCTGCGGTGATTGACCCGAGAAAGGTCATGCCGTGAGCCATTTGCGGTGTGTAGGCGTAGTTGCTCAACACGACACTGAAAATGCCGCGTTCGTTTGTCTTGATTTCGTAGCTTCCTTGCATTTCTGTATTTCCCGGTACCTGGACCCGTTGCTGCTCGTGAATTAAGCCTTGAACCGTTTGATAAATCGCCCGGTTGATATCTTTTTCCGCTTGCTGGTTGGCTAGGCCTGCCAATTGCGGGTAGTAAATGGTGGTGTTCGGACGGCTAATTGTCCGTGTCAGCACGGTAGCTGGCAATTGATTGAGTTCCACTTTTCTCCGTTTGCCTCCTGTACGTGTGAGTTGTGTAATAGCCTATTCGAAATTGTTTTTGGCTGTTCTCACTTTTTTCACAAATTTGGCAAAGGTTTGGCTATATAATGGGGAAAGAATCCGATACATAAGTAAAAAGGAAAAGGGGGGCAATTATGATTCAATTGATTCGCAATACCTTGACTGACAAAGAAGGCTTTATGATTTTCATCCTATGGAATCATTTGTGGATGGCGGGACTCATTGCCTACCAAGTGGATGTGAACTTCTGGAAAGTGACGTCCTTGGGATTGCTGGTCACTTTAATTGTTTCGCCGTATTATTTCATTCGCAGAGATAGTCATGTCATTCGTTATCTGGTAGCAATCGGACTTATGTTTTATGCTATTTCCTTCGATCACTTTACCGATTACCAGGAGGTTACCTTCCTCGCCTTTATCGTCATGGGCTTTTTGGCAGCCTATTTGGACTGGAAGCTGGTAGTTACAGCGGGAATTGCCCAAATCATCGTTACGATTGTTGGATTTTATACGGGAACCTACGAGATTTTCGAAGGTGATTTTTCGGAGCTCAATTTGCTTATGCGTATTGTCACGATTCTCATGATGATGGGAGCCGTCACGTATCTATGTCTCGCCGGACAAGCCTCCTTGCGAAAAGCTGATGACGCAAGGCAGGAAGCGGAAGAGAAGGAGCGCCGTCTGGGAGAAATGCTTTTGAACATCCAGCAAATGACGGAACAGCTGGATCGTACAAGCGATCATGTGCATGAGCATGCGGAAGGTACGAAGCGCAATACAGATGAAATGATGGTGGCCTTTAAGGAAGTCGCTACAGGTATGGAATCGCAGGCGAATTCTACGGTGAAAATCGAAGAAGAGGTTCAATCCATCGACCAGGAAATCGAGGCAGTCACAACACAGACCAACGCAATGAAAACGGAATCGCAACAAAACAACCGTCGTCTGATAGAAAGCGTTCAGATGATGAACGAGCTGTCCTCGCAGATGGAGCAAATAGTGCAGGCAGTCAATGTAGCAGCCTCCACGATTCACCAGCTCAATCGGCAGGCGAACCGTGTAGAGGAAATTGTTGGCGCTATTAATCAGATCGCGACACAAACGAATCTCTTGGCGCTGAATGCGGCGATTGAATCGGCGCGTGCAGGCGAACATGGACGGGGATTTGCTGTTGTAGCGGACGAGGTACGCAAGCTGGCAGAACAAAGCGCGACAGCTACGCAGGAAATTACCGACATTCTGAAATCACTCCACCAGGAAAGTGAGAATGCGGTGCAGCATATGAGCAATGGGGAAACGTCTGTTGCAAAAGGCCAAGAACTGGCCGTGAAAACAGTGGCCTCCATCGAAGCAGTGCGTGCCGGGATGATGGCCTTCCTGCAAGCAGCTGATCAAGTAAGCTCCAGCATGGACCGGGTAAAAGTGCGTTCCGGAGAAGTTGCCATCGAGATGTCGACCATTACAGCCGTAACCGAGGAATCGGTAGCCAACTTAGAAGAGCTGTTTGCGACAGCAGAAAACCAGCATCAAAAAGTACGTGAGATTACGGAAGAGCTGGGCGAGCTGAATACGTTGTCTCATCGTCTCCAGCAAACCTTTCACGTGAAATAGGTTGTTTCTCGATGCTGAAAAGACGACTTTTTAAACTTTTATTCACTTTTAGAAGTGTTTGGAATTGAGAAAAAAGAATTGCATTTTCGAACCGTTCTGCTAGAATGAATTCCATTGTAACTAAATATATTCAGCTACCTTATCAAGAGCGGCGGAGGGACTGGCCCGATGATGCCCGGCAACCACTGATCATGTCTATGCATGAACAGAAAGGTGCCAATTCCTGCAAAACCTGTACCATGGTTTTGACAGATGAGGAAGAGAACGGCTACGTACGCAAACTCTTCCTCCGGGAAGAGTTTTTTTTGTTGTATTTGTAAAAGGGGAGGGGTAAATAAACGAACGATAAATTAATTTTATAAGAGAATATTCGTAAATAGTATTGAAAAAATGGGTAAAAAGCCGTACATTACCTAATAGGATAAAGAAAAACGTAAAGTTCGGATAGGGAGAGATACATCATGAAGAAGTTATTGCTGGCTTTAACGACATTCGCAGTATTGGCAACAGGGTGCTCGACTGGCACAAGCGTACCGGCAGATCAGCCAGGAGGACAAGCAGCAGGACAAGAGGGCGCGGACAAAAAGCGAATTGCCTTGATTTTGCCCGAGAAAATTGGTGTGAACCCGTTCTTTCAACAAATGGATGAGGGTGCAAAGAAAGCCGCACAAGAGCTGGGCGCAGAAGTGAAAACGATTGAATCTACGGACCATGGAGCGATTGAAGAGAATCTGCGCGTGGCTGTTGCAGAAAATTATGATTTGATCATCACTTCTTCCTTTACATCAGAGGATGCATTGAAAAAAGTAGCAACCGAAAATCCTGACCGTAATTTTGCGATTATTGATACCGTAGTGGATTTGCCAAACGTTCGCAGTGTTACCTTCCGCGAGCAGGAAGCGGCTTACCTGGTGGGAGCAGCAGCAGGTCTGGCAACGAAAACGAACAAAGTAGGTATGGTTGTCGCTCTCGATATTCCACAGTTGAAAAAATGGACAGTCGGCTTCGAAGAGGGCTTGAAAGCGACGAATCCAAAGGCAGAACTGATGGTCAACTATGTAGGAAGCTTCACTGACCCGGCAAAAGCGAAGGAATTGGCTTTGCTCCAAGCTTCCAAAGGCGCTGACTTCATTAACGGTGCAGCAGCTGTAGGCGACCTCGGCGTTTTCGAAGCGGCGAAGGAAAAAGGCTTCTTCACAGCAGGTCAGGACGTTGACCGTACGACGATCGATCCAGAGCATATCGTTCTGTCCCAATTGAAAGGGACCGACGCGGCAGCTTATGAAACCGTGAAGAACTTTGTAGAAGGAACGTTCAAACCAGGTGTTGTTGCGTACGGCTTGAAAGAAAAAGGTGTTGGCGTAACCTATGTCACGCACGAAAGCAAAACGCCTCTGAACGCTTTTATTGGACAAGAAGTCGTGGATAAAGTGAAAGCGATCAACGATGAGATAGTAGCAGGCACCCGCCAAGTACCAGACAAGTTCTAATAAGGTAGTTCGGTGCTGAAAAGCCAACTTTTTGAACGTTTATTTAAAGCTTGTGCACAGTGATGGATGTGACCGACTACGGCTGTGTAGTCGGTCTTCCATTTTCATAAAAGGACGTACAGAAATGAGGGAGTGGGAATGACCGATCGCTTGGAAATGAGGGCCATGACCAAGAAGTACGGAGATTTTACCGCCAACGACAAGGTGTCGTTCTCACTGGCAGCAGGAGAAGTCCACGCGATTGTCGGGGAAAATGGAGCGGGCAAAACGACACTGATGCGGATGCTGTACGGGATGGAGCAGCCCACGTCGGGAGAGATCGTGTTAAACGGAAAGCCAGTTGTTTTTCGCGGACCAGAGGACGCGATTCGAAATGGAATCGGGATGGTTCACCAGCACTTTATGCTCTTCGGAGAATTTAGTGTGACTGAAAATATCGTGATCGGCTACGAGCCGAAACAAGCGGGTTTTTTCAAAAGAAATGACGCGGAGGACAAGGTGCGTGCGCTTAGTGAGCAGTATCGCATTCCGATTCATCCGCAGACCAAGGTAGCGAATTGCTCGATTGGGGAACAGCAACGGGTCGAAATTCTTAAGGTCCTGTATCAAGGAGCGGATATTATCGTGCTGGACGAGCCTACCGCTGTACTTACTCCGCTGGAGGTACGCGACCTGCTGCAAACGATTCGAAACCTGGCAGAGAGTGGCAAGAGCGTCATTTTGATTACACATAAGTTGCAGGAAGTCATGGAGGTAGCCGATCGTATTACGGTACTGCGCGGAGGCAAAGTGACGGGAACGGTTTCGCGGAATGAGACAAATGCGGATGATTTGGCAAGATTGATGGTTGGACGTGAATTACAGGAGCTAGCTGAGCGAGTTCCTCTGGATAAAGGCCCCTTGTTGCAGGTGGAGAATCTCACGGTTCGAGAAAAGCAGACATTGCTCGATCAAGTCAGCTTTACCGTGCATCACGGCGAAATCGTAGGAATTGCAGGTGTTTCCGGGAATGGTCAATCCGAGCTGCTGCAAGCGATCAGTGGTTTGCGTGCGGCACAGGAGGGTACGGTGCGGTTAGGCGGCAAAGATGTGACGAATAAATCAGTAGTCACCATTCGGGATGCCGGTTTGGCTCATATTCCGGAGGATCGTTACCTGTGGGGAACGGCCAAACTCTCAAGCGTCGAGGAAAATGCGTTGATGGGCTATCAGCGAAAGCCTGCTTACAACCGCCGAGGCGTCGTTTTGCGGGAGAAATTCCGCCAAGTCGTAAAAGGCTGGGTTGAGCAGTTTGCCATCAAAACTGGCTCTCGACAATTGCAGGAGCTGGCAGGGAATCTGTCAGGTGGAAATTTGCAAAAGCTGATCGTAGCAAGGGAGCTGGGACATGAAACCCCGTTTTTGATTGCGGCTGAGCCTACGCGAGGGGTGGATATCGGTGCCATGGAGTACATCCATCAGGCGCTGATTGAAAAGCGCAATCAGGGAGACGGGATCTTGCTCGTCTCCTCCGAGTTGTCCGAAATTCTCGCCTTGTCTGACAGGGTTTTGGTCATGTATAAAGGGCGAATCGCTGGAGAGCTTTCACGCCTGGAGGCAACCGAAGAAAAAATCAGCGTGATCATGGCGGGGGGAAGCATTCATGGCAGCAATCAAAGAGCTATCTAAGTCATTGGTTCAGCCGTTCTTGGCTGTCGTCATCGGTTTGTTGACCGGGGCGCTGGTCATTGCTGCAGTTGGCGAATCGATCTTGGGCACCTACCAGGAAATGTGGAAAGGGGCCTTTGGCAGTTTTTATTTCTTTACGTCTACATTAGCGAGAGCCACGCCTATCATGCTGATTGCCTTGGGTCTTTCCCTCGCATTTCGGGCAGGGGTATTCAATCTAGGGGCGGAAGGGCAAATGGTGCTGGGTGCCGTCAGTGCTGCGTTAGTCGCGATCTACTTGCCAGCACCGGGAATGATCAAAATTGTGGCGGGTATTTTCGCAGGGATGGCAGTCGGTGGGTTCTGGGCGTTGTTGCCAGGCTTTATGGAAGCCCGCTTTCGTATTCCGTTGCTCATCTCTACGTTGCTTTTCAACTATATCGCGGTATTGTTTGCGAGCTATCTCGTGACAGAGCCATTCCGGGATCGCTCGGGTTCTGCGGCACTGGCACAGACCGTCATGCTGGAGAAAAGCGCTTGGCTTCCGAAGCTGTTTGCAGGGATGAGCGTGCATGCAGGGTTTTTGTTTGCGATCGTTGCAGCGCTACTGTTGTTCTGGGTACTTCGTTTTACGCCTTTTGGCTATGAAGTGAAGATGCTGGGTCAAAACTCGCTGTTTGCTCAATACGGAGGAATTAATCGCATTCGGGTGATGCTGACCGGGATGTTTGCCAGTGGTGGACTGGCTGGCTTGGCGGGAACCGTAGAGGTAATGGGGGCGCACTATCGTTTTGTTGACGGTGCCCTGACCGTACCAGGATTCGCCTGGACGGGGCTGATGGCCGCTCTGCTTGCGAACTCGCATCCCCTTGGCATCATTGTGACTTCGATCCTGCTTGCTGCTTTTCAGACAGGAGCCATGGGTGTAGAGCGCAATACGGATGTGCCGCTGGAGCTGGCAAGTGTTATACAAGCCGTATTGATATTGTTCATCTCCGCCAAGTTCAGCTACGACTGGTGGAAAAAGCGGAAGGCAAAAGGAGGGGAATCGCATGGAGCTCTTTGATTGGTCCCTCCTCAGTTCTACCATTCGGATGGTCACGCCGATCCTGTTGGCAGCTTTGGGTGGAGCGCTCTGCGCACGTGTCGGAATTTTTAATGTTGGCTTGGAGGGATTGGTACTGGTCGGTGCCTTTTCCGCGATCGTCGGCAATCATTTTACCGGGAATCTCTTTCTGGCCGTTTTGATTGCAGCGCTGGTCAGCATTGTCTTTTCTCTCTTATTCGCGTACATGACGATCAAGCTTAGGGCGAATGAAATCGTCGTCGGTGTGGCGATTAACTTTCTCGCGCTGGGGTTGACGACATTTGCACTGCGGGCGATCTTCGGTGTCAAAGGGGCGTTTTACGATAAGGATATGGTTGGCTTGCCAACCGTCGAGATTCCTTTTATTCACGATATTCCAGTCATCGGAGGCATTGTCTCTGGTCATTCGCCGCTCGTGTATTTTGCGTTTTTGGCTGCCATTCTGTTGTATGTGTTCTTTTATCGGACGGTTACGGGCTTCCGCGTCCTCGCAGTTGGTCTGAATCCCGTTGCGGCACGCAGTCTCGGTCTGAAAGTGACGGGACTTCAGATGCTGGCGATTGTGATGAGTGGCGCATTGTGTGGGATTGCAGGGGCACAGCTTTCACTGGGGCAAGTCACGATGTTTACAGAAGGAATGACGGCTGGCCGGGGCTTTATCGCATTGGTAGCAATGATGATGGGGCAGTCGCATCCACTCGGTATTTTGGCTTCGAGCTTTTTGTTCGGGTTGATGGATGCCCTTAGTATTCGGTTGCAGGGCTTTTCGCTTCCGACCCAGTTCACTGCCATGCTGCCATACGTGCTGACGATTGTGGCGATGTTCTTCTTGAAAAACAAGAGTCAGATCGGCAGCGACAATCAGCAGAGCACCCGTTAAACACAGGTTATATAGACAGCGAAGACAAGGGGAAATGCGATATGAACAAGGCAGATCGGATCAAAAAAATGAAAGTACCCGCCCCAGTGGGACCGGGACTCGCCAGACGACTTCCGCCAGGACAAATCCTGACAGAGCGGTTTCCCATTTTGCATGAGGGAGACGTGCCGGTGTATGACATGAACGAATGGACACTGCGTGTTTTCGGTGAGGTAGACCGGGAAGTGACGCTCTCCTACGAAGAGATCATGGCGATGCCACAGGTGACAGTGACGAGCGACATTCACTGCGTGACACGCTGGTCCCGTTTTGACAATGCATTTACAGGCGTGCGTTTTCGTGATTTTTTGCAAGCAATTGGCGTGACTCCGCGAGCGAACTTCGTCATGCTGCACGGTGATCACGACTATACCGCCAATGTGCCGCTCGCGGATCTGGAGCGTGATGATGTGCTGCTGGCTCACTCCTTTGATGGAGAGCGACTGACGGACAAGCACGGTTGGCCGCTTCGCCTGGTTGTTCCTCATCTGTATTTCTGGAAAAGTGTGAAGTGGATCAGAGGGATTGAATTTATGACCGAAAACAAGCCCGGCTTTTGGGAGCAAAATGGTTTTCACTTGATCGCAGACCCGTTTCGTGAAGAGCGGTTCTCCGGTGAAGCATTGCCGATCCCAGAGGATGAGTGGGAGAAAAAGGAGTTCGATTGAGATGTTGACGAATCTAAAGGTAGATCCAGAACAACTGCCAAAGCGCGTCATCGTGTGCGGTGATCCAAAACGTGCAGCCTTGATTGCTTCGAAACTCGACGATCAGCGTCAAATCGGGGAAAACCGTGAATATCACAGCTATGCGGGTACGTGGAAAGGCGTTGAGGTAGCGGTAGTGAGCCATGGGGTAGGTGCACCGGGAGCGGCCGTATGCTTCGAGGAGCTGGCGAAGGGCGGCGTTCAGGTCATCATTCGTGTAGGAACTGCCGGGTCATATCAAAAAGAAATCGAGACAGGCAGCCTCGTCATCAGCTCCGCAGCGGTTCGCCAAGATGGCTTGACCAGTCAGTTGGTTCCTGTGGGATTCCCGGCTGTTGCCAATCGCCATGTCGTGGACGCGCTTGTACAAGCAGCAGGAGCAAACGCATCAGACTTGAAGGTATTCGAAGGAATCACGCTGACACTCGATGTCTTTTACAGTGGGGTATTGGAGTTCCCGCACAAGCTGTACCAAAAAGCTGGCGTTTTGGCAGTCGAGATGGAAAACACCGCCCTCTTCGTGATTGCGGCTCTCCGTGGTATGAAGGCAGGCTCTATTTTGGCGATTGACGGGTATGCAGATGCAGACCTGATCGAATCCTATAACCCGCACACCGATGTGATGGCAAAAGCCATTGAAGCAGAAGCGTTGATCGCATTGGATGCAGTCATTGCCGTTTCCCAGTAAACATAGGAAGGCCCAGGACGTTTTAAAGGTCCTGGGCTTTTTTGTAATAGCGGTTAAGTTTTAAAAGACATCGATGAACCAACAAAGCTGGCGAGAAGAAAAAGCACAGGGCTCGTAGACCTTGACAACGCCAACCCAGTCGGAACTGCAAAAAGGGGACCACGCTTGTCGAACAATTCTTCCTTGAGAAGCTTCCGCCCGTAGGGTGGCTTTGGCTCGACGATCCCCTTTTTGAAATGGAGACGGCCAGTGAATCCCGCCTGCTAGCGTGTCAGAGTGGAAGAGAACTGTGCTTTTTCTTCTCCTCCCCTATGTTGACTCAAGCGATGATTCCTCGTTAAAACGATCCAGCATAGAGATCGTATCAATCAGGTGATTGTTAAAAATTTGTCTGGCCACACTCAATAGCTCGATGATCATCGGATCACGCAGTGAGTAGGTGACTTTGTTTCCGTCCTTCGTGCCGTACACGATATTGTTGTTCCGCAAAATGGCGAGCTGTTGGGAAACAGCGGAGCCTTCACTCCCGATGAGTGTCTGAAGCTCGTTTACATTCTTATCTCCTTCCGCCAGCAGCTCCAGAATCCGAATCCGCAGGGGATGACCCAACGCCTTGAAAAAATTCGCTTTAAATTGTTGTAGTTCCAAATTCAATGATAGGTTCCTCCGATCGTAACATCATGTGGAAGTTTCAGTAGGAGCGGATAGACGCGTGCATTCGCGGAAGGCAAAATGCTTGCATCCGAGGCACTTCCCAGTATCCAGTAAACTGAGGGCATACGTGATCGCGTCTCCAGTATGAGCAAAAAAATGAGCTTCGCCTACGAGGCCATATAGCCCCGTACGCTGCAAGATTTTCTTGGGGCCAGATTGGATTCCGGAAATAAGGACTGTTGTCCCTTGGTCCATACATTGTTTCACAATCCGCGACAATTTCGCTTCCCCGGTCATGTCCATCAGGGGGACTTTTCCCATCCGCAGCAGCAATACCTTTGGTTGTCGTTGAAGGGTTTGCATGAGGGAGCTTTCAAACAAGTCGGCATCCCCGAAAAACAGAGGACCCTCAATCGTGTAGATGCTGATTTGCGGGCAATCGTGCCCCTCGGTAACCATATGCGGCATGACTTTGTCGTGCTTGGACGAGGGATCAGGCAGTACCTGAGCTACCCGCAAGCTATCGCGTGTTCGTTTGACAAATAACAGGATAGACAGCACCAACCCCACTTCAATAGCGACGGTTAAATTGGTGAAAACGGTCAAAAGGAAGGTGAGCACCAGCACAAGAGAATCGCTCGTCTTCGCTTTTAGCATGTGGGCAAATTCCTTGCGCTCACTCATATTCCAGGCAACCAGCATCAAGATCGGCGCCATACTCGCCAACGGAATGTGCGAGGCGTAAGGGGCGAACAGCACCAGGATGAGCAAAACGACCAGACCATGAATGATGCCAGACATGGGGGAGGTTGCCCCGGTTCGAATGTTGGTGGCTGTTCTCGCAATCGCGCCAGTAGCCGGAATTCCCCCAAATAACGGAGTCACGATGTTGGCAATTCCTTGGCCGATTAATTCCCGGTTGCTGTTGTGGCGACTGCGTGTCATCCCATCGGCGACGACAGCAGACAATAAAGACTCTATCGCTCCTAGTATAGCAATGATCAAGGCAGGACTCAGTAACTTTTGGACACGTTCCCATGTGATTTCAGGAAAATGAAAGCCGGGTAATGTACTCGGTATCTCTCCAAAGGTAGAGCCAATTGTCGCTACCTTTCCTTCCAAAAAGAGGACGGAAACGACACTGGAGACTACGAGTCCGACGAGAGAGGCCGGTATGCTACGGAAGAATCGGGGAGTCACCAAAATAAGGGCGAGACTCAAAATAGCGATGGCTACGCTGTATACATGAATCGTGTTTAGATGAAGGACGATTTCCCCCATGTTGGACAAAAAATCCTCGTGTCTTTGCAGTTGTTCCAGGCCGAGAAAGTTGGCAATTTGACCAGAGAAGATGATAACAGCAATCCCCGAAGTGAATCCGATGATGACGGGTCGCGGAATGAATTTGATCAGCCCTCCCAGCCGTAGAGCCCCCATGAGAACAAGGAGAATTCCTGCCATGAATCCAGCGAGGAGCAAGTCTGCATAACCGTATTGCATGACGATTGCAAATAATATCGGGATAAAAGCGCCCGTAGGTCCCCCGATTTGATAGCGGGAACCGCCAAAGAGAGAAATCAATATTCCGGCGATAATGGTCGTGTAAATCCCGTACTCAGGCTTTACTCCGGAGGCGATAGCAAATGCCATCCCCAATGGTATCGCGATAATGCCGACGATTAAGCCTGATACACAGTCTTTTCGAAAGGAAACGAGATCGTAGCCTTCGAATCTTGGTGCCCACTTCATGATTGCAACCCTTCTTTTCGTATTTTCGAATATTTGATTATTTGAATATAGATGGATCATACATCCGCTCTTCCGTTCCGTCAATTCCATCCTTACAGGAACTTTTCCGTTTATTAACATTTGCTTCAAGATTCCTTAACGCTCGTACAGTACCATTCAAAGTAACAAGTGAACAATCCCTTCGGTTGGAGCCATGGAGAAACCCCCGACAGCCTTTCCAAGCACTTTCATCGAGAGTTCTTTGGCATTGTCATGTCGCAGGGTTTTTTGTCTTGGGCATAAGGAGGCTTAAGCGAGTGAACCAGGAACAATTTCATGCAAGACTGGCAAAGTACAAGCTGATCGCTTCCGTAAAAGAAGCGAAGCACCTGGAAAAAGCGGCAGAGGCAAATTTGAGTGCTGCGGTACTCTCGATTGGTAACATTGGTGTGATCAAAGGCTACGTGGATTATTTTAAGTCGAAAAATATCCCTGTATTTCTTCATTTGGAGCGGATCGGCGGAATCAGTCATGACCGGGAAGGAATCGCATTTCTGGCGCATTACGTCAAGCCAGACGGGATCGTCACTACGCGCAACACACTGGTCAAGCTGGCGAAAAAGCAAGGCCTGCTGACGATTCAGCGATTGTTTTTGGTTGATAGCGACTCGATTAAATCAGGCCTAACCTCCCTGCAAGATACACAGCCTGACGCCGTTGAGCTGATGCCTGCTTTGCTGCCGGAGTTTATCGAAGAATTTCGAAGTGTTATCGATACCCCAATCATTTCTGGCGGGCTGATTCGCAAGCGGGAACAGATGGAGGAAGTATTAAAGCATGGGGCGACAGCTGTTTCAGTCGGAAGTCCCCTGCTGTGGAAGGAGTGTGTGAACCTTGATTCAAGCGTTGTTATTTGATTTGGACGGGACTTTGCTAGACAGTCGGGATGCGGTCGTGGATGCCGTTGCTTTTACGGCTGAGCAGTACGCACCGGGACATTTTAGCAGGGAAGAGCTGCTCGCGCGTTTTGGCGAATCGTTTGATGATTTTTTGGCGGCAGTTGCTACAGCAGCAGGCGTACCTGACAAAAAGGAAGTGCTGCAGAGATACTTCGCCTATGTACGGGAGCATCATGAAGAACACGTCAAACTGTTTCCGTTTGTTCGCGAAGGGTTGGAAAAGCTGAAGGCGGCGGGCTTCACGATGGCGATCGTCACGAACAAGCAACGGGAGTTTACATTGGCTGGTCTGGAGATGGCGGGGATTGAGCATCTGTTTGAGGCAATCGTCACGGTCGATGATGTATCACGAGGCAAGCCGTCGGCTGAGCCTGTACAAAAAGCACTGGTGGCGCTAGACAAACGTCCCGAGCAAGCCATGATGATCGGTGACAGTCGCTATGATGTACTGGCTGCGGTAGGAGCGGGTGTGCAGTCTGTCGTTTTGGAGTGGTACGGACAAGAGAACTGGCTCTACGCTTTTCCGGATTACCGCTACGCTAATTTCGAGGCATTTGTTACGGAAATGCTGGCCGCAAAGGCACAAGGAGGGAAATAAAAACAAATGGCACGTGTGGTGTTGGAGCAGGTAACGAAAGCCTTTCAGAATCAAAGCGTGGTCAAAGGATTGGATTTGGTCATTCCAGACGGCTCCTTTACGGTTCTGGTAGGTCCGTCCGGCTGTGGGAAATCAACCACACTCAGGATGATCGCTGGCTTGGAAACAGTGACGGACGGCAAAATCATGATCGGTGATCAAACGGTGAACCAATTGCCACCTGGCAAGCGTGATATTGCGATGGTTTTTCAAAATTACGCTCTCTACCCAACAATGAACGTGTATGACAATATCGCTTATGGGTTGAGAAACCGCGGAATATCGAAAAAGGAATGCCAGGTGCTGGTAGAGGAGATCGCGGAAATCGTCGGGCTAACCGATTACCTCAAGCGCAAGCCTTCTCAGCTCTCCGGTGGTCAACGGCAACGTGTTGCACTCGCGCGGGCCATGGTGAAAAAGCCAAAGGTCTTCCTGATGGACGAACCGCTCTCCAATCTCGATGCGAAGCTGCGGAATCAGATGCGTGTGGAATTGACGAGCCTGCACAAGCAGCTCGGTAGCACTTTCATCTACGTGACACATGATCAGGTAGAAGCGATGACCATGGGCGATCAGATCGTTGTCATGAATGACGGACACATTATGCAAGTAGCGGCCCCGATGAATTTGTATCAGGAGCCGGAAAATCTGTTTGTCGCCCAATTTATCGGCTCTCCGCCGATGAACATTGTTTCTGCGGAGGGCAAGAGTGAGCACGTATGGGGATTCCGCCCGGAAAAAGCAGTGTTGTTGCCTACTGCTGTCTCTGCCATCACGAGCGAAGAGATGTGGAACGCACGAGGTCAGGTCGTATCCAGAGAAATTCTCGGCTCAGATACGCTCCTTCATGTAGAGACGGAAAAAGGCAGGGTCATCGTCAAAGCGGACTCGGAGGTAGCGATGCAGGTCGGCTCCTCGGTCACGGTCACTGTACCGTGGGAGTACATATATGTGTTCGAAAAAGGGAGCGGAAAACGAGTGGGTCGCATGAGTGGACGAGAGCCTGTATCAACACGTGCAGGAGGGGATAGCTGATGCGAAAAGCGGCAACTGTACAGGAGTTGCCGGGTGTAAGCCAGTCGAAAACAGAAGTGCGTCCGTCGGCATTTGCCTGGTCTGAGCTCGCATCCCGACTGCGTCCGTACTTGTATCTGGCACCCGCATTGATTTGCTTTGTCCTGTTCTTCTTTTACCCGATTGGCTCGATCATTTATTTGAGCTTTCAGGACTGGTCATTGATCAATTTGGAGCAAATGGAATGGGTAGGCTTGCAAAACTATCAGGACTTGATGGTAGACGGAGATTTTCATCAAGTATTGGGAAATACCGCGGTCTTTACCATTGCGACAGTGGGGATCGGCCTGACGCTATCCTTCCTGCTCGCACTATGGCTGAACAAAAAGGCAAAAGTGTACGGCATTATTCAGGCGACTGTCTTCAGTCCGCACATCATTTCCCTGGTATCTGTCTCGATGCTGTGGATGTGGCTGATGGACCCGCAGTTTGGTCTGTTGAACGCAGGTCTGGAAGCGGTCGGATTGCCTGCGTATACGTGGCTGACTGACCCGAAAAGCTCCTTGCTGTCACTGATTATCGTCAGCATTTGGAAAGGTGTCGGCTATAACACGCTCATTTTCATCGCAGGTTTGCAAAGCATACCGGGCGATATATACGAGGCAGCAGCGCTCGATCAATCACCGTGGTGGCGGACGCTGAGACGGATTACCATACCGATGCTGTCGCCAACGATTTTCTTTTTGCTCATTATCAATACGATCTCATCCTTTCAAGCATTTGACACGATTGCCATTATGACGCAGGGTGGTCCAATCAATAGTACGAACATGCTTGTCTACTACATTTACGAGCAGGGAATGGACTTCTACAATGGCGGGATTGCTTCGGCTGCCTCTGTCATTTTGCTGATACTGGTAGGGATTTTAACAGCTTTGCATTTCCTAGTGATGTCCAAGCGCGTACATTATCGCTGATGAACTCGTGAGAAAGGAGGGGCAGCATGTATCGAGTGGTTTTGGCTTCACGCAAGACCGTGGAATGGATTGGACTTTTGATCGTGGCTTTCCTGTTTGTGTTCCCGTTTCTGTGGATGGCATCGACGGCTTTCAAAACTATGCCAGAGGTCCTGCAATTTCCCCCGACGCTTTTGCCTGAGACGTGGGAGTGGAGCAATTTCGCCCAAGCGTGGGAATCAGGTCCGTTCCTTATGTATACGTGGAACAGCATTCTGGTTGCGGTAGGGATTTTGATCCTGCAATTTTTGACAGCGGTGCCTGCGGCTTACGCTTTTGCCCGCTACAAGTTTCCGGGTCGCAATCTGTTGTTTGGTCTTGTCTTGATTGTCTTGATGATTCCTGGACAAGTCATCTTTTTGCCGATCTACGTGCAATTGAGCGGTTGGGGACTCGTTAATACGCTGTGGTCGCTCATCTTGCCGTACGCAGCCAGTGCTTTCGGAATCTTCCTGCTCAGGCAAGCATTCATGCAGGTGCCCGATGAAGTGATCGAGGCAGCACGTCTGGATAACGCGTCTGAATGGAAGATCATGTGGACGATCATGGTGCCGATGGCGAAACCTGTGCTGGTCACTTTTGGACTATTCAGCTTTATTTACCACTGGAACGACTATTTCTGGCCGCTGATTATGACCAACAGCGACGAGGTACGCACCTTGCCGATCGGAATATCCAGCTTACACATGTCCGACGGCGGAACCTTGTGGAACGTCATGATGGCTGGCAACATGATCCTCATTCTACCGATTCTCGTGATTTTCTTTGTGGCACAACGGCATATTATCAAAGCGTTCATCTATCAATCCAAATAAAAAAGATAGCTCTTAGGGAGGAAATCAAATCATGTTTTCCATGAAAAAGACGGGAACGATTCTATGTGCATTGACTATCGGTTTATCAGGAGTGTTGGCTGGATGCGGATCATCTGGAAAAGAACAGTCTGCTAGTACAGGCAGCACTTCTCAGCCAGCAGCGTCTACAGCATCCAGCGGCCCAGTCCAAATTGATTTCTGGTATGCGTTGGGTGGCGTTCGTGGGAAAACCATCGAGGATATGGTCAAAAAATTCAATGAAACACATAAAGATATTATCGTCAAACCAGCCTACCAAGGTGCGTATCAAGAAAACCATTCCAAAGTACTGGCATCTGTAGCAGCGGGCAACAATCCGGATGTGACGATGGTCGAGATCGCTTCGATCGCAGCATTTGCAGACGCAAAGGTTTTGGAAGATTTGACGCCCTATTCGCAAGGGGATGAAAAGAAGTACATTCCAGGTCTCATGAAAAACTCTTATTGGAATGACAAACTGTACGCAGTGCCATTTAACCGCTCCACTCCACTGCTGTACATCAACCGCGATTTGTTAAAAGAAGCAGGATTGGATACAAACGGTCCGAAAACATGGGATGAGCTCGTCAGCTTTTCTCAAAAGCTGAGCAAGAAAGAAGGAGACAAAATTACTCGGTACGGCTTCTCGACGCCCGTGGATATCTGGTTCTACGAAGCGCTTGTTTTCCAAGGCGGGGGCAACATCCTGAGCGAGAACGGCAAGGAGCTGACGATCAACAACGAAGCAGGAAAAGCACCGCTTGAGCTCTGGTCCAAAATGGTGAAGGAAGGCATCATGAAAAACCCTCCAGGAGAGAACTACAATGCGTGGGATGTAGCGGAGCAAGACTTCCTGAATCAAAAAGTGGGCATGATTTTTACCTCGACAGGCTCCTTGACGGAATTGAAGAAAAATGCCAAATTTGACATGGGTGCAGCTTTCTTGCCAGCCAATAAAACGCTTGGTACGCCAACGGGCGGTGCGAATCTCGTGATGCTGGCGAAGTCGACCGATGCGGAGAAAAAAGCAGCGTGGGAATTCATGAAGTGGATGACCGATACCGAGCAAACAGTTCCTTGGTCAATCGCTTCCGGTTATATGCCTGTCACGACAGAAGCAATCGATTCGGCTGAAATGAAGGCTTTCTATGAAAAAGAACCAAACTTCAAGGTCGCGGTAGATCAACTGCAATACGGCTATCCTCGTCCAATGGCTCCAGGCTACAAAGAATTGCAGGATGTGATTCAAAAAGAACTGCAGCGTGCGATGCTTGGCCAAGCGACAGTAGATGAAGCGATGCAGGCGGCGACGGAAAAAGGCAGCAAGCTTTTGAAAAAATAACAGAAACGAAATGATAGAGGAGCTGGCGAAATGAACATTTGTATGGCACATCGCGGGTGGTCAGGCAAAGCCCCGGAGAATACAATGACAGCGATTCGACTGGCTTTGGCAGAGCCAGCTATCAAAGCAATGGAAATTGATGTACAGTTGACGCGTGATGGTGTTCCGGTGCTGATTCACGACTTTACGTTGGAACGCACGACCAATGGCCACGGTCTGGTCATGGATCATACCTTGGCAGAGCTGCGTGAGCTGGATGCAGGGAGCTGGTTTGGCGACAAGTTTTCAGGCGAAAAAATCCCTACACTCGAGGAAGTACTAGTCGCAGTAAAAGGTCGCTGCGCGCTAAATATCGAGTTGAAAGCAACAAGTGATATGTACCCGGGTATCGCTGAAAAGGTGCTCGCGCTTGTAGAAAAGCATGGAATGAAGCAAGAGGTGTACCTGACTTCCTTTGACCACGATTTGATCCGTCACGTTCGCACGCTCGACCAAGAAGTGCAGACAGGCCTGATTGTATATGGCCGACCTGTACTCATGCTGGAACAGATGGAGGCAGCAGGTGCCACGATCCTCTCCATGGGATATCCGTTTCTGACGCGTGAGCTAACTGCAGCCGCGATTGAAAAAGGCTTCCAAGTCATCGCGTGGACGCTGGATGATCCGAAGCATATCCGCGAAGTCATTTCGTGGCATCCTCAGGTTCAAATTTGCACGAACCATCCTGACCGGATGTGGGAGTTTGTGTAAGCGAAAGCAGGAAAGAGCCGCCGTGCACATGCAAGGCGGCTTTTCTTGTTTTCGTTGTTTGGACTATATCTTGAATTTGCTTACATGAGATTGCAGTTCTTCGGCTATTCTTGCCAGAGAAGTAGCTGATGAACTGACTTCTTCCATAGCTGCCAGCTGTTCTTCTGTGGCGGCTGACACGCTTTGTGTTCCATCAGCAGAATTCTCCGCTACTTCTTCAATGACACTGACCAATTCTACCACCTGTTTGGTACCAAAAGACATTTGCTCAGAATAAGCTTTTACTTCTTGAATTTGGCTTGCTACCTGTGTGACAGCATCTTGGATCTGTTCGAAGGACTTGCCTGCATTGTTAACGACTGTAAGTCCAGTGGCGACCTCTTTGGTGCCCTGTTCCATCGAAAGGACAGCCTGGTTTGATTCGAGCTGAATCGTCGTAATCAACAGTGTGATCTGTTGCGCGGATTGCGCGGACTGCTCAGCCAATTTGCGCACTTCGTCTGCAACAACGGCGAATCCGCGCCCCTGTTCACCAGCTCTCGCCGCTTCAATAGCTGCGTTAAGTGCTAACAGATTTGTTTGTTCAGCGATACCGGTGATGACTTGTACGATTTGTCCGATTTCCTGCGAGCTGTTTCCTAATCGTTTGACGATATCGGCAATGTTGCCGACAGTGTTCTCGATCGATTGCATCTGGCTGATAACGACCTGAAGGGCCTGATTGCCTTCCACTGCAATTTGGGAAGCGTCCAAAGCTGATTCGGCAGCTTGCTGTGCATTCGTGGCAACCCGCTGGGCCCCTGTCGATACACCTTGAATTGCGGTGACACTTTCCTCTACACTCTTCACTTGCTTTTCCGCACCGTAAGCTACTTCCTGAATCGTTATGGCGATTTGCTCGGTAGCCTTGCTCGTATGGTCGGAGTTGACAGACAATTCCTCTGCTGAAGAAGCAAGATCTGAAGCTGTATCATTTACTTGTTGAATAATCGTTCGCAGGTTGAGCACCATTGTGTTTACGGATTGGGATAGCTGTCCAACCTCATCCTTGGTTTGAATCTGCAAGGGTTGTACAGTCAGTTCACCCTCGGAAATGCGGTTAGCCACGGAGGCAACTGCCGCAATAGGGCGGGAGATTTGCCGGGAAACAGCGTACGCGATTGCGATCACGACAGCAACAACAATGATGACAATGATCGTAACCATGTTGGTAACGGATGAAACCGCAGACGTTATGGATTCGACAGGGATATGCAGATACAAACCAAAGTTGGTCTTGGGAATGGGGGAATAGGTGACAACGTATTCCTTACCATTGTCCGAGTAGCTGTATGAGCCCTTTTCTGTTTTTCCTGATTTCAGGATTTCCATTAATGGTTGCGGCAGAGCGGATTCCTCAAGCGGTTTTCCGATCAGATCCTGGGTAGGATGGTACTGAATCTGGTCCTTGTTATCAACGAGAATCGGATAGCCATCGTTGCCTACTTTCAAATTCTTGAGGAATGTAGCTGTGAAGTCATCTACATTGACGAGCCCGGTCAAGACACCAAGCTTCTCATTATTTTTCGCTTTTACAGGGGAAGCGACGATGATAGAGCGATTGCCGGTTGTCTTCGCAACTAGAACATCGGAGAAGCTGGGCTTGTCCTGCATACCGTCTTTGAAGAATTGGCGCTCGCCAAGATTGATTCCAACGCTTTTGGGGAACGTATCAGCCGTTACTTTTCCATCACTTGCGATAAAGGTATTTCCGTCATACAGTTTCATTTCCTCGGTAAACTTGCGGATGAATTCATTTTTTGCCGCTGCATCATCGGATTGAATATCCGAGGTACGGGCTAAAATCTGAATTTCTGTCATACGCCGGTCCAGATATTGATCCATAGCTATGGCTGTACTGGAAGTAAGGTCAACATAGGATGATTTTTGTTTATCAATCAGAATGGATGAAAAGCTGCTCGTGATAAACATCGAAACGGCAGTAAGTGGAATGACGGCCACGACGAGAAACCAAAGGATCATTTTGTTCCTGAGTTTGTTGAACAAAAACATAGGATTTTTCCGCTCCTAATCCGTGATTGAGATATTTCTTTCTTTGTGAAAAGCGGTCTGCCACAAGGAAATATAATACAGGTAGACTGCTGAGTTTAACTCAGCAGTCTGACAAAATATCAATATCCCATTGCTGCGCCTTCACCGCGAGGGTCAGCACCGCCAAATTTTACATTGGTTTGCGGGTCAATCAGGATTGCGCCGGACTGTCCCATCGTATCGGTATAGGCTGCTTCCAGCTTTTCGACTGGATGCCCACGTTTTATTAACTCGTCCAGGACGTCTTGAGGGATGCGGCTTTCCACCTTGAGATTGTTGGAATCAGATCCCCAGTTGCGTCCATGCAGCCATCTTGGTGCTTCGATTGCGTCTTGTACGCTGAAACCAAAGTCGACGATACGCGTGACGAGAGCGGCTTGCGTTTGCGGCTGTCCTTCTCCCCCTTGTGTCCCGTAGAGAAGATAAGGCTTGTCCCCTTTAAAGAGCATAGCTGGATTAATGGTGTGGAAGGTACGTTTTCCTGGTTCCAAGTGATTGATGTGTTTGGAGTCCAAAGAGAAATAGCTTCCGCGGTTTTGCAAAAGGATGCCCGTATCTTTCGCTACGATGCCGGAACCCCAGTCAAAATAGTGACTCTGAATGATGGACACGGCATTTCCATCTTTGTCGACGATCCCGAACCAGGTTGTATCGCCTTTTGGATCAAGCGGTTCTACGGATTTGGCAGCTTGCTTCATATCAATGCGCGCAGCTAAATCTTTCCCGTGCTGCTTGGACAACAGCTCATCCACAGGGATATCCACAAAGGCAGGGTCAGTCAGCCATTTGTCACGGTCAGCAAAAGACTGTTTGGTAGCTTCCACAATCGTGTGATAGTAATCGGGTGTTCCTTCACCCATGCTCTTGAGGTCAAAGTTATTCAAAACATTAAGAATAGAGAGCGATGCCATGCCTTGGGAGTTAGGCGGAACGTTGTACGCTTTATATCCGCGGTAGTCTACCGAAATCGGATCTGCCCAAGTGGAGGTGTGCTTCTCAAAATCTTTCAACGTGAGCAATCCGCCGTTGGCTTGCATGTCTGCTACGATTTTTTTAGCTACTTCTCCTTTATAAAAACCGTCAGCGCCTTTTTTCGCAATGATTCGCAAAGTATTGGCAAGATCCTTTTGTTTGAGAATTTCGCCTGCTGCATAGGGATCACCGTTGGGCTTCAGGAATGTTTTACGGAATCCATCAAAACGTTGAAGATTCTTCAAGTTATTGTCAGTTGGATCTGTCGCGTATTTCGTCCAATATACTTGGTTGGGGGAGACTGGATATCCGTTCTCGGCGTATCCAATGGCAGGCTCCAGCAGTTTGTTCCATTGAACCTTACTATTGCCCATGCTTTTATGGGCGTAGTTGTAAGCCTCCCACCAGCCGGAGACGACACCAGGGACAGTGTTTGCCGATTCATAACCGCGGGACGGGATTTTTTCGTAGCCTTTGTTTTTGTAATAGTCGATGGTTGCCTTTTCGCCTGCGCGACCACTGCCGTTCAGTGCCTTCAGCTCTTTTGTTTTGGCATTGTAGATGAGCCAGAAGTTATCTCCACCAATGGTTGTGTAATGAGGATAGACGACAGCTAATGTGGAAGCGGCTGTAATAGCAGCATCTACAGCGTTTCCACCGTTTTCCAATGTCTTCAGGGCCGCAGCCGTAGCCAGATAGTGAGGAGTCG
Organism: Brevibacillus sp. HB1.4B; assembly: GCF_013284285.1. Classification (NCBI taxonomy): domain Bacteria; kingdom Bacillati; phylum Bacillota; class Bacilli; order Caryophanales; family Paenibacillaceae; genus Brevibacillus; species Brevibacillus sp. HB1.4B. Next base: position 79,082 of record NZ_JABSUT010000007.1, read on the forward strand.
TCACCATTGCGTTCGGTGACATCGTTGTTGGACGGTTAGCAGCTTGTGCCCCAGAGAATGTTGATACCCCGATGACAGCAGTCAGCGCGACGGTTGAGAGTTTCTTCCAGAATGACATTCCTATGAAACCTCCTTCATGATGAATAGAATAATGAATTCATTAAACCGGCTATCCGCTGTTGCCTCACCTCCTTCAAAAGTCAAAAATACACAAACATACAAAAATAGACAAAAATAGACATTATGTGCGCAAAAAAAGACCAATGATATAGGATCATTGGTCTCGTCCTACATCAATACTTCGGTAGCTGGCAAGCGTGTCCGCTGTTGCGGAGGTAGCCCCTGTAGCTTTGCGTCGCCGGATTTCCCCGGGTTTGCCGTTTCGATATCAATGGATGAAGCATAAAATTGACACATTTACTGATGCGATCGTTGTGGGAAAATGTTCCTAAAACACCGTTTGCCAATAATATAGACTATTTACCATTTGTGGTAAATAAGAAAAAATTTTTTAATCCAGAAAAATAGTCAGGAAAGCTATGGGGAGGGGTGTTTTTCGCAGACATTCACACACCTCATGGGGCTGAATTGCTTATGATGATAAAAAGGCACATAAGCCAAGGAGTGAAACAAAGACCATGATGCATCCCGATACAGAATTGCGCTATATCAACGATGAGATCGGGTACGGTGTGTTTGCGACAAGGTTTATCCCAAAAGGAACGATTGTATGGGCACAGGATAATTTGGACCAGGTATTGGACCCTGCATTTGTGGAAAAACTTGACTCATTACGAAAACAGGACGTGCAAAAATATTCATTCAAGAACCAGTTCGGAAAGTACATTCTTTGTTGGGATAAGGCAAGGTACGTGAACCACAGCTTTCATGCGAATTGTGTGCCGACCATGTATGATATGGAATTGGCTGCACGGGATATTTTTCCGGGCGAAGAGCTGACCGATGATTATGGAACGTTAAATCTGGATGAACCTTTTGATTGTTTGCCCGAGTCTGACACGGATCGCTCCCGTGTAATGCCCGATGACTTGCTTCGGTATTACCCACAGTGGGATCGGATTGCAGCGGAAGCATTCCAACGTTTCAATCATGTTGAACAGCCGTTGTTGAATCTGATTTCCCCGAAGCATCTCGAAACGATTCGAGGGATCACGGAGCAGCGCTTAGCCATTGATTCTGTCATTCATCTGTATTGCAGGCCACAATGGCAAACGAGGCAGCAATGGAAGACGTGAGCGGGTCGGTCCACGACCCGATTTTGTTGAACTCTGGGTAGAGAATCAGTATTATGGAATGTAAAGGTGAAGTGAAAGGTTGATTTCATTGGAAAACAAGGTAGCGGCATCCAATTTTATCCGCAATATCATGATTGATGACTTGCAAGAGGGCAAAGTAAAAGAAATTATTACCCGCTTTCCCCCAGAACCGAACGGGTATCTTCATATTGGACATGCAAAAGCGATCTGCCTCAACTTTGAGTTGGCACGTGAATTTTCCGGCAAGGCCAACCTGCGTTTTGACGACACCAACCCGGTGAAGGAAGACATCGAATACGTAGAGGCCATCAAAAGGGACGTTCAATGGCTTGGCTTCGAATGGGATGGGCTGTTTTTTGCATCTGATTACTTTGAAGAGATGTACAACCGTGCGGTGCTGTTGATTAAAAAAGGTCTGGCTTACGTAGACGATCTGTCTCCCGAAGAAATGCGTAAAATGCGTGGAACATGGACAGAGCCAGGCACAGATAGTCCGTTCCGCAACCGATCTGTGGAGGAAAACCTGGATCTGTTTGCACGTATGCGCCAAGGGGAATTCAAGGACGGAGAAAAGGTGCTGCGTGCGAAAATCGATATGGCTTCTCAGAACTTCAACATGCGTGATCCGGTTCTGTATCGAATCTCCCATGCAACGCATCACAACACGGGCGACAAATGGTGCATCTATCCGATGTACGACTTCGCTCATCCGTTGGAGGATGCCATCGAGGGCGTGACACACTCCCTGTGTTCACTGGAATTCGAAGATCATCGTCCGTTGTACGACTGGGTAGTCCGCGAGTGCGAAATGGAGAGTGTACCACGCCAGTACGAATTTGCCCGCTTGAATCTGACCAACACCGTTATGAGTAAACGCAAGCTGAAACAGCTTGTTGATGAGAATGTAGTAGACGGCTGGGATGACCCGCGCATGCCAACCATCGCAGGCTTCCGTCGTCGCGGCTATACACCGGAAGCGATTCGTACATTCGCTCGTGAAGTAGGGGTAGCGCGCGCTAACAGCACGGTTGACGAGAAAATGCTGGAGTATTTCATCCGTGAGGACCTGAAGCTGAAGGCACCACGTACGATGGCTGTTTTGAATCCGTTGAAGGTCGTCATCACGAACTATCCGGAAGGACAAGTCGAGATGCTCGAAGCGGAGATTAATCCAGAGAACCCAGAGATGGGCAATCGTCAAATTCCGTTCTCCCGCGAAATCTACATTGAACAAGACGACTTCATGGAAAACCCGCCGAGCAAGTATTTCCGCCTGTTCCCGGGAAATGAAGTGCGTCTGAAGCACGCGTACTTCATTAAATGCAATGACGTCGTGAAGGATGCAGATGGCAACGTGATCGAGATCCATTGCACGTATGACCCTGAGACGAAGAGCGGCAGCGGTTTTACAGGTCGCAAGGTAAAAGGGACGATTCACTGGGTGGATGCGACCAATGCGCTTCCTGCTGAATTCCGTTTGTACGAGCCATTGATTATGGATGATGAAGACGCAGAGGGCACATTCCTCGACAACGTTAACCCGAATTCGTTGGAAGTGCTGCAAGGCTATGTGGAGCCAAATATGAAAGAAACCAAGCCACAAGACAAGTATCAATTTTTCCGTCATGGCTATTTCAATGTCGATCCGAAGCATACGACAGATGATAAGCTCGTATTCAACCGGATTGTATCGTTGAAGAGTTCCTTTGAACTGCCAAAAGCATAGGAAATACGTATATAAATCAAGCGCTGCTGTGCATGGAGAACCCGTGTGCAGCAGTGCTTTTTTCTTTCGTGATTATAAATCAACGTGTATAATTATTCTGTTACATAAAGGGGGACAGGTAGTGAACGGGAGAGCAGAACTAACACGTAGTTTGAAGTTGCGACATATTGTCGTAATTGGACTGGGCTACATGGCCCCGATGGCCGTTTTTGACACCTTTGGCATTGTATCTGGAGAAACGGGGGGACACGTTCCTGCTGCTTATGCAGTCACACTTCTTGCGATCCTGTTTACGGCGGCAAGCTACGGAAAGATGGTACGGCTATTCCCTTCAGCAGGGACCGCGTACACGTATACGCAACAAACGATTCATCCCTATGCAGGATTTTTGGTAGGCTGGGCATCTTTGCTAGATTATTTATTTTTACCGATGATTAACGCCTTGTTGACGGGAGTATACTTATCATCCGTGTTTCCTGACGTGTCGACAGCATGGTGGATTATTGGTTTCATTGTATTGGTGACGGGGTTAAACGTATTTCGCGTAACGGTAACCGCATCCGTTAACTCGATTCTAGTGCTGTTTCAAGTCGTGGTCGTCGTATTATTTGCGGGATTGGCAATCCGTGGTCTTATGCAAGGTGACGGGCTTGGCCACGTATTCAACCTGCGTCCATTTTTGTCACCGGATATGTCTGTCATTGCACTGCTTTCCGGTGCGTCGATTCTTTGCTTTTCCTTCCTTGGCTTTGATGCAGTAACCACGCTCACGGAGGAAACCGTCGATGCGAAAAAGACGATTCCTCGCGGGATTATGCTCGTAGCACTCGCAGGAGGAGCGTTATTTATTACGGCCTCTTATTTCATGCAATCATTATTTCCTGATGTTTCGGTATTGTCTGATCCAGAAGCGGCCTCTGCGGAGATTGCTCTGTTTATCGGTGGGACGATCTTTCAATTGGTGTTTTTGGCGGCAGCGTTGTCTTCGACACTGGCATCCGGACTGGTATCAGTCACGAGCGTGACACGCTTGTTGTACGCAATGGGACGAGATGGATTTTTGCCGCGACGCTGGTTCGGTTATGTACATCCGAAGCTGAGAACGCCTTTGCTTAACGTCTTACTGGTCGGAGCGTTGATGCTGTTCGCTTTGTACATGGATTTGTTAACAGCAACTTCCTTTATTAACTTCGGCGCACTGATCGCCTTTAGCTTTGTGAACATCAGCGTAATGGCGTACTATTTCCGTAAACAAAAGAACAAGCATAGCAAGGATTGGTGGGGCTTCGTGTTGTCTCCATCCATCGGGACAACGTTCATCGCCTTTCTGTGGGTCAACCTCGAAACAACGTCCATGATGCTGGGCTTGCTATGGAGCTTTGTAGGCTTGATCTATTTGTTGTACCTGGTGAAGGTCAAAAAAACCAATTTGGAAATGGTGAAGTTTGAGGAGTAACATGTGGAAGACAAAGAGCCCTACATCTATTATTGGATGTAGGGCTACTTTTTTGCGGAAGATTAGACTGCTAATCAATTCTCTTCTGTAGGTAAAATCTTTGATGGGAAAGAGGGCAATCCTCGAGTACACCATGTATCTCGTACCCGTGTTTTACATAAAAGTCCTTTGCTTGAAAATCAAAAGTATCTAAATGAATCAAATGAATGCCATACTCCCTAGCTGTGTTTTCAATTTCAAGAAGAAGCTTGCTTCCCAATCCGGTCTTTCTCAAATCATCTCTGACCCATAAAGCATCAATGTACAAACATCTCCAAGAATAGTACACACAGTTTATTCCCGCAATGATAGTGCCATCTTCATCACGAACGTGTTTATTGATTTTTGAAAAAGGAACGGTCAGTTCAAAAGGAACATTCGATTCATTGTATTCAACGATTCTTTGCTCAATAAATTCAGCCTCATCTTTCGTGCTTTCTCTGACTACATATTGTCCCATGATAACTCCTTTATTTAGTTATCTTGAATATTTGATTAGTTTGACTACTAGTATATCACGAGGGTGTATGGAAGACACCGCCGCACGTGGCTCTCTCTTTTTTATTCATTTCGATTCTCCCTAAGAAAGCAGGGGGAAAGCAAACAGCTCGCAGAGGAAACAGGAGAAATAAGCGAAGATCTTAGGGACACCGACCGAGACGGAATGCAAAAAGCGAAACACGCCCTTAAGCGTCCACCTCTGAAACACATCCTGAACCGGCCACTTTGGACGCGGTTTCGCTTTTTGCATGGAGGCGGGCAGTCAATCCCCCAGCTGGTGGCCCTAGAAGCTGAGCGTTTTCTCCTGTTTCCTCCCCACCCTACCGCTAGAACCAATGGTTTTACCCACCCTCTTCTAGACGATCCAGAAAAGAGAGAGTAAACTGGCTACAGGAATATTCCAAACATTAACACTTGACACAAGGAGGAGTTATTCTGATGCTCTCGAATCTGTTCCGGCGGAAGTGGACGACGGTAGATTACGTCCTGATTGTCGTCACTGCCGCGCTCTACGCTGTTGCCATTATTATGCTTGCCAATATCAAGCTCATTCCTTCCGTACCGATCCGTCCGGCCAATGCCCTTCAGCCCGTTTTTGGCATGTTATTCGGCTTGCCGGGATGCATTGGTCTTGCCTTTGGAAATATGGTCAGTGATTTGTTAACCGGAAGCGCACCGCCTCATGCGATCGCGGTCGGTTTCTTTTCTAATTTTATGGGTGGCTTTATCGGGCTACTTGCTGTGAGTCATCCTGCCCTGAAAACAAAACGAAGCGTTTTTCAATACATCGTGTTTGTAGTCATCATCAGCTCGGCAGTAGTAGCATGCGGGATTCTCGTTAATTTTGCACTGGGATTGACTCCGAAAGAGGTAGTTGCTGTTTTCATCCCGACGGTGTTCTTGAACCAAGCCATATCAACGGCAGTTCTGGGACCGATCCTCTTAAAGCTGTTGTACCCATTCGTGAAGCGCTCTGGACTATACCGGGGTCGCCCCTTGCAGGATTTTAACTATCTCGGGAATGAAAGCAGGATCGCAAGGTGAAAACAGAACCATTGCTGCGAGTAAACGGAGTCTATTGGCATTATGAAGAGGGAGCACAGCCTGCGCTAGCGGACATTCATCTGGCGCTTTATCCAGGGGAAGTAGTCGGCGTAGTCGGGCCTGCTGCCGCAGGGAAAACGACGTTGCTACTGACGATGTCGGGTCTGATTCCAGCTAACTACGGTGGACATTTCGTGGGGAGTGTCGAGTCCAATGGCGAGCAAGGCATCGTCTTTCAGGACCCGGAGTCGCAGTTCATCGGGCTGACCGTCGAAGAGGAGCTTGCCTTTTCGCTTGAGAATGCCGGGTGGTCGGACGAGCGAATCGAAAAAAGAATGGCAGAGGTACTCGATCTGATCGGATTGAACGGCTTTGCTAATCGTTCGCCTCTTGAGCTATCGGGGGGAGAAAAGCAGCGGGTGGCAATTGCATCCGCTCTTTCCCACAGCCCACAGGTACTCATTTTGGATGAGCCTACTTCTGAGCTGGACCCGGTGGGAGCGCGGGAGGTCTTCTCGCTTCTTTCACGTTTGAAGCGGGAAAAAGAAATGACGATTGTGGTATCGTCCCATGCGACAGAAGAGCTCGCAGCCTTTTGCGACCGAATGATTCTGATTGCCGAGGGGAAAATCGTTCTGGACCAGCCAACTCGCCAATTTTTTGACCAAGTGGACGTGTTGGACGAGCATGGCATATTGGTCCCGGATGTCATCCGACTCTATCACATGCTATGCCAGCAAGGCGTCTTGTCGGCGTCCACTGCTGGTGTGCCTCTGACTGTTGAGGAGCTGGCACTCTACTACAAAGAAGCACGGCTCGTTCGGGAGGGAAGCCTGTGAGTGTCGTTATTGAACTTAATGATGTCTGGTATGGCTATGAAAAGGAAAAGCCGGTGCTGCATGGCGTTTCGCTCCAACTGAAACAGGGAGAATTCGTCGCCATCATCGGGGGAAATGGTTCCGGTAAAACGACATTGGCCAAGCATTGTAATGGTCTATACAAGCCAACACAGGGTACCGTCAAAGTGAATGGTCTCGATACCAAGACGATGAGCGTTGCCCAACTATCGAGAATCGTGGCCTATTGCTATCAAAATCCTGATCATCAAATCTTTCATTCGACCATAAAGGCAGAGGTAGCATTTGGGCCCAAAAACATGGGCTGGCCGCCTGAAAAAATAGAGCAAGCTGTCGCGGAGGCGTTGGCAGCAGTAGGGTTATCCGACAAGGGTGACGAAGAACCCTATTTTTCGAGCAAAGGCACGCGGCAAAAGATTGCGGTGGCTTCGATCTTGGCAATGAAGCCGCAAGTCATCGTGCTGGACGAACCTACGACCGGTCTCGATTACCGAGGCATGCAAGAAATGATGGAGCTGGTGCGGCATTTACACGCGGAAGGTCATACGATCATCGTCATCACGCACGATATGCGTCTGGTAGCGGAGTACGCCCAGCGAGTGATCGTTATGCATAAAGGAAAGCTGCTATGCGACGGGGACCCAGTGCACGTATTTTCGCAACCACAAGTATTAGCTGCTGCCCAAGTAGAAGCGCCTGCCATTTATCGTTTTGGGAAGGCTGCGGGGATCGACGACCCGATTCCCCTCACGCTGACAGCGATGAAAAAACAGTTGCTGGGAGAGGGGATCTAAGATGAAGAATGCCCATCCGAGCTACACGCTGCTTGTATTCGTGCTGCTGGGCTTGCTCCCTTTTTTATTCCAGGACCCGCGTGTGCTAATTGTTCTGTTGGCGATAAACATCGTACTGATTGCCAAGCTGGGCTGGGAGCGCTCTATGATTAAGGCGTACATATTGGTTGGTGGAATCGGTTCGTGCTTTGCAGTGATTACGTGGCTACCGTTTACCAATGTAGGCACTTCGTACTGGAGCAGCACCATTCCGTTGATCCATTATCCCGTGCAAATCACGGATGTCGGTGTCTTATGGGCATTGGGAATGGGACTTCGACTGGCAAATGTCGCGTTATTGTCCATGTATTATGTGTTTTCGACTTCGCCCAGAGAGATAGCGATGGGACTTCGCGGAATTGGCGTTCCGTTTTCGATCAGTTATTTGCTCTCGCTCATTTTTCGCTTTATCCCCCTCGTCAAAAATGATTTGGCGATCATTCGGGAAGCGCAGATGGTACGAGGGATGTCGACGAGCGAAGGAAATGTTCCGGAACGCATCAGGAAGTACAGCTACTTGCTCGTACCGCTCATCTTCAACTCACTCAAGCGTGTACAATTGATTGCCAATGCATTGGATGCGAAAGGCTTTCGCATGCGTAACAGTCAGCATCGGTTTTACCGTAGCAAACGCTGGAAAAAAGCAGAAGTACTCACACTAGTGGCCGGTGTATGTATCGTCTCGGCACTGTTTTACATCGCCAGGCTGCATCCAGATCATATTGGCGTGCTGATTCCGGGGCGTATTTAGTGAGGAGGTAGGCAAAATGGACGAAGCATTGTTTTCGCAGGTCAATCGTTTGCAGGTAGAAGAGGGCACGCTGGAGTACGGCGTAACAGGAAAGTCAGATGCACCTGCCTTGCTGCTTTTGCATGGCATTCGCAACACTAAGCTGCTATTTGCGCCCATCCTGCCACGATTGGCAGAGCGATATCGGGTGATTGCGGTAGATATCCGTGGTCACGGGAATTCTGTGAGCCATGGTTCCTTTTCGTTTGAGCGGATTGTAACGGATTTGATTCAACTTTTGGATGCAGAACAGCTTGAACAAGTGACGATTGTCGCAGCGTCCTTTTCTGCTGTGCCTGCCCAGATGCTTGCGATTCGCGAGCCTAAGCGTGTAGCGTCGCTCGTATTGCTGGATGGAGGGTATTATTCCTTGGGAGAAGTGCCTGGATTCAATAGGGAGAAGGTTGTCGAGCGGCTGGCAACCACGCGTTTTTCTTCTGTAGAGGAAGCGGAAAGGCAGTTCGCAGAGCGGTATGGTACGAGAGTGATGCCAGAGGGCTGGATGCGAGACGAGCTTTTGAAAAGGGAAGACGACAGCTACGGATACCGTTTGCCGAGGGAAGCTTTCTCCGCTTATTTCAAAGAGTACAGCGTCCATAGCCAACCGGAATTGTTCCAACAGCTGACATGCCCCGTGCTATTACTGCTGGCTGACGACAGCTTATTGTCAAAAGAAGAGCAGCAGTTTCATCATCAGGCAGTCGCCCATTATCAGGGGATTGTGAAGCAGGCCAAGGTGAAAAGGATACAGGAAGCTCAACATTTGCTGATGGTAACGCATCCGCAAGAGACCGTGAACGAAATCCAAGATTTTTTATCGAAATAAGGAAGGGACAAGCGAGGATGCTTGTCCCTTTTTCTTTGTTTACCGCTTTGCTTCGCGTATGAGCACGCTCAGCTGTTCGGCCATGGTTTGATTATTTTTGTGCTCCTTCATTTGCTTTTTCACTGTTTCTAGCGCTTGGATGCCTTTTTTCGAGTTCACGACCTTCACGGGTGTATCCGTTCCATAGATACGCTCGATTTGGGTGCGTGCTTGTGCGAATGTGTTCTGATGATCACTCGTACCCAATGTACCTGCGGTTCCGCTCCCTGATTTTGTATGGGCAGCATCATGCCCTCGACTGGAGCTTCCCGAGTAATTGCTGATGAGATGGGACTGCATCGGGTCCATTTGATTGATCGATTGTGTATTGGCAGTAGAAGGGGCCAAGTAGATGGCATCGTTCACAATCAATGCCTGAACGCCGTGAACGCCTGCTGCCTTCAGTTGGGCTTCCAGCTTTGTAGAAGGACCGCCCGTGTGCAAGTGTGAGCTGCCCATGGAGCTGTAGAGAGCATTGCCCATTCCGCTATACGTATGGCCGTGCGCGTTTGTCGTGAATTTCTTATCACGATCCACGCTTGGAATAACAGTTGCGCCTTTTGGAGTTTGCGCAATGGACTGTGTACGTGCTGGTGGATGCGGCTTCGTAGGCGGAGCAGCCTGATTCATACAAGCTGTCATTAGAAGTACAGCCCCTAACCCTGCGGTTCCTACCCATGTATGGAAGTGCTTCATCACGATCCCTCCAAGTCTTCCTGCCTAGATAAACTTATCCTTTGTTCGCTGCATGAAGTTATGAGTGGAGTATGTTGGAAAAAATTCCGGTGATCACGAGTATCTTGTGGAAAAAATGCACAAACCAAAGGAAGGAAATCACTGGAGGTGGTAGATTTGGCAGATTCAAACAACGTGAAGGAGCAGCCAGTATCCCGAAGGAACTTCTTGAAAAACTCCGGCCTGGTGCTCGGAAGCTTGGTCGTGGGTGGCGTGGCAGGGAGCTTGCTCCGCAAACCAGAACCTCCGGCGCAGCCAGCAGCACCGCCCCCTGCTGCCGATTACAATCAGGCACTCATGTTTTTTACGCCTGAGCAATTTAAGGTGGCGGATGCCGCTTGTGAGCGCATTTATCCTGAGGATGAGCTAGGTCCGGGCGCGAAGGCACTCGGTGCCGCTTATTTCATTGACCACCAGCTAGCGGGTGATTGGGGCTTTAATGCTCGTGAATACATGCAAGCGCCCTTTTTTCCAGGTGAGATCACACAGGGCTATCAAGGCAGGTTGAAACGTAGGGAAATATTCGATATCGGCCTTCAAGAGATGAACAACTACAGTAACAGTACCCATGGAAAACGGTTTTATGAACTCCCGGCGGAGCAGCAGGACGCGGTTTTAAAGGCTTTTGAAACCGATGAAGTAAAATTGACGACCATTTCGGCGAGCACTTTTTTCAATATGCTGCGGGCCAGTACGATCGAAGGCGTTTATGCAGACCCTCTGTACGGAGGTAATAAAAATATGGACGGCTGGAAAATGAAGAATTTCCCAGGTAATCAGATGGCGTATACACAGCTGATCGATAAGCCTGAGTTTGTGAAGATGGCTCCCTTAAGTTTGCGGGATCATCAACAACATTAAGGGGGACTGTACATATGGCCAAAAAGCTGCCCAAGGTTGACGTCGTAATCGTGGGGGTGGGCTGGGGAGGAGGCATTATTGCTTCCGAGCTAACCAAGCAAGGTTTGACAGTAGTGGGACTAGAGCGAGGCAAGGAGCGGAAAACCGAAGACTACTTCATGGTACACGATGAATTGCGTTACGCTCTTCGTTACGAGATGATGCAAGATTTGTCCAAGGAAACGATTACGTTCCGCAGTAAAATGAACGTTCGCGCGCTTCCCATGCGGTCATACGGTTCCTTTTTGATCGGGACAGGACTCGGGGGAGCTGGTATCCACTGGAACGGACAGACCTTCCGTTTCCTGCCGTATGATTTCGAAATTCGCTCCAAGACGATTGAACGGTATGGGGCAAAGAAAATTCCTGAGGGAATGACGATCCAGGATTGGGGCATTACCTACGATCAATTGGAGCCGTACTTCGATAAGTTTGAAAAGATGGCGGGAATCGCAGGCGAGGAGAATCCGTTGGGGGGAAAACGCTCCAGTCCTTATCCGATACCTCCGATGCGTACGACACCGAGTATGAAAATGTTTGCAGATGCGGCGAAGAAGAAAAGCCTGCATCCATACATCCTACCATCTGCAAATCTCTCGCAAGCGTATACCAATCCAGACGGGGTGGCTCGGGCAGCTTGTCAGTACTGCGGCTTCTGTGAAAGGTTTGGTTGCGAGTACGGAGCAAAAGCCGATCCAGTGGTGACGGTGATCCCGGTAGCGAAAAAGACAGGGAAGTTTGAAATTCGCACGCATTCCCATGTCCGCAGAATTTTACATACAGGGAACAAGGCGACAGGCGTCTTGTATACGGATGTCACGACAGGGGAGGAATTCGAACAGCCCGCCGATATTGTGGTGATGACGAGTTATGTATTCAACAACGCGCGAATCTTGCTCATGTCCAAGCTGGGGAAACCGTATGATCCAGCAACGGGAAAAGGCGTAATCGGAAAAAATTATGCCTACCAGGTCATGAGAGGAGGCGCAGTCGGCTTCTTCGACGACAAGGAGTTTAACAATTATGCAGGCGCAGGCTCGTTAGGAATGTGTTTGGATGACTACAACGGTGATAACTTCGATCACTCCGATTTGAAATTTATCCATGGGGCGAATATCGCTGTCACACAAACTGGATTTCGACCAATCGGCACGAACAAGGTGCCGCCGGGAACGCCTAGCTGGGGCAAGGATTTCAAGGCTGCATCGATCAAATACACGAATCGGTTCATATCCGTAGGCGCCCAAGGAGCTTCCATGCCATTTCGACAGCACTTCCTTGATCTGGACCCGACGTACAAGGACGCATTTGGTGATCCGTTGATGCGCATTACGTATGATTTCGTCGATCAGGACAGGGAGTTGGCGGCTTTTTGTGCGGATAAGTGCGCAGAAATTGTGAAAGAAATGGGTGCGAACGAGAAGCTCGAAATCAACCGCAAGCTCGGACCCTACGATATCACACCATACCAATCGACGCACAATACAGGTGGCGTCATCATGGGAGCCTCTCCAGAAACCTCAGCCGTTAACAACTACTTGCAGATGTGGGATGCGGAAAACGTATTTGTCGTCGGGGCTTCTGCCTTTGCGCACAATAGCGGCTACAATCCGACAGGAACGATGGGTGCTCTCTCCTATCGAGCGGCAGAAGGCATTTTGAAATACAGGAAAAGCGCGGGCGGCATGCTCGTATAAGCTGTTTTTCTAGTAATGCAAAACGTAATTGCAACTATGCGAAAAGTCGTTGGGGCAACTAACGGCTTTTTCTCGTGAATTCGAAAAAAATCATTTGCATGATTGCGAATGTCTGCGAGCGCAGAAAAGGAAGAACGCTGGAATGATGCGGTTTCTCACCTTGGCACGCTCCTTGCTATACCCTTTGGTAACAGTACAAGCAAAAGGGAGAGACGAGAAATGACGACAAACAAGTGGAAGATGGACACCTCCATTATTCATACAGCACAAACGCCTTGCCAAAAAACAGGAGCAGTCGTATCCGCGGTGGTACCTGCCGTGGCCTACGCGTTTCCAGATGCAGACTCCGCAGCGGCGTGCGTGGCTGGGGAGCGGGAAGGAACATACTACGGAAGATATGGCAACCCTACCATCACCACTTTGGAACAAAAAATCGCCGCATTGGAAAATGGCGAAGCTGCCTTGGGCGTAAGCAGTGGGATGGCAGCCATTTCGGGAGCTTTGCTCGCCTTTTTGAAGCAGGGTGATCATGTCGTGTGTACCCGAGATGTGTACGGGGGTAGCTACAAGTTTCTTACGACCATGGCCCCGCGTTATGGCATTGCGACGGACTTCGTCGATTGCACCAATTTGCAGGCAGTCGAGAGCGCTTTTTTGCCAAACACAAAAGTCCTGTACCTCGAAACACCCTCGAACCCGTGCCTGACTGTTTTAGATATCTCGGCGTTGTCACGTTTGGCGCACGCGCATGGCATTGTGGTCATCGTCGACAATACCTTCTTAACGCCATACTTGCAGCGACCGCTTGAGCTAGGGGCGGATGTCGTCGTGCATAGCGCCACCAAATATTTGAACGGACATGGGGATGTCATCGCGGGCTTCATCGTCGGGAAGCAGGAGCAAATCCAATTCATGCGAAAAAACGTCATGGGAGACTTGGGACAAAATTTGAATGCTTGGGATGCTTTCTTGATCTTGCGTGGGCTGAAAACACTCGGCTTGCGTGTCAGACAGCATGGGCAAAACGCGCAGGCAGTGGCGGAGTTTTTGGCGCAGCACCCTACAATCTCGCACGTCTACTACCCTGGTCTGCCTTCCCATCCACAGCATGAGCTGGCTAAACGGCAAATGGCCGGAATGGGCGGGATCGTTTCCTTTGAAGTAAAGGGCGGCTACGAGGCAGCCAAATCTTTCATTAACGCTCTGCACTTGGCTATGATATCGTTTAGTTTAGGAGATCCCGAGACACTGGTACAGCATCCTGCCTCGATGACGCATTCCTCGATTCCTGCCTCTGAGCGAATCAAGTTCAACATTACGGACGGTCTGATTCGTTTATCGACTGGCTTGGAGGATGTGGAGGATATCATCGCGGATTTGGAGCAGGCGCTAGCTAGTCTGCCAATGGCGGCAGTGTCTAGGGGATAAAGGAACGTGAAACTGGAGGATTGGGCATGACAGAGTTTTCCCGGATCGAGGAATTCATTCAATCGTACGCCGACAATATTTCCAAGGTACTGGGACTCGATGTCACCATCCTGGATGAACAAGGGATACGTGTGAGCGGGACCGGCTACTATCAGGAGTTGATTGGATTGCCTGCGCCGGAGGGATCGTTTTTTCGAATGATCCTGCAAACCGGACAGCCGGGAATGATCTTTGACATGAAAAAGAACGAATCGGAGTGTGGCAATTGCAAGTTTTTGCAGCAATGTCGGGAGCTGGCGACGATTGGATTTCCGGTGCACAAACGGGAGAAGACGGTAGGGGTCATCGGAATTATTGGCTTTTCCCCTGAACAAAAAGAAAAAATGCTGCACCACTCGGAAAAATGGATGCCGTTTTTGCAGCATACGAGTTCCTTGATTGAGCACAAGCTGCTAGAGCTGGATGCGCAACGGGAGAAGAGCTGTAACATTCAAGAGGAAATGCCGCAGGCCTCGGTTCATCCGGTGTATTTCGCCCAGCTGATTGGGGCAGAAACAGGCTTGCGCGATGTGATTGCCAAAGCGAAAAAAGTGACGCACAGTATTTCCACTGTTTTGATCCGGGGAGAGAGCGGAACGGGCAAGGAGCTGTTAGCAAAAGCCATTCACTGCGAGAGTGCGCGCAGCAGACAGCCATTTATCGCAGTCAATTGCGCGGCGATTCCTGAGACCTTGTTAGAAAGCGAGTTGTTCGGGTACGAAGGTGGCGCATTCACAGGCTCGAGACGCGAAGGGAAGCCGGGAAAATTTGAATTGGCCCACAAGGGAACGATTTTTCTGGATGAAGTAGGCGATATTCCGTTGTCCCTCCAGCCCAAGCTGCTGCGCGTCCTTCAGGAGAAAACAGTAGATCGGGTAGGCGGCGTGAAGACGCTAGGCGTGGATGTACGTGTTATTGCTGCTACACACAGAGATTTGGAGAGCATGGTCAGGGAAGGAACGTTTCGCGAGGATTTATATTATCGACTCAACGTCATCCCCCTGCGGTTAAAGCCGTTGCGTGAACGCACGGAGGATATTGCGCTTTACTTGCAGCATTTTCTGTATCGATACGGGACGTTGCTGCAAAAAGGTAGACTGGAGCTCGAAGCCCAGCTCGTCCAACGACTACAGGCATACGAGTGGCCGGGGAATATTCGTCAGCTGGAAAATGCCGTCGAGTATATGGTCAACATGGCGGAGGGGCAAGTAATCGGCAACGAGGAGCTTCCTGAGTATTTGCTGTTCGAGGATGAACCGACGACAGTAGGCAGCGATTTGGGATTGGAAAAGCTGGTGGCAGAATATGAACGCTCCATTCTCCACCGATATTTGAATGCAGGCAAGTTTGGACAGGACAAAGCCGCGATTGCCAATGAGCTGCAAATCAGCTTGTCGACCTTGTACCGGAAGATGGAGAAATACGGTTTGGAAAAAGGATAAAGGAAAATAAAAAACCAGCCTGGATTGATCGGAGTTTTTCCGAGGTCTGGGCTGGTTTGTTTGTATTTACGAAGGCTGCGGTTCTTTTTTCGCTTTCAACTCGTAATGGCCGGTATTGCCGCTAATGTACCACTCAGGGGTCTTTTCTTCGCGCGCTTCGCGGTGACCTGCCAGATGAACATCACTCAGCTCCCACTGCTTCCACGCTTCTTTTGATTCCCAGCGGATTATGACGACCACTTCTTCTTCACCTTTTCGTGGCTTCTGTACTAGCACGCTCAAATCTACAAAACCAGGAGCCTTCTCAACAGCACCAGGCTCGCTAAAGCCTTGTACGATTTTGTCAGAATGACCTTCCTGGACGACGTATGTTTTTATCTCCATCATCATGAAGTGCGACACTCCTTATATACCATTTCCCTACTTTTCCATATTATTGAGAAATATTATCATTGTCAACCAGATATTAGCAAATGGTAGGACGATCGAGAGCTTCGTTTTCAAGTGGGACTTCTTTTTTCTTGGGGGCAGAGAAAATATCAATACCACGTTCGAGCAAGATTTCTACCGCCTCGCGAACAGGGAGAAGTGGCAATTGCATTTCATCGGCTACGGCGGCTTCTATATCAGAGATCGTGTGGAGTGGTGTTATCTGGTCTGTGCCATCTGAATAACCGATGTGGAGAGTGTTGTTTTTGAGGACCACGAAGCGATCTTGCTCTAGCTGAAAACGATGAATGTGAAGTCGATTCAAAAATAAGGCGTCTGGTAAAAAAGAGGAGCGGATGACCTCCGACAAGTCGGACAGTTCTTTTCGTTCATTCGGATGAAAATCCCACGGAGGAATTGCCACTTTTCCGTTTTCATACCGCGTAAAGCGATAGTGTTCAGGATGATCGGGACTTTTGGTCAATTCCATCGAAACAGTGCCAAAAGGCCTGGAATGGTTCCCGTCTTCCAGAAAATGAATCGGCTCAAAGATAGGAGCGGTAGCCCCCGTATCCACATAGACGGGTGTTTCTCCTGTGTTCGGACCATCGATCAGGATGGCAGTATGTCCACCGCCTGGCAAGATGAGGTGACCGAAGAAGCCAAGGGAGCGAAGTAACGCGAGAAAGCTGTGATTGGTGGTATAGCATGTGCCGCCAAAATGATGGTGGATCGCATTGTGCACATATTCCTCAGGGGCCGGTGCCACATGTTTTCCGTCACGGAAGAAGAGCAGCTTGCTTACATTTTCATAAGGGAAGGTCTGCAGATGCGCGCGACAGAGCTCACTGAGATAAGAGAGGTTAGGGGACTTGTGATCTAGCTGTAAACGTTGAAGGTATAAACTCGCCCAGTTCGGTAAGGTAGACATAAACAAGTTCACTCCTTATATATAATAAATAGTAAATAAAAATGTCTGTTAAGTTTCGGTAGGGAGATCGTATCACATGGGACAAGTGGTAATCAATCTAAATTTTTCCAGTAAATAAAAAAGGCACCGGAAGGATATCCTCCGGTGCTAGCGGGTCCCTAGTCCGCTGTCTTTTTCGTACGAATAAATAAGTGCAGAAGAAATTATAATAACGACTTAATTTCCCCGGTATTCGGGTTCACTACGAACCAGCCATACGTACTGGTGTAGCTGTCGCCAGATTGGAAGTTGTTCACGACCGTTTGGTACACTTGGATGACATAGTGACCTTTTTCGTCGTCATGAGCGTACTCGACTACATGTGTCGGCGAGAGTTTGCCAGCGAATTTCTTTTTCACCAGCTCGATCGCTTCCATTTTGGAGTACATTTTTGCTGTTGGAATTTTACCGATGAAAATCGATTTGGTTCTCGCATCGTAAATGACCGGTTTGTTCAGGTTCTCTGCTACGAAGCGGATTGGTACATAGACGGAGTTTTTGTACATGATGCCTTGTACGTCGCTGTTTGGTGATTTCGGCATCCCGTCAAAGTAGTAGGTGAACGGTGTTTTCATTCCTTCTTCCGCGTCTGGAAAAGCGGGTGCTGCAATGGCAATTCCGGAAAAGAGCACCGAACCTACAACAATGCCCCCCAAAAATGACTTTATGTCCCATTTCATGATGTGAAACCCTCTCCCTTTCTCTTTTCTCTAAATCTTCCCAGCAATCATTATGTCAAAGATCATAGGAGAAAAGCTATCAAACGAGGGTACTAGGAAACAAAGACTAGGAAACATGGGAAAGATAGGACCAAGTCAGAATGGTCCTAGTTCTCGAATCAGTGGTTCAGTGATGGGGAGGTTTGTGGTAAGGTAGAAAAAAACAGCGGACAAGGTGAGGAACATGACTACCATATTGCAAAATGACTGGGCCCCCGTATTGGCCGATGAATTCGAAAAGCCCTATTATGTAAAGCTTCGTCAGACGTTGAAGGAAGAGTATCAGACACAGACAATTTACCCAGATATGTTTCATATATTCACAGCGCTGCACCTGACTGACTATCAGAATGCAAAGGTTGTGATTTTGGGGCAGGACCCGTATCACGGACCGGGACAAGCACATGGATTGAGCTTTTCGGTCAAGCCGGGAATCAAGCCGCCTCCGTCTCTGGTCAACATTTACAAAGAGTTGAAAAGCGATGTCGGTTTTGAAATTCCCCAGCATGGTTACCTGAACCATTGGGCGAAGCAAGGCGTCATGATGCTGAACACCGTTCTGACGGTTCGTCGCGGCACTCCGAATTCGCACAAGGACATTGGGTGGGAGACGTTTACGGATCGAATTATTCATTTGTTGAACGACCGGGAGACTCCCCTTGTTTTCATCCTGTGGGGAAAGCATGCGCAGGAGAAGGCGGCATTCATTGATCGAAACAAGCATTTCGTCATCGCCTCCCCGCATCCGAGCCCATTTTCGGCGAATCGCGGCTTTTTTGGCAGTCGTCCTTTTTCGCGGACCAATGAGTTTTTGCGTTCGCGCGAGCTTCAAGAGATTGATTGGCAGTTGCCGATGCAGGTAGAGGAAGAGTAGCCTGCATTTGTGCAGGGAAAAGGAAAAGGATCTCCATTGTTTTGCATCATGCAGGGAGATCCTTTCTTTTTCTAACGATTAGTCTTTGCTTTTGACAACGAGCAGCTTGCCCGTTTGAATCGTGATCGTTCCAGTCTGTTCCGTTAGCAGATTGCTGATGCCAAGCGTGTCGCCAATCCGCAGGGTCGCGTCCTTCAACGGATAGAGGAATCCAGTTAAGGTGATCCCTGTGACTTCCGGTGTAAAAGGCAGCAGAGAGATATGATCAAAATGATTCTGCTCGATCGTACTATGGCGGTCAATCAGACGGATTTCATTGGTTTCATCGAGGATGAGGCAGTTGGTGCCCGTCTGCAACGCTTTGTTCAGCAAGTGTACGTTTGCCAGCATATGGTCAAAACGAGAGCCGAGCACACCAAGCAGCACAATCTCCTCGGGCTGTTGCTCGATTGCCCAAGTAAGCGCCATCTCTGTATCAGTCAAATCTTTCATGACGGGATCGCAGGAGGAGACGTGCATACTGTGGCGTTCAATTTCTGCCATTTCCTCGGTGCTGACAGAATCAAAGTCACCAATCGACAATCTTGGCACAAGACCGTTGCGAATGAGGAACAAGGCACCTCTGTCAACGCCGACGAGCCAATCATTTTCGCGAATCTCTTGGATCGCCCAGTTGCCCAGATTGCCCCCAGCGAATAGTAGGATGCGTGTAGGATTCATGCTACGGCCACCTTTTTCTATTAGAAATACCCTCTATGTAGGAATCGAAGAGCGAAATGTGCTCTGACAAGCGAGGCGATAGCCTGTAGCGAGTTTTTCTCCCAGCTTTGCTTTTTCCTGTCCGGTTGGGGTGTCAAGTAATGATGCACCAGCTACGATCTGTACACTGCACTTGCCGCAATGCCCTTGTTGGCATTTGTAAGCGATGGGGTGATCTTGCGTGAGGGCAGCTTGTAATAGTGTCTGAGAGGGAGTGTACCGGACTGGCATCGTTTGTGAGCGTTGCTTCACCTGTACGAGCTTCTGCTCTGATTGGGGGTGAGCCAGACTCATTTCTGTTTTTTTCAATGATGTATGCGTCTGCACGGGAACGGGGGCTGG
This sequence comes from Brevibacillus sp. HB1.4B, assembly GCF_013284285.1. Classification (NCBI taxonomy): domain Bacteria; kingdom Bacillati; phylum Bacillota; class Bacilli; order Caryophanales; family Paenibacillaceae; genus Brevibacillus; species Brevibacillus sp. HB1.4B. Next base: position 98,804 of record NZ_JABSUT010000007.1, read on the forward strand.
ACTCGACATCTGTACGTCAGATCGTCCAGGAATGAGCGAACCGACCGTAAGCTGTTTGCGCATAGGAACCTCCCGAGTAAGTGATTATTTAATTTTACCATGTCAGGCGTGTGGGTGACAAAGCTGGAGAAAGGTGTTCCGAGATGATTGAATTTTTTGATTTTATCGATTAAAATTATTTTATCAAATATCAGGAAGGTGATACCATGATTACCATCAAACGGATGAGCGACTGTACCTTTGCAGAAGTGACCAAAGCGTGGAACAGAGGATTTGAAGGCTATTTTATCGAGTTTACGATGACAGAAGAAATGCTTGTCCAACGACTGGGGGGCGAGGGATATGTGCTGTCCCTGTCTGTGGTTGCTTTTGACGGCACAGAGCCGATTGGCGTAGTGGCCAGCGGGATGAGAACCATTGCAGGGCGAAAAGTCGCGTGGAATGGTGGAACGGGTGTCGCCACGGAATATCGTCGACAAGGAGTAGGGAAGCAACTGATTGAGGCGACATTGGATTTGTACCGGGAAGCTGGGGTGGAAGTAGCTACCTTGGAGGCATTGAGCCAAAATACCAAAGCGATTGCCTTGTATGAGCAAAAAGGCTATGACGTTGTGGATCGTCTGTTGTTTTTGCAGCAGAGTGGGCCGCTGGCAGAGAATGCCTTTCAGACAAATGTACAGGCTGATTATCGGGTTCGGCGCATTTTGGCTCCGGAAGTCGCCATGCTGCCGTTTTACGTGACCGATGTCCCATGGCAAAATTACTGGCTGAACTTGCGAGATGCGCAGGCCGTGCTTATAGAAGACAGAGAGGGTCAGGCGGTCGGCTATGCGATGTACAAGTGCTCGATAAACGAAGAAGGCAAAGTGAGTGGGATCGTGCTGCGTCAATGTGTTGCACAGCCAGAGCATCCTGATGCCCAAGACATTTTGAAAACCGCACTCGCGCACGTGTATGGGCCGCTTGCACACGATTGCCGCCGTTCTACGTTTAATTTGCGCGCGGCTGATACCTTGCTTGTCGAAATCCTGCAAGCGGCGGGATTCAGTCCTTCCGAGACGGAACAGGTGTTTATGATCAAGCAGATGGAAGCCGCAAAGACTCCTGTCGTCTAGGGAGTGAATACGCTCCTGTCAATGCTGGCAGTTCGTGCAGGCGAATACTTTGCGGGAGGAGAGCTCGCTCTTTTCGATAGGCTGTCCACAGCGCGGGCAAGGCTCTCCGCCTCGATCGTACACCTGACAGCGCTCATCGAAGCCACCTGTCAGGGAATCACCGGAAAAGAGCGGTTGCATGTAACCGCCGAATCGAATGGCTTCTGTAAGCACGGTTTGCATGGAATGATACAGTCGTTTTTGTTCCTCGAAAGAAAGCGTTGGGATCGTCCGGGTAGGCAGGATGGCGGCATGAAAGCAGATTTCGTCCGCATAGCAGTTGCCGATGCCCGCCAGCCAATGCTGATTGACTAATGCTGTTTTGAGGACGCTGCGCTTGTCAGCGAGTAGCTCCGTAAATCGGGGAAAGGTAAACAGCGGGTCCAATGGCTCCGGACCGAGTGGAGCCAGTCTCTCGTCGATCTGAACGTTGGTGAGCAAGTGTAGGTAGCCTAAGCGGAGGCCGTGAAAATATAAAATGCGCTCGTCAAAGGCAAGAGTCACTTGGGCGGTTCTCTTCAGTTTGTCTTCCGCAGAGCCCAGGTATAGAAAGCCGCCGAGCATCAGATGAAGCAGCAGGACATGTCCACTTTCCAGATGGAAGAGAAGATGCTTGCCACGTCGGTCGACAAGTGTCAGGCGATTGCCTTGCAAAAGACGAGCAAATTCCGCAGGTGGTAGATTAATCGTTTTTTCCCGCTGAACATGTGTGGCAGTAATTGTTCCGCCACCGATTTTTTCCTGTAGCAGTCGGCGATAGGTCTCCATCTCAGGTAATTCTGGCACCCTGACTCCCTCCCGTACGTAAAGTTTTTCGTAGGATGTCCCATATGGATGATCCACATGCCGTACCCCGTCACTGTTTTTCGGTGATGGGTCTTTTGAATTTAGACAAGTTTACCAACGCTATTCGTAAATGGGGTAATATAATATGTAAGGTAGTAGGACAGGGCATTTGCCCGAAGGATATCGGACGGACAGGAGATTACATATGCAAAAAGTAGAATTGATCGCTACGGCGACTTTTGGTTTGGAATCAGTAGTAGCAGAAGAGGTAAAGGCACTCGGATACGGTCCGGTACAGGTGGAAAACGGCAAGGTAACGTTCACTGCAGATATTTCTGCGATTCCCCGCACAAATTTGTGGTTACGAACTGCTGACCGCGTGCGTCTTAAGATAGGGGAGTTCAAAGCGACTACGTTTGACGAGCTGTTTGAACAGACAAAAGCTCTGCCGTGGGCCGATTGGATCACAGAGGATGGGACGTTTCCAGTGGAAGGGAAATCGGTCAAATCTACCTTGTTCAGTGTGCCGGATTGCCAAGCGATCGTGAAAAAAGCAGTGGTAGAAAGTCTGAAAAAGACCTACAAGCGCGAGTGGTTCGATGAGCAAGGGCCGCTGTACAAGATCGAGGTGGCACTTCTCAAGGATGTGGCGACGCTGACGATTGATACGTCAGGACCGGGCCTGCACAAGCGCGGCTACCGGGAATTGATCGGACAAGCGCCACTGAAGGAAACCATGGCTGCGGCGATGATTATGCTGTCTCGCTGGAAGCCTGATCGGGTATTCATGGACCCATTCTGTGGTTCGGGTACACTTCCGATTGAGGCGGCGCTGATCGGACAAAACATCGCTCCGGGGATGAACCGGGAATTCGTTTCCGAGGCGTGGCCTATCATTCCGAAAACAGCTTGGCGTGAAGCGCGCGCAGAGACCCATGATTTGGCTCGTTATGATCAAAAGCTGGAGATTATCGGGACAGATATGGATGACGAGATCTTGAAAATTGCCCGCCACAACGCCACTGAGGCCGGTGTAGATGACCTGATTCATTTTCAGCGCATGGATGTGAGGGATGTGCGGACCAAGCGCAAGTACGGCTACTTAATTTGCAACCCACCTTATGGGGAGCGCTTGGGAGAATGGAAGCAGGTTGCCAAGATGTATGGCGAAATGGGGGAAACCTTTGCTGCCATGGATACGTGGTCTTTCTATGTTATTACGTCCGATGAACAGTTTGAGGAGCATTTTGGTCGTACAGCAAGCAAAAAGCGCAAGCTCTACAACGGAAATATCAAGGTAGATTACTATCAGTTTTTCGGACCTAGACCGCCGCGCGGGCCAATGGTTACCCCGACCGAGTAGACATAAGAGTATTGTTCAAAGATGACTTTTTGAACTACCTCTAAAGAAGGGGCATAATTGGAGGAGAAAATGCAATGAGCAAGAAAAGATTCGGGAGCAGAATGCTGGCTGCGCTATTGGCAGCGACGACATTACTGGTCCAAAGCACGCCGTTGACTCATGCTGCGACAGAGCCAGAGAAACCGGCGGTGGAGAGCGAGAAACCAGCAGAACAGACCAAGAAGCTGGAAGATCAGTTCAAAAAACAAGAAGAAGCGCAAACGGAGTTTACGGATTTGGGCAACAGCTACGCCAGTAAAGCCGTAACCAGACTTGCATCCCTTCATATGATCAGTGGTCAGGGAGAAAACCGCTTCAACCCGCAAAACACGATTTCTAGACAGGATATTGCGGTGCTTTTGACAAAAGTAATCGGTCTTCAACCAACAGAAATCGACGATGCCGCTTTTGAAGATGTACCACTGGAAAGTCCTTATGCACCATACGTATATGGACTCTCTGAGTTGGGTGTGATGAACGGTAGAAGTGAGCACACGATGGGTGCTCTAGACCCGCTTACACGACAAGAGCTGGCTGTCATGCTGTCTCGCTTGATGAAAGAAGGCGCTGTAACCAAAGTGGCAGGTCAGACTCCTGTTGCATACAGCGATGAAGAAGAATTCGCCGATTACGCCAAAACGGCCGTGGAAGAAGTGACGAATCAGCGCTGGATGCAAGGTGCAGGCGGCAAGTTTAATCCGACAGGTACTGTCACGCGTGCAGAGGCTGCTGTGATCGCTGAGCGCGTCTTGGATGCACGCTACCAGCAAGCAGAACAGGTGAAATACAAGGTAGATGTAGAGCGGCTGAGTTTGGCTGCTGGCACGAGCCAACGCTTGAAGGTAAGCAGCATCGGCGGAGATGATCTGCCTTTTACACCTATTTTCGCTTTTGATCGTCCCGAGCTGGGAGCCGTTTCGGCTGACGGAACCTTTGTTGCTGGTCCTACAGCAGGAAAAGGAAATCTCACGGTGACAGTCGGCTACAAAACGACGACGATTCCCGTTGAGATCAAGGACGCTGGTAAGCCAGCTGTCGAAAAGGTAGAGGACACGCCAAAGACTGAACCGGTGACTTCCTCCAATGACTCGGCAACGAAAGTCGATAAAAGCAAGACGGTAGTAGAGGGAGAAAAGCCAGACGCAGACACCGGAGCAACAGAAACGGATGCAACGAAGCCTGCTGATCCAGAAGAAGAGGCGAAAGAGCCAGCAGAGAAGGACGAACTGGTCAATATCGCACCAGGCAGTTATACATCGGTTACTACTTTTGGAGCGCCAGATTCGTATTTCCAAGAGCTGGAGAAGCAATATCCGGGTCCAGTAGGCGGACTTGTTACACCTACAGAAGACTGGACGGGATACCACCGTCAGTTTGGGCGCAAGGTGACCGTTGAGCTCGACGAGGCGAAGCCATTGGAGAGAGTTGCGCTGACGTTTAAGCAACAGAAGACCTCGGGCATCACGATGCCAGAATACATGGAAGTCGAGGTATCTCGCGACGGAAAAGTGTGGTCGTATGCGGGAAGAGCCGTTCACGATGTTTCCGCCAAAGAGGACAAGCTGGTTACACGCACATTGAGCGTGACCTTGCCGGACGTCAACACCCGTTATGTCCGGGTATCTTTCCCGGTGAAAGTATTTACGTTCGCTCGCCAGCTGGAGATATGGGCAAAAACGGATAGCGAGTGGAACAATGGCGCTGTCTTGTTGCCGCCACCAAACCCGGCAAAGCTGGAAGATGCCAAACAAGCAGGACGTCGTGTGGAAAATATGCTGCTCGCTTATACCGGAGAGCATGGCGAACTCGGGACATGGACCAAAGAGGATTTCCTCCCGATGGTTGGTTACCGCACCGTAGATGGTTATATGCGTGACCAGATGTTTGACACGATTTTGTTCCTGCCGTATCAGACTATTCCTGCTACGAAGGAAAGCTGGACAACGTATATGAATGATTTGTTCGGCTCGAATAAGCAGCTGGATGCTCTTAACCAAGCTATGCGGGAATACAATCGCCTGCGCGGAACGCTGTATTCAACACCGACGCAGGAAAATGTTGTGTTGGCTCTGCCATATCCGAATGCCAGTCAGACCAATTTTGGCCAGCTGGATGAAAAGAAACCATCCCTTTCCTTCAGCCCTGCGGGAATTGGGGAAGAGCAAGCGTATCAGAACCGCAAAGCTGCACTGGAATGGTACTTCCAGGAGCTCATGAAGCGCTGGAACAAGGAAGGATACGCGTATCTGAAGCTGGAAGGAATCTATTGGTTCCATGAGCTGGTGGAGGATGGTGCACCGAAAGAACGCCAGCTGATTCGTGACATGGGTAGCATGGTGCATGACGAGGCGTTGCGATATTATTGGATTCCGTATTTCGGTGCACCGGGAGTGTCCGAGTGGAAATCTCTTTATTTCGATAAGGCATTCCTGCAGCCAAGCTATTATAGCGACAAGCCGGTAGGAATTGACCGTATTCAAGGGGTACTGGACGTTGTCAACAAGTACGACATGGACATCGAGATCGAAGGCGACTGGAAGATGTACAATGATCCGAAGTTCTATCAGACCTACTACAATCAGTTAGTGGCCACCCACAAGCTGGGGATGGATAAAAACAACGTACACGCTTACTACTTCGGCTCCAAGACATTGCTAGAGTCTGTCAAGAGCACGGACCCTGTCAAGCGCGCCATCTATGAAGATACGTACAAATGGATGCGCGGTCGTTTTGACAGAACGGAATTTTTCGAGGGCAGCGAGATGCCGTAGTGAATGGAAAAGAGTCTGTTTCCCGCTTTGTGGGGAGACAGACTCTTTTTTTATCTAAAGCGGATGGGCAGACTTTCGCCCAATCGTTTTCCTATAGATCTCCACCAGTTCCTCCAGGATCATTTCTTTCGTCGCATGTAGAGGCGGACTCGGATGGTAGTAATCGATTCCCTTGGGGCAGGGCTTGCCAAAAGTCGGTATCCCTGCTGCTGCGATCCGTTGTTTCCACAGTTTCTTGAGCGAAGAAAAATGCTGCCAGGAATGGTGATGTGAAAGCCCCCACCCCAGCAGGAGCCACGGATGCTTTTGCAGTTCCTGTGTAGATACGAGCTGAGCCGCAAGCGTCGTTTCTTTCTCGTGAATGAGCTGCTCGAAATGAGAAATGGCACTCACGGCATCAGCATTTTGTACGGAAAACAGATTGTACATATGGAATCTGCCTGCCAATGCCCGCTTTCCATAGATCGCCTCCACGAGCCGGATCAATTGTCGCATGGTGGAATCGAGTGTGGTTTGACCTATGACGCTATGACCGGGAGCAGGTCTTTCACGAAAAAGCTTGGCACTACCAGGGTTCAGTAAGAGACAGCTCCCAAGAGAACGATGCCCCTCTGAATTCGCTCCCCATTGAAGATAGGTAGAAGTTCGGTAGACGATTCCTCGATGTTCTTTAAATGTAGCAAAGGCATTCGGCTGGTTTATGACGATCCCCTCCTGGTCAAGCTATCTATGACTCATTTATATGAGAGGAGGAGATTTGGTAGAACGGACATGTTCTACTCTAGCTACTCTTGCTAACTTCTTTGGCACCAATCATCCGGAACAAAATGATATACAGATAGGCACTGACTAAGGTAAAGCCCAGGATGACACCGAATACACCAACAGGAGCGAGCCATTGGGATAGTCCGATCGTCAGGGGAGCGAAGAAGCGACCAATGGAGAACTGGAGCGAAGAAGCTCCCATGTACTGACCGCGTGCATCCTCCGGCGAGTATTTACTGATGAAGCTCTGGGCGACTGGTGTGCGCATCAGCTCGCCGAATGTCAAAATCGCCATACAGCCGAACAGGAGCCAAATATTCGTCGTAAAGGCCATCAAGAACAGGCCGAGACCGAATAAGATGGAGGAGATGACGAGGCTGTTGCGATCGCTCCAGTTTTCAAACCAGCGTGTGACCGGCAGTGTAAACAGAACCACCAAAAAACCATTTAAAGCCATGAGCCAGCCGAATGCGCTGGTTCCGCCGACAGAATAAGTCCAATTGCCCCACGAAAATAAGGGCTGCTGCATAACATGCTCTTTGACATACAACGCCATGTAAATGTCCAACTGCATGAATCCAATAGCGATCAAAATCCCTGCGCCAATGTACAGGGCAAATGCTTTATCTCGGAAAATAATGGCGTAACTCTTGAATTGCTGAATCAGGGAAAAACGCTCCTTTGCCTTCTCCTGACGGACGTGTTCAGGCAGCGTTTCTTTGATCAGGAAAAAGACGGCAATCGCAAAAAGCAACTCAACGATGGTACAGAACATTAACAGCTGCGGGCGGTAATGAACAAAAAAGACAGAACCCAATACGGGACCCGCAACCACCCCGATGTTCATCGCTGTGTAAAAGGTAGCAAAGACAATTCTTCGATCTTCTTCTGTGGTCAAATCAGCCACCATGGCGGAGCTGGCAGGCCAGTAGAGAGCCCCAGCGATCCCGATCCCGATGAAGGCAATATAGTCAACCCAAGGGGACGGGGAGAAAGCAAACAGGGCGAACATCACGGTCGATGTACAGAGCGAGAGCAGCATCGTGAACCTGCGACCTACCCGGTCAGCCAAATATCCGCCAAACAGGTTGGACAGCATCCCGAGCAGCGGTGGTACCATCAACAGAAGACCCGCTACATCCTTCCCAAACGTATCGCTAAAATAAATCGCCATAAACGGAAAGTACATCCAAAAGAAGGTGTGCGTAATCAATTCACCAAAGAGACGTACCTTCAAGTTAAGATCCCACGAACGCCATATCATGACACGAATTCCTCCATTCTATTTCTGCAGGTGCTTTGACTGCGATTCTCTTCTTGGAAAAATTCCACGTAAAAAAGCGCAAACGGGGTAGAGACAATGCTCTTCCACTTGCGCTTTATCAAACGATACAAGGGTGGCGGGAAATAACCAGTTCAATGGTGTACAAAAGAGAGACGGTTATATACCTTTAATTTTAGGTACAGTAAACCGACTGTTCACCCAAGAACATGGCCCGCAATTTATATCGGGAAAAAGACGGAAGCGGTTCAGGCATCCTGCAGCTTCTAGCTTTTGATAGGGTTGTAAGAGGCAGTGCCCCTTAGAGAGGCCCCACCTAAGCGAAGATAACTACAGAAAACACCATGAACTCAGCACTCCCGTCTTTCAAAATTTTTACATAGGTAAACTCTTGTTGATTAGAATACTCGAAAGAGTCGAATTTATGCAAGATAATTTTTTGGTTTTTTTTGAATAGTACCAAGAACATCGAGAATTGAAAAAGGTACCTTCATTCGGTAAAATATTTTTTAACAATAACCAATCATGTTAGGAATGTGGGGGATATCGCATGCTGGATGCACGCATCGTTAAGCTGGCTACAAATTTGCTGAGCCATTCTGTACGCCTGAAGGAAAAAGAAAGCTTGTTGATTGAAGTTCGTGGCGAGGGTCACGCTTTGGCAAAAGAATTGGTTAAGCAGGCGTATGACTTGGGAGCTTATCCGTTCGTACGGATTATTGACCCGTCTATCCAACGTGAGCTGATGCTCGGTGCAAGTGCAGAGCGTGCGACTCATTTGGCGAGATGGGAAGAGCCAATGTACAAAGATTTGGATACATATATCGTCATCAATGGTCCGTCCAACGACAGTGAGATGGCCGATGTCCCGGTAGAGCGTCGTCGTGCACACCAAAGTGTGATGCAAGAATTGAATGACTACCTGACCAACAATGTACGTTGGACACTGCTCAACTACCCGACCACGGCTTTGGCGCAAAATGCCAACATGTCTACCGTTGCTTTTGAGGATTTTTATTTTGACGTATGTTCCGTTGACTATAAAAAGATGCACGAAGCCTTTTTGCCTTTGCAGCAATTGATGGATCGCACGGACAAAGTGCGTCTTGTTGGACCTGGAACAGATCTTCAATTCTCAATCAAGGACATCCCTAGTATCATTTGCTCCGGGCTTCGCAACATTCCAGACGGCGAGATTTTTACAGCCCCAGTGCGTAACTCCGTGAATGGAACCATTACGTACAACGCAGCAACAAGCTACATGGGCACGAAATTCGAAAATGTGTGCCTGAAGTTTGTAGACGGAAAAATCGTCGAGGCGACTTCTAACAACACCGAGAGACTCAACGAAATTTTCGATACGGACGAAGGAGCGCGCTACATCGGGGAATTCGCAATTGGTGTGCATCCGTACATCCTGCACCCAATGAATGATATCTTGTTCGATGAAAAAATTGCGGGCAGCTTCCACTTCACACCAGGACGTGCGTACGACAACGCAGATAACGGCAACCGCAGCCAAATCCACTGGGATATGGTAAACATCCAACGTCCCGAGTATGGCGGCGGAGAAATCTGGTTTGATGATGTGCTGATTCGCAAAGACGGTTTGTTCGTTTTGCCAGAGCTGCAAGGACTCAATCCGGAAAACTTAAAAGGGTAAGTTAACAGGGCCATCATGCTTAGCGTGGTGGTTTTTTCACATTTTAACGTAGCTGTCGATGAGGGAAGAAGCGCATTTCCAGTCTACGCTTCGGCCTACGCCCCTCAAAGGGGATTGACTGCCCGCTCCGGAATAAATGGCGGGAGCGCTTCAAACGTAGAAGTTTCGAGGAAGGGTTTCATAAGTGAAGCTGAAAACCCCCGCCATTTATTCCGGAGCTGGGTTGGGCTCCAGAGGCGCTTGGACTGGAAATGCGCTTCTTCTACGTGGCTGTTGTTTAACTTCTTGTAAGTTGATTCATGTTGATGAAAGTTCTAAACCTCCCTTGTATCACAACCAAAACGCTCTAAAAGCAAGAAGCAAACACAAGCTGTCCGTAAGCACTGTCACATGTCTGGAAGGAGACCGCCCGAACGAAGAGAGGATACAGGCGACTGGAAGACATGTGGCAGGGCTTCCCCCACCGCCAAATGTAAGGGGACGACTACAGACGAGCATCTCTGGCATCCTTTTGCTACAATAAGAAAAAAGCATGGAACAGAGGGATTAGACGTGAGCCGCAAAGATTGGATCGAATACATCGTCAGTGAACAGGACACGGGAATGAACGTAGAACAAATCGTCCGGCAAAAGCTCAACGTGTCGGGTCGTATGATGCAGCGGCTGACGAGAAGCAAGGGGATTTTACTCAATCGCAAGCAGCCCTTCCTGCAAAGACAAGTAAAAGCAGGAGATACAATCGCGGTTCGTGTCATCGAGAGGCAAGAGCAAGCGCCTGGGCAGCCCCAACATGATACGAAGCCCGAGGGACCGATTACACCAATGCCGTCCATCGATATTTTGTACGAGGACGATCATCTCTTGATTGCAAACAAACCGGCAGGCATGATGGTGCACCCGATTAAACAGGAGACCGACACACTGGTACATGCACTCGCTGCCGTACTGGCGGCAAGGGGTGAGCAGACGAGTGTACATCCTGTGCATCGGCTGGATAAAGATACATCAGGAGCTATTCTCGTAGCCAAAAGCAGCTATGGTCATCAATTGGCTGATAGGCTACTGCGCGAAGGAGGCATTCAACGCGAGTATCTTGCGGTTGCCAGTGGCGTGCTGTCAGAGGGAGCTGGAACGATTGATGCGCCAATTGGCCGAGATGCGCGTCATCCTACGAAGCGCCGTGTCGTGGAGAGTGGCGATCCTGCCATCACACATTACGAGGTACAACAGACCTCTGAGGGAATGACGCTCGCACGCGTTTGGCTGGAGACGGGGCGTACCCATCAGATTCGCGTTCACTTTGCCCATCTTGGACACCCGCTTGCTGGCGATACGATGTACGGGGGAGCGAGAGGTTTGTTACGCCGACAGGCTCTGCATGCTTCCAAGTTGTCTTTTTTGCATCCGCTTCTCGAACAAGAGATTGTAGTCGAGGCACCAATACCAACTGATCTGAAACGCTTGATGCAAGCAGAATTTACATAAGAACGGCCAACACAATGAAACCACCTTTCAATAGGTGGTTTCATTGGTGTATTTGGTAAAGGTGGATTGTGCCCCAATATCCTAGAGCATCCCTAGTTGATCAAGCCGTTTTCCGGCGTAACGGCGAAATCATAGAAGATTCCTTTATGGTTGATCGCTGCTGTAACAGTCGGTTTCCCCTTTTTCGTAAACGTATATACGTTATATTTGGACGAAACATTGTATCCGGTCAGATCGAGGTTAAAAACTTTTTTCATCATCGGGTTGGCAGCAGCAATCGCCGCTTCTTTTGTAAAGAATGGTTTGGCAAACACCTTGGGAATATCTTCGTCCGCGGTATAGTTCCCATCTCTGAACTCACTGAACATGGTCGCTGCCACTACTTTCCCTGTTTTCGCCCCTATGACGATTCTGTATTTTCGTTCCATATCCATGAAATTCCATACTTGATCCAAGCGTTCTTTTGATTCTTTCATCAGTGTTACGTCAGGAAGCAGCGCCGATGCTTTACCGTTGGAAAGAGACTTCAGCGCCTTTTGCGCTGTATCGACCACTTTGGGGTTCATTTTCTCGTTTGTATAATTCAAAGTCGCAGCGTTGACCTTCCCGGTGGCAGCGTCAATGCTGACCGAGGCATTTTGCCCTTTGAACTGCCAAATGTTTTCTTTTTCCCAATTGATCCGTTCTACCCAATCAATCGTAAAGGCATGCTGATGATCCATTTCTTTTAACGTGCTCGTAGCTGTATTTTGCAAATCAGCAGCCACTTCGCTCCATTTTAATTTCACGGATACGGATACAATCTTGCCCTCCTGCTTGGTAACGAGCACCTCACCTCTGTTGTTTTTGGCCGAAATCACCCAGCATTCTGTCGTTTCTCCCATCATCTCGTCCAGTTCGATCGGCACGCCGCCAGCCTGTTTTTGCATCGCTTGTTTCGCCGCTTCTACGACATTTTTGTTTAACTGAGCAAGGGTTTTCATTTCTGGCTCTACTGCTGGCGCCTGACCAGCTGCATATGCTGGCGCTTGTGTGTTTGTAAATGGAGATGCAACGGATAACAGCAAGGCAATCATACTTGTCACGGCTAGTGTTTGTTTTTTCATATGTCATGCTTCCTTTCTGCATTCAAATCACTTATTTGATCCAGCTAAAGGGATTTTGTGACAGTCCCCCGAGTGTCAAACAGTCTGTAGTTGAATAACGTAACAGTGTTATGTTACATTGTTTTTGGAGGTGCTTCACTTGGACACAAATGTAATCTCGAAGAAGGACCTGCTGGAGCTGACAGGCATTTCGTACGGACAGTTATACCGTTGGAAACGAAAGAACTTGATTCCAGAGGAGTGGTTCATTCGACGAGCGACTTTTACAGGGCAAGAAACCTTTTTCCCGCGCGAACAGATTTTAGCTCGAATCGACAAGATCCTGAACATGAAAGACGACTTGTCGCTGGATGAATTGGCGGACATGTTTTCACCAAATATGAGTGAAACGTCGTTGTCCGCAGATGAACTATTGGCACGAAACATTGTTTCTGTTACCTCTTTAGAAGTGTTCAACGTTTTTCTCGGAAGCCTAAGGACCTTTACCTTCCAGCAGGCACTATACGCCTATGTGTTGGAAAAACTTTTGGCAGCAGGAGACTTAACTGTAGAAGAAGGCGGCGGATTGCTGCAGGTACTGGCTAGCCACTATCCCAAGTTCGATGGGAAGCCTTGTGAGCTGATTTTTATGCGCAAGATGGGGATTTCCACGTTCGTGTTGGTATCTGGCTCTACCGAAATGTATTTTGACAACGGTGTAAAGGTAGTGACGCGGCTCATTTTCGCCAATTGCATCGAAGAATTAAAAGCAAAATTTATGTAGGGGGAGACCATACCATGCAGAACGAGAACAATAACAAAACAGATTTGATCTTTCATGGGGCAGTGAATGCTACGGGTGGCGTATACAACAAAGTAGATGTGCAAGGTTACGGCAAGATCAATGGCGACGTAGAGTGCGAGTCGCTTCATTGTGCAGGACATGTCAGTATCACGGGAGATCTCATTGGCTCTTCGGCAAGAGTGGAGGGCAACGCGTCAATTAAAGGCAAAGTGAAAATGGATACGTTATCCGTATATGGTCAGCTTGATGTTGCGGACGATTTGAATTTTACGAGTCTAAAAGTAGGTGGCAACGTCAAGGTACAGGGCAATATGGCAGGCGAGGACGTAAAGGTTCTCGGGTCATTGAAAACCGCAGGGGATTGCGAAGCGGAAGTGTTCCGGGCAAACGGTGCGTTTAGTATCGGAGGACTGCTGAATGCGGGGCGAATCGAGGTGCTTTTGCATGGCGGCTGTGAGGCAAAAGAAATGGGTGGAGAGCACATCGAGGTGCGCCGAACAGGGAATAGCACCTTGGGCAAGCTGTTGAAGCATTTTCTCAACAATACCTTGTCTGTAGAGACGATCGAAGGAGACGAAATCTATCTGGAAAACACAAAGGCCAAGGTCGTTCGCGGCAACAAGATCGAGATTGGGCCGGACTGCGAAATCGATCTGGTCGAATACAGCACAGAATGCAAGCAAGACCCAAGCTCGCAGATTAAGACGAAGACACAACGGTAAGGCTGACAAGGAAAAATTAACATTTGGAACTGTATGCAAGTATTTACATGCATGCAGTTCCTTTATATAATGAGTTTGGAAAAAAATGAAAATGCAAGTAATTGCTTGCTTGGCACGGAGGTGCTTTATGGATCACCCAGATATAGAACAGAAGCTGGGGGGGAGAGGCGAAGAGGAACAGGAAACCCGTGAGCGAATTTTATCAGCCGCACGTCAGCTAATGGCACAAAAGGGATACAAGGGAGCGACTACACGCAAGATCTCTGAGCTTGCAGGGGTGAATGAGGTGACGGTATTTCGTCATTTCAAGAACAAGGTAGGCATCTTGACAGAACTCCTAAAAGAAATCATGGATGTCCGGGAGCAGCTGGAGCAAGGGCTGCAAGGCGAGTTTTCTGATCTCAAGCAAATGCTAGTCAGCTACGCACGCACGTATTACGGCTTATTGGTCGAGCGCAAAGAAATTTTCATGATCTGCATGATTGAAGCGGATAACCACCCGGAAGTCGTGCAGATGTTCAGCAGCCTGCCGATGACCGCAGTCGAGGTATTGTCCAACAAGCTCCTAGCGTTTCAGGAGCAAGGGCATTTGCCAAAGGTAGATCCGTTCACGGCAGCTCTTATGTTCGTCTCTACTTTCTTCTATGCCTTTATGGCGAAGTATCGGGTCAATCTCGATCTCGAAATGGTAGAAGAAGAGCTTTTTGAAAATGCTTCTGAAATCTTGCTACAAGGCATCAAGGGATTCAAATAAACAGCATAGCTACATAGGGGCGGAGGAAGTCATGAAGAGAAGATGGCTTGTATCTGTAATGATGATCGGACTATTGGCAACGACGGCTTGCAGCGAGCAACAGCCTGCTTCGGCACCCCAGAAGGAAATGAAGCATGTCGTCGTTGCACAAGTGAAGAAGGAGCAGGCTGTTACCGTCACGGAATTGTCTGGTACGCTGGCTCCTTTGGAGGAAGCACTCGTCTCTTTTGAAGTAGGCGGTCGTATCGTGGAGATGAACCGTAAAGAAGGAGACACAGTCAAAGCGGGAGATGTGCTCGCCCGTGTGAACGCCCAGGATTACTCGCTCCAAGTCGCCTCTTCAAACGCTGCTATGCAGCAGAGTGCGGCAAATCTTAGCAAGGTAACGAATGGGGCGAGAGAGCAAGAAGTGACGCAGGCGCGATTGCTGGTGGAGAAGGCAACAGTCGCTTTGCAAAAAATGCAGGATGATTTCAACCGGATTGAAAAGCTCTACCAACAAAACGCCATCTCCAAAAGCGAGTATGAAAGTGCACAAAATGGACTGACGATTGCGCAAAAGGATTTGCAAAACGCACAGCAGTCCTATTCGCTAGTTACCCAAGGCGCTCGTGTGGAAGACAAACAGTTGAGCCAGGCTGTTTATAATCAGTCCGTCATTGCCAAAGAAGTGGCAGCCAATACACTTGCCAAAACACAGCTCCGTTCGCCGATAAACGGGACGATCATCGCCAAGCTCTCGTCTGCTGGCAATTTGGTTGGTTCAGGCACCCCCGTCTTTCAAGTCGGCAACATCGACACATTAAAAGTCGTATTGCCCGTTCCTGACCGTGAGATTTCGGCATGGAAAGTAGGCGAGACGATCTCCTTAGACCTGTATGGACAAAAACGGGATGGCAAAGTGACAAAAATATTTCCTGCCACGAACCAAAATACCGGAACGATTGGTGTAGAGGTCCAAATCGCCAACCAAGCTCGTGACTGGTTTGCTGGTCAGGTGGTGAAAGCGACCAAAACGGTAACGGGGCAGGAAGGTGTCTACGTACCAGTGGAAGCAGTCATCAGCAGAGGAAAAGATGACGCGCATGTCTTCGTCAATGCAGGCGGCAAGGCTGTCAAAACAAGCGTAGCCATCGGGCAGATTGTCAGTGACAAGCTCGAGATCAAGAACGGATTAAAAGAAGGAGACCAACTGATCGTCAAAGGGGTGGACCGTTTGTTTGACGGTGATCCAATCGAGGCGGCAGGAGGTACACAACGGTGATCAAGTACATCGTACAAAAGCGCAAAATCACGCTTCTGTTTTTCAGCATGATTGCACTTGTAGGCTCCCTGAGCTTTTTTCAGCTACCCAAGCAAGAGATGCCGGATATTATCGTCAACATGGCGACGATCACGACGGTATACCCGGGAGCTTCGCCGGAAAAGGTCGAGCAGGCTGTTACGAAAAAGCTGGAAGAAAAAATCAATGAATTACAGGGACTTAACTATATATCATCCTCATCTTCCCTCGGAGTCTCTTTTATCATGGTGGAAGCAAAGAGTGACGTAGACCCGAAGCAAAAATGGGATGAATTGCGGAAGAAGGTAAAGGACGCAGAGGCTGATCTGCCAGCCGATGCGAAACAACCGATCATCAATGATGATTTGAATCGTACGTTTGTCCAATCGTTTGCGGTCACCGCTAACACGCGTGAGGAATTGTACAGCATGCGTACCATGCTGAAATCGTGGAAAGAACAGCTGCGCACCATTCCGAACGTAGCGGATGTACTGGTGGAGGGTCTACCGGAGCAGGAGGTCCACATCGAGGTTGATACGCAAAAGCTGAGCCAGTACGGGATCACATGGAGTCAGGTGATGATGGCGGTCAAAAAGGAAAATGAAAAAATCCCGCTTGGCGACCTGACCACAGAAAAACGGACCTACCAGCTTAAGCTGGCGGAAAATACAGATGTCGAAGAACTGAATAAAGTCATTATCTCTCGTTCAAAAGAGGGCTTCCCGATCTATCTGAAGGACATCGGATCGGTCAAAATGACGACGGAGACGGTGAAAACGACTTCGTATTTCAATGGGAAGCCTTCGATCACGATCAGCGTCAATGCAGAGACAGGAAGTGATGTGCCGTCCTTGCAGAAGCGCGTAGACGAGATGATGGTGACTCTGGATAAAACACTTCCGGCAGGGGCCGAGAGACACTCGATTTACAGTCAAAATGAACGCGTCGATGAGCTTTTTAGCGACCTGACCCGAGAAATGATGATTGCCATCGTCGCTGTTTTGGTGGTGTGTGCACTCGGATTGAACCTGATCACTTCATTGGTAGTAGCGATGGCGATTCCGATTTCCTTGGCTGTGGGGCTTATGTTCCTGCCATCTCTGGGTATTTCACTCAATATGATCTCGATCGTTTCCTTGATTATTGTGCTGGGGATATTGGTCGATGACGCTGTGGTAGTCAATGACAATATTGAGCGGAGACTGTCTGTCCTGGGTGAAAAACCGATGGCTGCGGCGGTTCATGGTGCCAAGGAAGTATCGATATCGATCACGACTGCTACGCTGGCTACGATTGCGTCGTTTGCGCCCTTGATGTTTTTGAGCGGCAACGTCGGGCAGTTCATTCGTCCGGTTCCCGTCATTATTTCGATGACGATGCTGGCGTCGATGGTCATGTCGCTGACGATCATTCCGATCTTTCGCCAATGGTATGAGCAACGTAGAAAGGCTGGCGTAGAAGGGTATCGTAAGCCCGCTGGACTGTTGGGGAAACAATTGTTGCAGCTGACCAAGTGGTATGCGAGCAAGTTCATGCCGAAAATTTTGAAGCGACCGCTTTTGGCAGGAATGATTGGCGTATTGATTGGAACGGCAGCATATGGATTGATACCGCTCACTCCAGTGGAATTGTTCCCGAACGATGATCGCCCGCAGTTTCTCATCGATATCCGTCTCCCCGTAGGCAACAGTCTGGAGGAAACAGACCGAGTGGTACGTGGGACGGCAGACTGGGTGTTGAAGCAGCCTGGCATCGAGACAGTATCTGCGTACGCGGGAGGCAGTGCACCGAAAATGTTCGGCGGAGATACAGCTGCCGGAAGCGGCATTACCGTCGGACAGCTAGTGGTTCGTTATAATGAAAAAGAGACCCATCTCGAGAACATGCTGGAGCCGTGGACAGAGGAATTCAAAAAGCTGTATCCGGAAGCGAGTATCTTGACGAAGCAGCTGGAGGCAGGTCCTCCGGTTGGAAAACCAGTCGTGATCCGTTTTTATGGAGAGGATATTGAGACGCTGCGCTCTCTTTCTGCACAAGCAAAAGAAAAGGTTGCCAGATTAGAGGGAACGTACAATGTGCAAGACGATTTCGGGGTAGAACGCTACACCTTGGAATTTGTCGTCAATAAAGAGCTAATGGAGCAAAAGCTCGTCAACTACACGGACTTGTCCACAACATTGCGTCTGGTGAGCGAAGGCATTACCGTCAGTGAGTTTGATACGGGCTCAGACCTGATAGATATGAAGCTGTTCTTGCAAAAAGGTGAGGAAGACCCTGCATTGCTGTTCCAGCGACTCAGCATCGCCAATGCACGTGGAGAGCTGATTCCGTTGTCACAGCTCGCGGAAGTAAAACCGACTTTCAGTACACAGACGATCCCACATCGCGATTTGTCGCGGAGCGTGACGGTTACCAGTGATCTGAAAGGTAGAACGGCTACAGAAGTAATGGCAGAGATCAAGCCGATGCTCGATAGTATGTCCTTGCCTGAAGGATACCGCTATGAGATTGGCGGCGAGACTTCCGAGCAGACTGATATTTTTATCGACATGGGCAAACTTTCGATTCTTGTGGTTTTCTTGATCCTGATTTTGATCGCGATGCAATTCTATTCCTTGACCATTCCTGTACTGGTTACCAGTACGATTTACCTCGCTGTATCGGGGAGCTTGATCGGCTTGTTCGTGACCCAGACGCCACTTGGCTTTATGACAATGATGGGGATTATTGCGTTGGCGGGCATCGTGGTGCGTAACGGGATTGTTTTGATCGAGTTCATCGAGGAGGCACGTCATACAGGCATGGAGCTGAAGCAGGCGGTTATTTCTGCGTGTGAGGCACGGCTACGGCCTATTCTTTTGACCTCGCTTACAGCGATTGCAGGTATGATGCCGTTAGCTATTTCGGGTGACGTTTTGTTCAAACCGCTAGCGGTCACCATTATTTCCGGCTTGGCGTTCTCGACACTTTTGACCTTGATCGTCGTACCGTCCTTCTATACGGTTCTGACGCAGCACAAGATCAAAAAGCTGGCGAAAAAAGCCGCGAAGCGCCCGGATTTGTATGGGGCTGAGGCAGAGACATTGTAATGACATGCAACAGCGGCAAACTCTCCGATTCATTTCGTTCGGGAGTTTGCCGCTGTTTGTTTTAATAAGCTTTTCTTGCTTTTCGCCAGCCGATTATCAAAAGAGCAAGAGCCAGTATGAGAAAAACGAGTACACATAAAGCCCAGATCGACTGTAGCAGCATGCTGTGGTTGACCAGCCAGGGAATCTCCTCTAGAGGCATGTTTTTCATTTTGGGGAGAGAAGGGATGATCATCGGATCTGCATAAATGTGCAGAATGATCGGAGCTAGCAGTCCCCAGCGAAGTGCTGCCCATGCCCACAAAACACCAATGAGAAACGATTCAAAAAGAGTCCCTAGACCATGCCCGGGTACGTGATAGTAAGCGAAAATCATCGAAGGAATGAGAAGATAGATCCACCTCGCACCAGTGGGCAGGTCTGTGTTCCTTCGATAAATGAGTATTAGCAAGAGAAACGGGATGCCACGAAAGACAAGCTCCTCCCACAAAGGGTTATGCCAGGTGGCAAACACAAGCAGATTTGCTTTGCCAGCAAGTGACTGTGTACCGATTGGCTGCGTGGTAGACCATCCGCTAATCGCTTGAAACGCACCTCCGGCCGCTTTTGCCAATAAGAGACCGACAAGGATGAACAGAAATGCTTGGCCCAATTTTTTCTTTTGTACAAGCCATAAGATTCCGCAAGCGTAAATCAGCGAGATAACACCAAAAATGAGCCAGCCAGGAAGCGGGATAGCGACCTTCCAATCGGTTTTCGGCCAGAATAGGAGAGAGACGGAAACCGTTTCCCGCAAAAAACCTGAGGAGAGAAACTGCCCCCAGGAGGCGAGTAAGGGCAGAAAGAGCATAATCATCAATAAAAGGAGTAAAAGTGGGTTTTTCGTTATGTATCGAAATGTATTGTTCAACATTTGTGAAAACCTCTCATCCAAACCATTTTTTTCTATATGATCCTACATGCCTTTTACTCGGTCTAGATGGAAATGGCATTCTTCAGATTTTTGTAAGAGTTTGATTGAGCAAGAAACGGTAGCAGACGTATGATATGATAGAATCAACATTCACTGTCAGTAATAGAGAGAACGCAGTACAGGAAGGGAGTGTCCAGGATGCAACAGCCACAGCTTCTTCATGAAGAAAAGGTATTCAAAGACCCTGTCCACCGCTACGTCCACGTGCGTGACAAATTCATCTGGGATTTGATCAACTCGGCAGAATTCCAGCGTTTGCGCCGAGTCAGGCAACTGGGCACCAGTTTTTTTACCTTTCATGGTGGAGAGCATAGCCGCTTTAACCACTCGCTTGGTGTATATGAACTGATGCGCAGAATTTTGGAGACGTTCGAAGGCCGAATTCAGTTGACGTATGAGGAAAAGCTGCTGTGCCTATGTGCGGCTTTGCTCCACGATGTGGGCCACGGTCCGTTTTCTCATTCGTTTGAAAAGGTGTTCAAGTATCACCACGAGGATTGGACGCGCGCCATTTTGCTTGGAGATACGCAAATCAACCGAATTCTTCGTCGGTTTGATGATAGCTTCCCGAAGAAATTGGCAGAAGTGATCAATAAGACATATGACAATAAACTGATCGTAAGCCTTATTTCCAGCCAGCTCGATGCCGATCGGATGGACTACTTGCTGCGTGATGCCTACTATACGGGCGTCAATTACGGCAATTTCGAGATTGAACGAATCTTGCGTGTCATGCGGCCGCAGGAGGATGGTATTGTCTTTAAATTCAGTGGGATGCATGCTGTCGAAGACTACATCATGTCTCGCTATCAAATGTACTGGCAGGTCTATTTCCATCCCGTGACACGAAGTGCCGAAGTCATCTTGTGCAAAATTTTTCAAAGGGCAAAGCTCTTGTTCTCCCAAGGCTATCCGTTCATGCAGGAGCCTGTCATGCTGCTGCCTTTCTTGCAGGAAAAGGTAGAGCTCGCTGACTATTTGGCGCTTGATGAGTCCATTATTCTTTTCTATATGCAGCTCTGGCGCAGAGAGCATGACCCCGTGTTGAAAGATTTGTGCGCCCGTTTTTTGGACAGGAATCTCTTTAAATACGTCGAATATAATCCGAGGGATTTCCGCTTGCTGTCTGAGCTGAAAGAACTATTTCAATCTGCCGGAATTGACCCGATGTATTATTTGGAGGTAGACACGACCTCCGATCTTCCGTATGATTTTTACCGTGCCGGAGAAGAAGAGGAGCGCATTCCGATTATGCTCCAAATGCCTTCAGGCGAACTGGTCGAGCTGTCACAGAAGTCAGAAATTGTACAGGCCATTAGTGGAAAGCGGCGCTTTGATTACAAGCTGTACTTTCCGTTGGATAAAGTCATGGCTTTGCCGGGGGATCTCTCCCGTAAGATTCGAGAACGTCTGGGAGTGATGGAGGATGCTTAATCGTCACGCCAAGATCATACGCCTGATTGAGATAGTCGGCGAAGTGAGCGGGCGAAAAAAATTGCAAAAGATGGTGTACATAGGAAAACATCTGGAGATGGATTTCGATGAGCGCTACGAGTTTCACATGTACGGTCCATATTCGGAGGAACTGACGCTCAGAGTAGATGAGCTGTGCAACATGGGGCTTCTGGATGAGCAAATGGAGAGTAAAGGTGCCATTCATATGTATCGTTACTCTTTGAACGAAACCGGTCGTGATTTTCTCAAGTTTCATGAGGTTGATTTCGGTAGTGGAGAACGTGCGATTTTGCGTATGAACGAGGAGAATTCTCGTTTTCTCGAGCTGGTTTCTACGATTCTGTATTTCAACCACCTGCCTTATGAGGAAATGAAGGGCAAAATCTTTACGTTTAAGAGCAAGCAACGCTACACCGAAGAAGAGATTCAAAAAGGGCAGGCGTTTGTTGAAGAACTGCGTGTGCTGATGAAGGAAGACGGCGGCACTGCACATATGCAATAGGGAACATCATACGAGGACAAGCACGGCGTACGAACTTGCAAGAGTTGTGGTACGTCTTTTTTTTATACATGTCAGCCAGTCTAATGGGGCTGGCTTTTTTTGTCTCAGTTCGGGGCTGCATAATACGGGCATCGTTCTTTGACAAGTGCATAGGGATGAAACATTTTGATGAGCGAAAGGGAGATGGACGTGAGTAGAAGCAAGCAATGGTGGCTATGGATCGCGCTCGGTGTGGTTATGCTTGCCGTCGGTATAAGTGCGTGGGGTACAGCCAGTGCCCATGAAGTAAGAGTGGTGTACGTCTATAGTGATAGCTGCGGATATTGTACGGAGTTCGGCCCGACATTCGAGAGAGTTGTGAAGGCGTATCCACCGGAAATGATTCAACGACTGGATATCCATAAGCAGAAAGAGCTAGATGAAGCGTCGCGACTCGGTGCAGAGGCAACCCCCACTGTTTTTGTCGTCGAAAAAGGGAAGGTGGTCGACAAGCTGGAAGGAGCCGTACCCGAGAATACGTTGCGAAGCTTTTTGCAAAGGAACCTAAATCAGACACTTTCTGAAAATGGATAATATAGGTAAAATATCCTGTAAAGAGGGGGTCATTCCATGAACAAACGTGCAATGATGTCATACCTACTAGCATCTGTACTAGCAATGGCAGGGTTTATTGGAGTTGCTGACAGTCATACGGTAAAAGCTGCTGCGCAAGCGAAGGACTACGCTTCACATACAGCAAAGGCAGCCATTGATTTTGGTGTACAGAAGAAATACTTATGGCTGGATAGCAAGGGGAACTTTTATCCGAATAGTCAAATCACGCAGGGGCAGTTTATCGCTAGTTTAGTAGCCATCCGCGGATTGAAGGAGGGAGCACCCGTACCGCAGCTCCCAGCAGGGCACTGGGCGACGATGAGCTATGAGAAGGCGCAGAAGGTGGGGATTTTGGCGGGGGTGAAGGTAGAGCCAAATAGATTGTTGACGAAGGAAGAAACGGCAGCGCTGGTGTATGCTGCATGGAAGCCAATTCGGGGTGAAAAGAATCCGAATTTAACCAATACCGGGGCGCTAATCACGTGGGGATGGATGAAGCCAGCACCTAGTGGTCAGCCTAAATTTCGTGAAGATTTGCCTGTGACACGAGGGGAAGCTGCGGAGATTTTGCGTTATTTGTGGAAGGATAAGTGGCAGCTTGAGCAAGGGGCAAAGTATGCGGATGAGTTTCATAAGAGCTTGAAGGTTGTGAATGGGAAGATTAGTGGGAAGGTGCCTAAGGGTGATAGTGATTTTATGATAGTAGTACAATTTTTTACAAAGCAAAATGGATTGGAAGGTTTCACAAACAATCAATCTTTTAACATTCCATTAAACAACACAAGTTCTTTTTCTTTTAATGTTATAAATAACAATGACTCAACTGATGCAGGTATCTACTTGTATACCAAACTACCTTCTTTAGAACAAACTAATAACTCCCGAAAATTCTATAAAACGAAGGGTACGAAGTAAATGCATATCCACTTACTTAAGCATAGAATATTTTTTTCTGTGCTTTCTCTTTTCCTTTTATGTGGTTTATTTATTGTTAATCCAAACTCGACCTATGGTTCTCCCAATTATCACAACATTAAAGTTGCTACTGTTGATTCAAATAAAGAGCTTGCACCCAAAGGGAGTTTTTATCTTCTTTTAATCGAAGGAATAAATGGACAACTCGGAGCAACAGTTTCTCAAATTGAAGTAGACAGAGTTTCTGATAATAATAGAGTATTGGGCTTTGCTGATGTAAACCGAAAGGCGGATAGAGGGTGGTACTTTGTTGACGAAAACGAAGCGTCATACTGGATAAAACGGTTTGGAGGAAATCCAAACTACATTCTTGGGGGAACGACTAACGTTTATAGTAAGGAAGTCTCCAGTGACTCAGTACCAAATTTCGTACCCTACCAAGCCTACAACCTCGCAGAACTAGCCTCCGCCTCAGGAGGAGCAGGCTACACCAAAGGAGACAACCTCGTCCCAGACGGCAAAGGCGGATACATCTCAGTAGGCCACTTCCGAACAACCCCACAACCCAGCGGCAACATAACCACCGACAAAACCAAATACAACCTCAACGAAACAGTTGAGATCCATGCAAATGCCACGGACTTTTCTTACTATGACCGCGGCATTTTTGTATGGTCTTTAAACGTGATCAACAAGACAACGGGACGTGGATACAAAAGCTTCTTGTCTAATCGACAATTCAACGATCCCAGTACCGCCGTTCCCACGGTAAACGAGACAAGCAGTCCCCCAGGCTACAAGTGGACCCATAAAAATACCGAATATAAGCCTACCGAGCCAGGCGTGTATGAGGTGTCGCTGACAATCACTGACTTGCATCAAAGAAGTCGCCAAGGATCAAGCAGCATAAGCGTTTCGACACCTTACACAGCACAATTCACAGTAGGTGATGTAACCCCACCGGAAAAACCCGATCCTGAAAAGCCTGATCCAGGTCCAGCCTGTTCGATCGGATCAACAAAAACCAAACTGAACATTCAAGTCGTTGGCGATAAGGATATTAAAGACCACAATGCTGTTGCAAGCGGCGGCTCAGATATTGCTGTCGAAAAAAATGCCGAAATCACTCTCTATGCCAATAAATCGGGGAAGTTCACCATGAATGGTTATGATATGAAGCCTGGGGCGAATGGCAACAGGAAAGTCGGGACAGGAAGCATCGGTAGCTCTGGACGGGTAAAAGTCATCTACGTCAGTGATGATGGAACCGAATGCTGGGAGAAATATTTGAGAGTCAAGTCGCCAGACGGCGAAGGCTCATGCCCCATCGTTACACTGTCGGCATCAGCAGTGAGAAACGGTGAAACGATTGAGATTATGCCGTTTGACACGCTGACGTTCCGAGCCAAATACACAACCAAATACGGAGATAGCGAGGAAGCATCGCTCAAGTGGGATGTAACACTTCCAAACGGAAAAATCTATACCTTACCAGTCGAGGAAAGTGACAATGGCAGATGGCGATCCTATCATTCCTCCAGCTTAAAACTTCCGTACGGGAATATTCATGACCCGTATGATGTTCAGTTTGAGCGAGGAAAAACGTACAAACTTAAGCTTAACTTCGATGGGACACAGTGGAAGGATCGGCCTGACTGCAATTGGGAAATCACGATCGTAGTAAAAGATGCCTCTTGTACAATAGCGGACCAAAAAAAGGTTAAATTCCTGGTACATAGCGAGCCGCCGCTACCATTTTCTCCAGAAGGCGAACTGATGAATGGATCACCCAGTTCAGGATATACACTGACAGACCCGGTATATTTCAAATACTTTACTGATCTCGGAAACCACTACGATACCAATCTATGGTTTTCCTCGAAGGTATCTGGTACTTGGTATTTGAAGACCCCCGAAGGAAAAACAGCGTTAACCGACAAGCTTGTAGCGGACGAGCCATTCAGGCTCATGTTGCCAGTCACTGTGGATGTTGGTGATGAAATTGTACTGCTGTTCGAGTCCGAGACGGGCTGCACGGGTGAGGTACGATTCACCATTGAATCTGACCAAAAATGCCGGGATATTTTGGTGTCTGTAGAAATTAATCTGAAAAACCAAAAGTGGAGCAAAGAAATTAAACGTGGAGAAACAATTGAATTAGCAGCAGATGAAATTCCAGACGGGTATCGTTTTCACATGTTTTTGTCCGAGGATAGTCACTTTTCAATGAGGTGGTTCGATCCGGCCACAGGAAACTGGGAAAGAAAGCGGAATGGAAAAGAACTGGATGGATCAAACACCTCTACAAATGGACATTGGGTGTATTTTCCGGAAGATGGGAACGATCTTCTTCTAGAAGGTCTGTACAAGGTGCAATTTTACTCAACCCAGAGTGATGGCTGCGACGGTCATTTTTTTGTGCAAATTGGCAAAGGCACTCCAAAGCCGGAAGGAGAGAATTTGCTTATTGTGAAATCGAGCTTTCAAATTGATCCGAAGAGCCCTCAAGCCGCAGGAACCGATGCGACAATTACATTCAACGTGAAGAATGCCGGGAAATTAACGCATGATACGAAATTGGCTGTTCGGTGGGCTAGATCAGAGAAGGAAACCAGCTTGGATGTGAAGGAATTCAAGCCGGGTGAGGTGCGTAAGATCACGGTTCCGACGAAGTATCCGCAAAAATCGGAGGATTTCATCGCCCATATCAACCCTGCGAAATCCATGCCGGAAAATGAGACGATCTGGACGGACAATCGTGCGGCTTGGCCAGTGAAGATAGTTGGTGGGGAAGTTCCCGAGCCACCTGGTGGTGGAGACGATTTTGATGGCGGTGAAATTGGATTAGAGATTTATGACAGTGATGGTCGACAGCTACAAAAACTGCCGCTACATGCAGATGGCGTGTGGGAACGTGAGCCTGCTACGATTCGCGTGGTCATTGATCAGACGAAAATAAACGAAGGCTTCCAAAAAACAGAGCAGGAGATCAATCAGAAAATCACACAATTTAAAGCACAATTGGAGAGTTCAGTCAGCGGGGACACTATCAAAAACGTAACCGTCACTGCGAATCCCGGGTGGATTTCAGATGCCAAGAGCATGGCGGTGTATACACCATCGCAGCTTGATCTGAAGCTGACAGGCCCCGGTGCGCCGATGCAATGGCAGGTAAGCAGTGCATCTACAGGTACAGAGGTCGTGTATACAGGAACCACTGTCCCCACGCAGACGACTTGGCGCCAAGTACTCCAATCGCAAAAGTACAAAGCAGAAATCAACAGCTTTGTCATCGTAATGGATTATCAGGTCGATTTTGAATTGTCCTACGAGAGCTGCGCGATGAACGACGAAGATGAAGAGGTTTGTGAACCACAAAACATATCCAAAACAATGACAGGACGCTATACCATAACGGTAAAAGGGGGAGAGCGTTCTTTTGAAGTATTTGAGCCGAATGCAACAGGCTCGATTCGCCATACAGCCGAATGGGCAGCGTATCATGCCAGGGACCGGTATCCAAACAGCCAGCCAAACGATTACTATGCGGGGGAGCGAATCTTGACACAAGTGGAGCTGCAGGATCGACATCGCCATCCCGTGAGCAACCAGTTTCCTGTCGTAACATCTGCGCGGGCGTGGATTTCAGAAACTGGCTTACGCCAAACGCCGTTACAGTCGTTGTTAGCCTTGCAACAAGCGACTCCCCAGCTCTGGAGAGGACCTTCTTATTCCGCTTCCAAGCTAGGAACTCGCGAAGTGGGAGTAGATACGCCTTTGATGGGGGATAAACAGCATGGCTTCCAAAAGGATGCGAGCTACGCTGTCTATTACTCTGTTTCCTTTCGTTTTGACGTGAACAAGGGCTTCTCCTATCAAAATAAAGCTTCTGGGCAAGGGCACGAGCTAAAAGATTATCAACTACCCTTCCGTATCATTGCAAATGCATGGGAACGACAAGGAATCCGCAACCATACGACACAGTAAAAATATTTGCACCCCCTCTCTGTCTTTTTCTACTGTAAAGCTAGAAAAAGGATGAGGGGGATTTTTGTGGGATTAATCACGCGGCGCTTGCTATGTGCACTTCTCCTATTCGCTTTATGCTTGGGAAATACAGTGGAACAGGGCTGGGCAAATGAACGGGAGATATTCGTAGAGGAGGCGTGGGCATGGATCGACGAGGGAGAGGTGCGTTTTCAGGCACAATTATCGGGTACTCCGGATAAAATCGAGCTGTCTGTCAATCAGGACATCGACAGAAAAACCCGTTCTTTTCACGAGGAGTCTCAGATTTCCCTCGCTGTAATGCCTTTGGATGATAGCCCTCTCCAGATAACGATGTTCATAGATGATTCAGAAGAGCCGTTACGTAGCTGGGAGCTGTCGTTGCCTGAACACATAGAGCCGACCGTAGATAAAATAAAAATCAAAAAGGCGCCTTGGAATGAAATGGCTGCCGATCAGGGAGAACCGTTAGAGTTGGTTGAACTAGAGATCGAAGACCCAAACGAAGCTCCGCCAGAGCAGGATGCCACCGATGAAGAGCTTTCGCGGCTGGCAGAGGAATTTTATGCGCATTTTTCAGGCGAGAAGAAGCCTGGAGAAGTGGAACTGCGCAGTAGAGAAGCTCGCTTTGAGGTAGAACCGAATGACACCTTGGGCAGCAGATCGGACTGGCTCTTTGATGGAAAGGACAGCCATGGAAAGATTAGCAGCAAAAATGATGTGGATTTTTGGAAAATCAGAGGAACAACAAATGGACAGATGAAAATATCCCTCACAGATATTCGGGCAAACGAAGACTACGATTTGTATGTGTATGATGAGGAGGAGCGGGAGCTTGCCCGTTCAGAGCAACATGGAAATGAGCCTGAGCTAATCGAGGGACTGGCACTGGAAAAAGACAAATGGTACTACATCAAGGTCGTTGGAAAGCAGGGCTCCTTTTCGAAAGATTACTATTACCGCTTGCGAGCTGATTTTTTCGCGGATCAAGGAGGGGGCAAGGCGGATGGGTACGAGCCGAATGACACAATGGAAGAGGCCTACGAGCTGGATGCGTATAACCGAAATATCGTAGGGAATCTTCATTCACAGACAGATGTGGATTTTTACAGCTTATCCGTTAAGCTCTCCTCTACTGTGGAGGTCTCCCTCAAGGATATCCCTACTGGAATGGATATGGACGTATTTCTGCTCGACGAGGCTGGAAAAGTTGTTGCTAGATCTGAGAAAGCAAAGAATTCGGATGAACATATGATTTTCAATGCCTATCCTGGAACTTATAAAGTCAAGGTCATGGCCAGCAAACGCTCGGGATTTACCGCTAACTCGTACAGTCTTTATATTGGAGACAGAACGATCCCAGTTATCTTAATCCCGGGAGTAGGTGGATCGCGACTCGAAGTGGAGCAGAATGGAAAGAGATCGGAAATATGGTTGGCACTTGGCGATAGTCTCATTGGTATTAATGATCCCAAACACCGCAGGCTGCTTTCATTGGAGCCGATCAAGCCAAACAGTGTAGATGTACAGCCAGTCGTCCGTGATGCGACGATCCACCCGGAAAAAGATGATTTTTATGCCATCGAATATCTTTCCTATGCGCCGTTTTTAAAAGAACTTACCGAACAGTATTACAGCATGGTAAAGGAACTGGAGAAAGCGGGATACAAAAAGCACCGCACCTTATTTGCACTGCCGTACGACTGGCGATATAGCAGCACCAAAAATGCCAACCTTCTAAAAGAAGAAATCGATGCTGCACTGAAGGCTAGTGGGGCAAATCAGGTGCATTTGGTGGCACATAGCATGGGTGGGCTCTTGGTAAAAGAAACACTTCTGTCCAACGTGTCCTACCAGCGCAAAGTGAATCGTGTCGTGTATATGGGCACACCTTTCCTTGGATCTCCACGGGCATATCAGGCTCTTAAGCATGGATACAATTTTTCGATCCCTTGGCTGGATGAGGAAACAGGGAAAGTGATTTCCTCTTATGCGCCTGCCGTTTACGAGCTGTTACCCTCCAAAAAATACTTTGAAACGGTTGGCTTCCTGAAAAAGAGTAACATCCAGTACTACACCTACGACGAGTTTTTAAAGGACAAAAATATTCGCCTCGACTATGCGCCGCTCGTCCGACATGGCGGCAAGATGCATGAAAAGTGGGATAACAAAACGATCAATGTTCCACAGTATTCCATTGT
Source organism: Brevibacillus sp. HB1.4B (assembly GCF_013284285.1). Classification (NCBI taxonomy): domain Bacteria; kingdom Bacillati; phylum Bacillota; class Bacilli; order Caryophanales; family Paenibacillaceae; genus Brevibacillus; species Brevibacillus sp. HB1.4B. Next base: position 128,497 of record NZ_JABSUT010000007.1, read on the forward strand.
CGGTACAGGTCAAGTAACACTGCTCGGTTACTTTTATGATTCTTTTTATAACGAATGGTCCCCGATTCTCGATCCTGGCATTGGGGACGGTACCGTTCCGTATATGAGTGCCAATTACGCCCAGAAGGATATGAAAAAACGTTACTACGTGAAAGGCGAACACGCCAAGCTTCCGACCATACCAGAAGTCATCGACCAAGTAACGCGATTGCTACAGGGAGATGAGGAATTACAACCAGGATTGCGCAATGCTCCGGATCAAAATGCTGACTATCTGTATTACATCATTGCACAAGATGACAAAAGCTTTCCTGAAGTGACGATACAAAAATCCGGCCAGACCTTTATGCTCGACGCCAATAAAAAAGAAGTACGGGAAGACCTGTCTATTGAATATCACGATCGCATCGTTGTCATCCATGTTCGAGACGGTGAAGACCTGGAATTCCAGCCGCCTGTAGCTGTAGAGGGAGAGGAGCCAGCGCGCTTTCTGATCAAACGTTTCTCGTCAGATGATTCGGAGCGTTACAAAGAAACAGGTAGACATTACGTGCTCGATGAGCGTGGACTGGCAGAGGTAGAAGAATCAATGGCTTCCAATGATTGAGTAGTCACCTAAAGCAAGGGGAGTAAGACAATGGATGATAATTGGATTGTCTGGTTCATACTCGGTCCTTTCGTATTCTCATTGATGTTTGCGGGGCCTTTGATCGGTTTGCTCATCGCCGCTTTCATTCGCTTCACGTTAGGCTTTCGAGGCTGGCTGATCTTTCTAAGTGTTCTTTTTATCAGCTTTGTGTACTACCTGTTTATTGTTCCCTCTGACACGATGCTAGGTGAACTGTTAGTCATGAAGGTAGCTATGGCTGTCCATACAGCAGTCGTTACGATCCTGATCATGTCGGGCATCGAAAAAATCATCCAGCTCGTAAACAAAAAACGAAACACCCAAAAGCCCATGGATAAATAACTGGGCACATAGGCAAATTGCGTCATCGCACGTTTTTCGAGTAGAATAAAAGGAAGGAGAATGATTGTCTGGAGGTTGTTCAAATGGATATTTTTGATAATAAAAAAGGTGGTTTTACCATCATGAGTGGAAAAACCGATGTACACGGAGGTTTTGGTCAAGGTGTACTTGACCTGAATGCTGTGTCTTCGGTCATTATCGATGGGGACGAAGCGTACATTGACATGGGTGCCTTGCATGCCAAAAGTTCTGTAGAAAAGGGCATCAAATGGACGATGAATAAAGAAGAAGTACCAAATGGAAAGCCTTATTGGCTCGTTTGGGTAACCGTCGATCGCAATGAAGCTGGTCCTTATTATGCAGGGGCAACCGCGTGCTATATGGAAATCGATAGGGAAGCGCGTCGGGGCTACAAAATTTTGGCAGATCACGTGAATCGCATGGATTACTCCATGAAGAGACGTATTATGCTGTCCGATCTATCCGAGAAGGAAAAAGCCGCTCTGAAAAAGCTTTTGATTGATAATAACGCGGACATGTTTGAGAACTCCACCGAGGAATTAAAGCAAAATTTGTCCTAAAGTTGGAAATCGTGAACGGTCTGTGAACAAATCGTGAAATCAATTGTTCACACAATTGAAGTCAGGTAAACTTATTTCCATATCTGTGTAACATGTACACTAGGTCAACAAACAGGGAGAGAGCCGTCACTCTTTCCCTGTTTGTGTATATAATTTCTTTTATTGATCATAGTTTTTGGGATATCGCGGAACACTAATGGGGATTGAACCAAACTGTTTGACGGAAGGGGCGGTACCCATTGGGAGAAGATCTCCGTGGTAATGAACAATCGCATGATCATTTTGTGAAGCACGGTGGCGTCCATTTCCACACACACGTGACTCCGACCGAGATAAACAACTTTGTGAGTAAGCTCCCTGCTGGAAAAAGGGAAAGCTTGTTTGAAGTATTGGAACAGCTTGATAATGCCGGTCTGATTACAATCGTCAACGACCATGTTTTTGCAGATGGAGATGGAGTCGTGGGCGGCGGGGACAATCAGAGCACGCAAGGTTAATAGGTATACCAAAAAGGACGTACTCGATGAAGAGAAACGTCCTTTTTTCTTTAGTTATTCGGTTTCCACCAACTGCCCATGCGCTGCCAGAAGGTCGCAGAATCTGGCGGCTTTAAAGGTGTCGGTGTCTCATTTGTCGGGATGTGATCCGTGCAGTAATCTTGAGGCTCTGTTCCGCTGGCAAAATAAAAGAGTTGTGGATTCGGACAATGCTCGGTCGCCAGTTTTCCAGAAGCGGGATCAATATAGACAGAAACCACACCAGCTGGCATGTCAAAGAGTGCAGGGGGTTGACCTTTAAGTGCACTTTCCATGAACTGGGCCCAAATTTTTTTGGACAGATAGCCTTCCTTTACATCATCGACCTTTTGATTTTTGTCGTAACCTACCCATACGGTAGAGACTAGCTGCGGAGTGAACCCACTCAGCCAAGCGTCATAATCCGTAGATCCTGTTTTCCCTGCTACCGGTCGGTTCATTTCGCCAGCTACGCGATATCCCGTACCGCCTTGTTCAAATACACTTTGCATCATATTCACTAAGAGAGCAGACGCGACAGGGTCGGCTACCTGTGTTTTCTCCGGTTTTTCTTCGACCAAAATGTTGCCCTCGCTGTCCTCGATGGAGGTGATAGCAATGGGCTTCACTGCTTGTCCCTTGTTGACAATTGCTGCATAAGCTGCGTTTAACTCCAAGGGGGAGATGGGTGAAGTTCCCAGTGCCAGAGAGGGAACTGCTTGCATCGAGCTGGTGATACCTAATTGCATTGCCTGATCCACCACTTTTTGTGGCCCGAGAAAATCAATGGTCTTGACGGCATAAATGTTGTCGGAAGTTTTGATTGCTTCACGCATGTTGATCAGTGCGTTTGCATATTTTCCACCAAAATTGCCGGGGATGTACTGCTTATTGTTATCGTAGGTAAAAACGGTCGGTTCGCTTTTCATCAAAGTGAGCGGTGTATAGCCGTTTTGCAAGGCCGACAAATACATGATCGGCTTGAAAGAGGAGCCGGGCTGCCGCTTGCCAAGCACGCGATTGAACTGACTCACCTTGTAGTCACGTCCACCTACCATCGCTTTAATATAGCCGGTAGTTGGGTCCATGGCGACGAGGGCTACTTGCAAATTCGGATTGTTCTTCGGTAAGACGGAGCCGACAATATCCTCGGCCTTTTTTTGTACGACTGGATCAAGGGTCGTATGGATTTTTAGGCCTCCATGAATAAATTTTTCTTCGTCGATGCCATATTTGTTTTTTACCAAATTGGCGATGTAATCGCGGAAATAAGGAGCTGGCTCGGTTACATTTTCGTTTGTTCGCTGTTTCAGCTTGATTGGTTCCGCGTAGGCTTGCTCTACTTCCTTCGATGTCAGTAGATTGTCACGCTCCATGGCATTCAAAATGAGCTTTTGTCTGGCTTTGGCGCGTTCTAAATCGACAAATGGTGAATAATAAGTAGGACCTTTTGGGATGCCAGCCAGCATGGCGCTCTCTGCAACTGTCAAATCTTTGGCGTTCTTGCCGAAATAGGTTTGGGCAGCAGCTTGTACCCCATAAGCTGAGTGACCATAATAAATCTGATTCACGTACATTTCTAATATTTCATCCTTGCTGTAATTCAGCTCAAGCTGAATTGAAAGCAAAGCTTCTTTGATTTTTCGTTCCCATGTCTTGTCCAAGCTGAGGTACAGATTTCTTGCCAATTGTTGAGTGATGGTGCTGGCACCCTGGCGCTTGTCCATGTTAATGACATCGACATAAGCGGCCATGGCTAATCGTTTCCAATCAAAACCGAAATGTTCGCGGAACGAACGGTCCTCGATCGCAATAGTCGCATCAAGCAATGCGGGTGAAATCTCTGCAAGTGGCACAGAAATCCGGTTCTCGCCACGGTGCATCGTATCCAAAACCTCTCCATTGGAAGCGTAGATCGTCGTGGTTTGCTTCACAAACGTTTCCGGGAGTGGTTGAGAGCGTAAGTACAAAATGAGTAGCAAGATGGCAAAAGAAAAACATAATAGGCTGAGAATGGTAAATTTTACAAATCTCTTAGCCCAACGCAAATAGCGCAGCAATGGGGCTTCGCGAATGACTTCCATGTGTGCCTCTCCTCCTTTCTGCGGTTGAATCAATAAAATAGGACATACTACGTTACTAGTAGTATGTGTCGCTTGCAAGCTGGTTAAACTTTCCTTGCTAGAAAAATATCTTGCAATTTGGAAGACAGCTACTATAATTTTCTTGTTATATGTATTTTCATGCGGTTAATTGAAGGAGGTTACATAGCCATGAACATGGAATTGTGGTACACCGAAAAACAGACGGAAAATCACGGGATAACAACGAAAATTACAGAAACCCTATACAGTGAGAAATCCGAGTTTCAACAAATCGACGTAATTAATACGAAGCAGTTTGGTCGCATGTTAGTGCTCGACGGCATGGTTATGACTACCGATGTCGATGAGTTTGTCTACCATGAAATGATTTCTCATATCGCGTTGAATACGCATCCAAACCCGAAAAAGGTTCTGGTTGTAGGCGGCGGCGATGGCGGTGCTATTCGTGAAATCGTAAAGCACGCGTCTGTAGAAAAAGCAGTTCTGGCTGAAATCGACGGTGGCGTCATTGAGTCTTGCAAAAAATATTTCCCTGAGATTGCGAGTGCATTGACAGGCAATCCGCGTGTAGATGTACAAGTCATCGATGGTATTAAACATATTCATGACCACAAAGGTGAGTACGATGTGATCATGGTTGACTCTACAGAGCCAGTTGGTCCAGCTGTAGGTCTGTTCGAAAAAGGTTTCTACCAAGGCATTCACGATGCTTTGAAACCAGACGGCATCATGGTTGCTCAAACGGAATCTCCTTGGTTCAACCGTGAACTGATCAAGCGCGTGTTCAAAGACCTGAAATCGATCTTCCCGGTTACTCGTCTCTACACTTGCAGCATCCCTACTTATCCATCCGGACTGTGGAGCTTCACCATCGCATCCAAGCAACACGATCCGTTGGAAGTAGATCCAGCGAAAATCAAAGATTTGGGCACCAAATACTACAATGCGGAAGTTCACCACGCTGCTTTCAAACTGCCTAACTTTGTGGCTGAGCTGACCCGCGACTAATCGGGGGAGAACAACACCTATGCGTTTTGACGAAGCATACTCTGGAAATGTTTTTATCCGTAGTCACGGGAATTACGAGGAAAGCCAAGCCGTTATTTACGGTATGCCGATGGACTGGACAGTGAGCTTCCGTCCAGGCTCTCGTTTTGGTCCTGCCCGTATTCGTGAGGTTTCTATCGGTCTGGAAGAGTACAGCCCGTACTTGGACAGGCTGTTGGAAGACATCAAATACTTTGATGCTGGCGATATTCCCCTTCCTTTCGGAAACGTGGAAGGTAGCCTGGATGCGATCCGTACATTCGTGGCAAAAGTATTGGCAGATGGCAAGTTCCCATTGGGTCTGGGCGGAGAACACTTGGTTTCCTGGCCAGTATTCCAAGCGGTTTATGAAAAGTACAAGGATATGGTCGTATTCCACTTTGACGCGCATACAGACCTGCGCGACAACTACGAGGGATACGAATACTCCCACTCCACCCCGATCAAAAAGGTATGCAACCTGATCGGCGGCAAAAATGTTTACTCTTTCGGTATCCGTAGCGGTATGAAAGATGAGTTCGAGTGGGCAAAAGAAAACATGCATCTGTACAAATACGATGTACTGGAGCCAGTGAAGCAAGTGCTGCCTACTATCGGCAACCGTCCAATCTACCTGTCGATTGACATCGATGTATTGGACCCTGCGCACGCTCCGGGAACAGGCACAACAGAAGCAGGCGGCATCACTTCTCGTGAGTTGCTCGATACCATTCACTTCATGGCAAACAACGGTGCGAATGTCATCGGTTGCGACCTGGTGGAGGTTGCTCCTGTGTATGACCACAGTGAAATGACGCAAATCGCGGCATCCAAAATCGTTCGCGAGCTGCTCTTGAGCTTTGTGAAATAAGATATCCGCGTAATTAAGCCCCCGGTTTTTGTAAAAGAACCAGGGGCTTTTCTTATTGGTGGTAGACGTTCAATTCAATTAATAAACATTTTAGTTTACAAAGTATAAAATTGTCAGTACAATCATAATAGTGAGATGATTTAATAGTCGACGGAGGTTTTCTTACAAAGGAGTTGTCTGCATGAGAGAAGTATTTGCCTACGCACCATTTCGAAAGCTGTTCTTTTCCAATCTGTTCTCTGGCTTTGGGCAAGGCATGACGATGATCGGGATTGCTTGGTACCTCGTGGAAACGACAGGCTCTGCTCAACTTTTGGGCTCCACCATGTTTACTTCTGCGGTACTGATGTTTTTCATCGGGCCGTATATCGGGACGCTCATCGATCGTTATTCCCGCAAAAAAATGCTGCTGGTAGAAAACTTGATCGGATTTGGTGTGCTTGGCATGCTTGCGATCTGGGGCTTTTTCGGAGAGTACACCGAGTGGATGCTGATTGTTATCTATTTGACGACGACTTTTATGTACCAAATTCATTACCCGACGCAGTCCGCACTGGTTCAGGAGACGTTTGAGCCCAAGCATTACAACAGCATCAACAGTCTGCTCGAGATCGAAGGACAGACTGCATCTGTTCTTGCTGGCGCGTTTGCAGGGATTTTGCTTAGCTCCTACGGGCTGCATGTGGTGATTATTTTCAATGCGATTACCTACTTGTTCGCCTTTACCTTGCTGTCTACCATGACGTATACCTTCACGCTGGAAAAAGAAGCGAAGCAAAGCCAGGGTGTCGCTTGGACGGGGCAGCTGATGGAAAGCTGGCGGTACATTCGGCAAAAGAAGGGATTCCTGCTGTTTGGCATATCGGCACTCATGCCCTTCATTGCTGTTATGGCGACGAACTTATTGAAGCCTGTTTACATAAGCCAAACGCTGCAGGAGGGTGTCTCGGTTTATTCGCTAGGTGAAGTCACGTATGCACTGGGGGCCGTGGCGGCAGGTTTACTCGTTGCGATCGTCGTTCGCAAGATGGGGCAGCTGGCAGCCATGATCGTCAATACGTTGTTGTTCGCGATTGCCATTGTTGTCATGGTTGCTTTGCCGTATGGCTGGGCGTTAATTGCGGCGTACACGTTTTACGGGTGGAGTAACGCTTCCGTGCGCTTGATTCGGCAATCGCTCTATATGACAGTTGTGCCGAAGCATCAGATGGGGCGGGTGATGAGCTTTTTCAACTCAATCGGAATGATGATGCGTTTGGTCCTTATTGGTTTGTTTACGGCTATGATCGATTACACGGGGGCAGGAGTCGGGTACTTGGTGTTGGCAGGTCTGCTGTTGCTTGCGGCGATCGGGATTGCTGCTACCATGAAATACCTGCTGGCTGATGCCAAAGCGGAGGCGGCGGTTGCCACACCAGAGCGATGAAGGGTAGAATGTAGGGATAAATGGGAAGCGAAAGAAAGTGGAGTGTGGAAGCAGCATGCAAGACATACAAGTGAAATTGACGGCACGACATCATGTCGAAGGCAACTGGGAAGAAACGACCCACAGTTATGAAGGCAAGCGCGTACAAAAAGCAACCGCGTGGTACTTGACCTACAAAGAGCAGATGGAAGGCGTAGGCGAAGTAAGCACGACACTGAAGCTAACAGATACGTCCATTACGCTGGTTCGTCAGGGCGGAGTTTCAACCAGACAGCAATTCGAAAAAGGAGCCAGCACCCATTCTACCTATCAAAGTCCCTATGGTCCGTTTGCAATGGAGACGCATACGAACAAACTGCGAATCCGCTACGAAGCAGAGGTTCCTGTACAGGTAGAAATTGCGTACCAGCTATGGATGAATGAGCAGTATGCTGGTGAGCATGAGCTGAAAATAGAGCTAGGAAAATAAGCCGCCCTTTGCAAGGGCGGTTTTTTGCACGTACAATAGGATTACTTGCGGCTGAAGTGAAAGGGGGATACAGCATGTTTGTACTCACAAATGGACTAATAGCCGGTCTGGGTCTTGCTGCTTTTTTGGCGCTCGGAGATGGTTTGTTTGATACCAATACCTTTCCCGTTTTAATTGATGTCAGCTATGTGCCGGGTATGGAAAACCTGCCCTCTATTGTAGAACTATTGATTCATCTGCTGATTAGTGTGATCGTCGCCTTTTTTCTCATGCACTTTTACCCGCGGGAACGAAAAGCCCGATCGGTACGATACTTGCTGTACTGGATGCTCGGTTTTTCTGTCGCGTTTTTCCCATTTAGCCTGTTGAGTCAATCCGCGATGAGTTTGACAGCGTTTTTCATCTGGATATTGGGACATTTATTGTATACCGCAATGCTTGCCATTCAGGTAGGGCGTAATCGATAACCTTGTAAAAGTGCCGAATATTCGGCGAAGTGATGATTTTTTGGCAGCATGGATGGAAGGAAGGAGTGAAAGCCAGGATGCCGTTGTCAGATACGGTAGAAATGTTGCAGGCGATCTTGGGCGCTATCGATGAAGGAATTCACGTTGTGGACGCTAATGGCATTACGATTTTCTACAATCACGTCGCAGCCAAGCTCGATGGCCTAACCTCAGAAGAGGTGTTGGGGAAGCCATTGTTGGAGGTTTTTCCTTCGCTTGATCGACAGTCGAGTACCCTGCTTCGTGTCATCGATAGTGGCGAATCAATCTACAACCAGACACAGACATATAAAAACTGGAAGGGAATGCGCGTGGAGACAATCAACACGACACTTCCAGTGAGAGTAGGCAAAAGGTTAGTCGGGGCAGTCGAGGTGGCGAAGGATATCGGCAAGCTAAAAGAACTGTCGGAGCGTTTGGTTGATCTTCAGGCCCAGATTAGCAAGCCGAAACGGACAAAACGCTCGGTGGATGAAACGACTTTCCATTTCGAAGACATTTTGACGATGAGTGAAAAAATGAAACGTCTCAAAGAACGCGCTCGAAAAGCTGCGCGGACAACTTCTCCCGTGTTGATATACGGCGAAACCGGGACGGGAAAAGAACTGTTTGTCCAATCTATTCACCACGCGTCTGTCCGCAGCAGTAAGCCATTCATCGCGCAAAACTGTGCCGCACTGCCGGCCGCGCTGCTCGAAAGCTTGCTGTTTGGCACGACAAAAGGAAGCTTCACAGGAGCCGATGATCGGCCAGGGTTATTCGAGCTGGCGGACGGTGGTACTCTATTTCTGGATGAACTGAACAGCATGCCGCTCGATTTGCAAGCAAAGCTGCTGCGAGTCCTCCAGGACGGTCAGATCAGACGGATCGGCGGAAGCCAGTCGACCAAAGTGGATGTACGAGTAATCGCCGCAGTCAACGAAGCACCACAGTCACTCGTGGAAAGAGGAATCATGCGAACCGACCTGTATTACCGGATCAACGTCGTCTCTTTTGAACTGCCGCCATTGCGCGAGCGCAGAGAAGATGTGGATATGCTGATCGATCATTTCTTGCAAAAGTTCAACCGGATCTTCGGTATGAATGTGCGTGGAATCAGCGGTGAAGTGGCTAGTTTGTTTGCTGCGTATGATTGGCCGGGAAACGTACGTGAACTGGAACATGTCATAGAAGCAGCCATGAATATGGTGGAGTCGGACATCATTTTGTTGGACCATCTTCCGGCTCATTTGCTGGAACGCTCGCCGTCTGAGAAAAATGAAGCACCTATTTCGACACAACTTTTATCAAAGGAAGGCTGTACGCTGCCCGAGATTTTGCGTGAGGTAGAGGAAAAGGTGATCAAAGATGCGATGCAGCAAACGGACGGCAATGTACTTCGTGCTGCCAAACTCTTAGGCATCCCCAGACAGACACTGCAATACAAGCTCTCGCAGCGGGTGATCCCTCCCTGTTGATTGCCGAAAATTCGGCAGACTCGTGAAGGATCAAATGGATAAGAAGCGCTCACGAAACGCTCTATTCCTTATTTTCTAAATCTTTTGATTTGTTGGCATGGCACTTGCATCTCTTGTTGGTTGAGTGAAACGAAGAGGTTCACCATAAGACGAGGGGAGACGGGATGCACATGACAGTAGCGACAAAACGCGATTGGCGTTCGATAGAACTTTGGAAGGATGTCACGGACGAGCAATGGAATGACTGGATGTGGCAGCTTACGCACACCATCAAGACGGTCGATGATTTGAAGCAGGTAATCAACCTGACACCGGAAGAGGAAGAGGGCGTACGTATTTCTACGCAAACCATTCCACTCAATATCACACCGTACTATGCTCATCTGATGGATCCAGACGATCCAAGCGATCCGGTTCGCATGCAGTCTGTACCTTTGTCCTCTGAGATGGTTCGTACCAAATACGACATGGAAGACCCACTCCACGAGGATACCGATTCTCCTGTGCCTGGTCTGACGCATCGTTATCCAGATCGCGTGCTTTTCCTGGTGACGAACCAATGCTCCATGTACTGCCGTTACTGTACGCGCCGTCGCTTTTCCGGCCAGATCGGCATGGGAGTACCAAAGAAACAGTTGGATGCCTGTATCGATTACATCCGCTCAAGACCAGAAGTCCGCGATGTACTGCTCTCCGGTGGAGACGGTTTGTTGATCAATGACCGTGTATTGGAATACATCATCAGCAGCCTGCGCGACATCCCACATGTTGAAATTATTCGGATCGGTACGCGTGCACCCGTTGTATTCCCGCAGCGCATTACCGAAAACCTGTGCAATATCCTGAAAAAATACCATCCAGTTTGGCTCAATACACACTTTAACCATCCGAAAGAAATTACACCGGAAGCGAAGCTAGCTTGCGAAATGCTCGCCAACGCTGGTGTTCCGCTCGGCAACCAAGCAGTTATTTTGGCTGGTATCAACGATTGTGCGAATACGATGAAAAAGCTGGTGCAGGACCTGGTCAAAATCCGCGTTCGCCCGTATTACATCTATCAATGCGACCTGTCAGAGGGAATCGGACACTTCCGCGCACCTGTCAGCAAAGGGATCGAAATCATGGAGCACCTGCGCGGCCATACTTCCGGCTATGCAGTTCCGACTTTTGTAGTAGACGCTCCACACGGCGGAGGCAAAATTCCTGTCAGCCCGAACTACATCATCTCACAAGCATCCGATAAAGTTGTGCTGCGCAATTTTGAAGGCGTTATCACGTCCTATCCAGAGCCGAAGCAATACCACGAGCACGACGAGGAAAACTGCGAATACTGCATGGCTGCAAAAGGCAAAGCGGTTGGTATCGCAGCACTCATGCAAGACGAGGTAGACAATCTGGAGCCGACTGATCTGCCGCGTAACAAGCGCATCAAAGCAACCAAGGTCAAATCACTCGCAGATGTACGGTCAGAGCAAAAGGCCAAGAAAGACCAACCTACTGCCGAGACGAAGGAAGCCTCAGGAAAATAAACATGATCAACAGCTACCCGTATGAAGGTAGCTGTTTCTTTTTTTCGTAAGAATATTTCCAACTCTTCGAAGAGGATGGATGATTCGCAACTTGTGTGATAAGATCGAGTTGTATTCATTATGAGCGGTCGCTCAGTATCGTTGCATTTTTCGAAAAAAATAAACGGACTGACTGAATACTCATTCATTTATTTCCATGATTCTGATAAGATAGAAAAAACGATTTCCACGTCCAAAGACAAACTCGCAATAGAGGGGAGTAGAAAACATGCTGGCACTCATTAATTTGATCGCCTTTTTCCTGGTTCTCGCTTACGGGCTGTATTTAGCCGGGCATGTCGTGTACAGCAGATACTTGTTTATCAAGCTGGGGAAAAAGCCGGATGTGAAAAATGACTTTGGGGCACGCATCAATCTGATGCTGGACAACGTCATTTTCCACAAGAAGCTGTTGAAGGACAAAAAGAGCGGCGTGATGCATGTTGTGATGTTTTACGGCTTTATCACCCTGCAATTCGGAGCCATCGAGCTGGTTATCAAAGGGCTTTTGAAAGGCTACGAGCTTCCTTTTGGTAGCGCCCACAAATACTTCTCTGTCATGCAGGAGATCACCACGTTTCTCATTTTGGCTGCGGTCGGTTACGCTTTTTACCGCCGCTATATCGAAAAGCTCAAGCGTCTGAAGCGCGGCTTCAAATCGGGGATCGTCCTCTTGCTGATTTCCTCCCTGATGGCGACTGTGCTGTTCTCGCTCGCTTTTGAACAAATTTGGCTCGGACATGAGCCATCGGCGTTCGCTCCGATCTCATCTGTTTTCGCGATCGTACTCTCTGCGATTGGAGTAGGGACAACAGGTGCAGTGGTAGGCTTTTACGTTTTCTGGTGGCTGCATCTGATCATCCTGCTCGGTTTCGCGGTGTATGTGCCGCAGTCCAAGCACGCGCATTTGCTGTTTGCTCCTGTCAATGTGTGGTTCAAGAAGCTGGACCCGCCAGGTAAGCTGACCAGCATCAACTTCGAGGACGAGACGCAGGAAGAATTTGGTGTCGGCAAAATCGAGGATTTTACGCAAACGCAGCTCATCGACCTGTACGCTTGTGTGGAGTGTGGTCGCTGCACGAATATGTGCCCGGCCTCTGGAACGGGAAAAATGCTCTCCCCAATGGATTTGATTACGAAAATGCGCGACCATTTGACCGAAAAAGGTGCGTCGGTGACATCGCGTACACCATGGATGCCTAACTTCGCCTTTTCGCAGACGACTGCCAACCAGATTGCAATCCAAGCATCTGAAGTAGCGGCGACAGCGGAAGGAGCAACTGCAGTCTATGAGAAAAGCTTGATCGGCGATGTCATTACCGAGCAGGAGCTGTGGGCTTGTACGACCTGTCGCAACTGTGAAGACCAATGCCCGGTGATGAACGAGCACGTAGATAAAATCATCGATATGCGCCGCTACTTGGTCATGACAGAAGGCAGCATGCCAGCAGAAGCGCAGCGCGCCTTGAACAATATCGAGCGTCAGGGCAACCCGTGGGGAATTAACCGCAAAGACCGGACGAAATGGATTGAAGGTCTGAACGGTGAATACGAGGTGCCAACTGTGAAGCAGGTCGAAGAATTCGAGTACTTGCTCTGGGTAGGCTCGATGGGATCATTTGACTTGCGTAGCCAAAAAATCTCGCAGGCATTTGTGAAGCTCATGCACGAAGCGGGTGTGAAGTTCGCCATTTTGGGCAACGAGGAAAAGAACTCTGGCGATACGGCCCGCCGCATTGGTAACGAGTTCTTGTTCCAGCAGCTCGCCCAAGAAAATATTGCCTTGTTTGAAGCGTATGAAGTGAAAAAAATCGTCACCTGCGACCCGCATGCGTTCAATACGTTTAAGAACGAATATCCGGAGTTTGGATTGAATGCAGAGGTGTACCACCACTCCGAGCTGTTGGCGGAGTGGGTGAAGGAAGGCAAATTGAAGCCAACCAAGGAAGTCAAGGAACGCATCACCTACCACGATTCCTGCTACCTGGGCCGCTACAACGAAATTTACGACAAACCACGTGTAATTCTCGAAGCCATTCCTGGCGTAGAGGTGGTCGAGATGAAGCGCAGCGGCTGCGACAGTATGTGCTGTGGAGCGGGCGGCGGCTTGATGTGGATGGAGGAACATGAGGGCTCTCGTGTGAACGTTACACGTACGGAGCAAGCTCTGGAGGTCAAGCCGACGGAAATCGCCAGTGCATGCCCATACTGCCTGACGATGATGAACGATGGAATCAAGACCAAAGAGCAGGAAGATCACGTCAAAACACGCGACGTCGCGGAAATTCTCGCAGACGCCATCTAGGTTCATACCATGCGCAAGTCTCGTGCTGATCAAGCGACGAGGCTTGCGCATTATTTTTTGCAAAAAAACTGTAAGATAGAGGAGCCAGCTGAATCTAATGGAGTGGGAAGGGAGTGAGGAAGCTGGAGCTTGCAGAGAAAGGCTTAACCAAAACAAAAGAGGCATTATTCGATGAATTGATCCGGCACTATCTGAAAAAGGTGTTGCGACTCGTGTATTTGATGGTCAAGGACCGCAGCCTTGCAGAGGATATCACACAGGAAGTGTTCCTGTTAGCTTACAAAAATTTGGGGAAATTCCGCCAAGAGAGCTCGATGCAAACATGGGTGTACCGAATCGCCGTCAACGAAGCGAAAAAACACCTACGCTCGTGGTCGTTCCGTCACCTGTTTTTCAAACCGGAAGTGGACATAGAGGTAGTCGAGGGAGCAGAGTCGACCGTTTTGCAAAATGACCTTCGCGCCCGTTTTGCTCATCTTGTCATGAAGCTGCCGCATAGCTATCGTCAGTTGATTGTTCTTCACTACTACGAAGAGTTGTCCGTCGAGGAGATTGCGGTGATTATGGACACGTCCGCAGGAGCGATTTATACGAAAATGCACCGTGCACGCCAGAAACTTAAAGCGCTCCTGGAAAAGGAGGGGATCGAATGAACCTGGATAAATTGCTGGAGGAATTCAAGGAAACGGCTGACCGGACACTGTTGCGCGGAATGGACAATACGACTAGCTTGGAGGAGCGGATTCGTATGAATATCGAGAAGAAAGGCAAGAAAAGGTTTCGTTTCATCTACCCTGTAAGCGCAGCACTTGTTGCGGTTGTGCTTGTCATTGGGTTTGCCCCTTATTTACTGCAAAAGGAAAGCACGAGTACACATACGCCGAACGGAACGTCTGCTGAGCCAGGTACCCATCAAAAGCCCGATCCAAAGGCTCACCCAGCTTCTGATGATCATGTGATTATGGGAACGGTAGATGAGATCATCGATGTCTTGCGTGTTGGGATGACACAAGACCAAATCAAAGCCAAGATTTCGTTCCCTTACACAGTTGTAGACAATTATGGCGGAAGCGGGGACGATGGCACAGAAGAGTACTGGGGCTATTCGATTCTCGCAAAAGAAGGATATCAGCGAAAAGACTGGACAATGATCGAGACGGAGGCTCTGCTAAAAAGAGACGTGGGCTTGGAGATGTTTGTTGGATGGAAGGATAAAAAGCTTCATTGGTATACCATAAGCTATGTCCAAGGCAAAGAGGTCTATCTTTTCAAACTGAACAGCAACGGTACCGTTAATGAGGATGTCGTAGATGTCCCCCAGGGTGGCACACAAACACCAGTAGCTACGTCCGTATTTGATTTAAAGCCAGAGGAACAGGATCGTTATTACAATTACATGTATGAGAAAAAAGATGAGCTTTTGCGTGGGTTATCTCCAATCGATGTATGGAAGCTGTATGTGCAAGCACAGCAAGAGGGTCAGCTCGAAATGCAGTACGCTTTGCATATCGAGGACGATGGATCAGAGAAGCCAACACCGGAGCAATACTTGGAAGATATGAAGAAAGATCCGGTGGCAGCAAGAAATAGCTGGAAGCAGTTAAAAAAGATGCGAGACTTGGCAAGTGACATAACGCTTGAGCAAACGTCTGACAAGGAAGCGGTTGTATGGGTGGCCTTCAAGGACAATAGTGATAAGATTGCCTATAAAATGCAGAAAAACAAGCAAGGCTTCTGGAAACTAAGCTGGATGGCACGACAATAGCAAGAACAGCCTGACTCTCCCAAAAGTCAGGCTGCTCTTTTTTTCATTATTGATTGACTATTCGTACGGAAGACGGCAAAATAAAAGTATGCAAAATGAACGAACGCTCGATCAATTTAGTTTTTGTTGATGTGAAAATCATCCGAATGGAGGTCATTCGATGAAAACGGTCATTGTTGGGGCAGCGCGTACCCCGTTTGGTAAATTTGGCGGATCTTTGAAAGCGTTATCGGCAGTTGAGCTCGGTTCCATTGTAATCAAGGAAGCGGTGGAGCGCGCTGGCATTTCCGGCGATCAGGTGGACGAAGTGATCATGGGCATGGTCTTGCAGGCAGGTGCGGGTCAGGTGCCCTCACGCCAGGCGGCTCGTAAGGCTGGTTTGCCATGGAATGTAGCGAGCGAGACGATTAACAAGGTATGTGCGTCAGGGATGCGTGCAGTGACGTTGGGGGACCAGATCATTCGCGCAGGAGACGGAGAAATCATAGTCGCTGGCGGCATGGAGAGCATGAGCAACGCACCGTACGCACTGCCGGATGCACGCAACGGGATGAGGATGGGAGATGCGACGGTTCGCGACCTCATGATGTATGACGGCCTCACTTGCCCGTTTCATCAAGTGGCGATGGCTGTCCACGGTAGCAATGTGGCGGAAGAGAACGGGATTACGCGAGAAGAGCAGGATGCGTGGGCACTGCGCAGTCAGCAGAGAGCTGCTCAAGCGATGGAAAAAGGACTTTTTGCCGAAGAGCTAGTATCGGTTTCCATTCCGCAAAGAAAAGGGGAGCCGCTGCAAGTAATCGTGGATGAAGGACCGCGTCCAGATACCACTAAGGAAGGATTGGCGAAGCTGCCTCCCGTGTACAAAAAGGACGGGACGATCACGGCAGGCAATGCTCCAGGAATCAACGACGGAGCAGCAGCGATGGTGTTGATGTCGGATGCAAAAGCGCAGCAACTGGGTATCAAGCCGCTTGCGACGATTCTTGGTCACGCCGAGGTCGGCGCAGATGCACCTTATATCGCGACAACTCCGGGGCTTGCCATTAACAAGCTTCTGGAGAAGACGGGAGTAGCTCTTTCTGACATCGATTTGTTCGAGGTGAACGAAGCGTTTGCTGCGGTGATTTTGACCAGTGGTAAAATCGTCGGCTGGGACGCGGAGAAAGTGAATGTGAACGGCGGAGCGATCGCGTTTGGACACCCGATTGGCGCGAGTGGTGCTCGGATTATTATGCACCTCGCCTATGAATTAAAAAGACGAGGCGGCGGCTTAGGGATCGCGGCAATTTGCAGTGGTGCCGCACAGGGTGACGCCATCTTGATTAAAGTAGAGTAAGGGAGGCCTTTTTGCATGAACGTACAAACGATTATGGTCATCGGGGCAGGACAGATGGGCAGTGGGATTGCCCAGGTAGCAGCGCAGGCTGGCTTTCGTGTTTATTTGAACGACGTTCAGCAGGCGTTTGTGGAACGCGGTCTTGCTACGATTACGAAAAACTTGTCGCGCAACGTGGAAAAAGGCAAGCTCAGCGAAGCGGAAAAGGAAGCCATTCTCGGACGATTGACGCTGTCTACCGATCTGGCTGATGCATCTGATGCAGATTTTGTAGTAGAAGCAGTGACGGAAAATATGTCGGTCAAAACGCAAATTTTTTCCAAGCTGGACGAGGTATGTCCGCCGCATACGGTGCTCGCGAGCAATACATCCTCGTTGCCGATTACCGAGATCGCGGCAGTGACGAAGCGCCCGGAAAAAGTAATCGGCATGCACTTCATGAACCCTGTTCCCGTGATGAAGCTGGTTGAGATCATCCGCGGCCTGCAAACATCCGATGAGGTTTATCAGCTGACAGAAGATTTGTCCAAACAAATGAGCAAGGTGCCCGTGAGCGTAAACGATTTCCCTGGGTTTGTGTCCAATCGGGTACTGATGCCAATGCTGAATGAAGCGATTTATTGTGTGTACGAGGGAGTTGCATCACCGGAAGCGATCGATGAAGTCATGAAGCTGGGTATGAACCATCCGATGGGGCCGCTTCAGTTGGCTGATTTCATCGGGCTGGACACTTGCCTCTACATTATGGAGGTACTGCACGAAGGATTCGGTGATTCGAAATACCGCCCATGCCCGTTGCTGCGCAAGTACGTCAAAGCAGGATGGCTAGGCAAAAAATCCGGTCGTGGTTTCTACGTGTACAACTAGGCAAGGTAGTTCAAAAATTCGTCTTTTGATCACGAAGTAGTACTGAAAGCGTATGCGACGTCGAAAGTGGCATTCACCTTTGAAGTCCGGTGCTCATGTAGTTCTCTACATTCCGCTCCTCCTTCTTCAGGTTCTCGCCACTTTCTCGGTGCTGAAATGACGACTTTTTGAACTTTTGCTAGAGAGGAACTTTGCAGAAAGGTAGGACGGACATGGATTTTCGATTGAATGAAGAGCAAGAGATGATGCGCCGCATGGTGCGAGACTTTGCCCAGAAAGAGATCGCACCTTTCATCCCTGTGATGGAAGAGACGGACCAGTTCCCGCGTCAGATCCTGAAAAAGATGGGCGAGATGGGGCTCATGGGCATTCCGATCGCCGAAGAGTGGGGAGGAGCAGGGGCGGATTTTATTTCCTACATTTTGGCCATTCACGAGATTTCCAAAGTGAGTGCGACAGTAGGCGTCATTTTGTCCGTGCATACCTCCGTCGGGACGAACCCGATTCTCTACTTCGGTACCGAGGAGCAAAAACGCAAATACGTGACCAAGCTTGCGAGTGGGGAATACCTCGGGGCTTTTGCCTTGACCGAGCCGCATGCAGGTTCTGATGCGAGCAGTATCCGAACCACAGCTGTGAAAAAAGGCGATGAGTACATCTTGAACGGAAACAAGGTGTTCATCACAAACGGTGGGGAGGCAGATACGTATATCGCATTTGCCGTAACCGACTCTACAAAAGGAACCAAGGGAATATCGGCCTTCATTGTAGACAAGGATACACCAGGCTTCACGGTTGGGAAAAAAGAAAAGAAGATGGGACTGCACGGTTCCTATACGACAGAGCTCGTATTCGATAATGCGCGTGTACCGGCTGCCAACCTGCTGGGGCAGGAAGGGGAAGGCTTCTGTATCGCGATGGCGAATCTGGATTCCGGTCGAATCGGAATTGCGGCACAGGCACTAGGGATTGCCGAGGCGGCAGTAGAGTATGCGACAGAGTACGCGCGGGAACGTAAGCAGTTCGGACAACCGATTGCCAAGCAGCAAGCCATTGCCTTCAAGCTGGCTGACATGGCGACGAAAGCAGAAGTTGCCCGGTTGCTGGTATACCGAGCGGCGTGGCTGCGCAGCCAAGGTATTTCTTGTGGGATGGAAGCCTCGATGGCAAAGCGTTTTGCCACAGACTCCGCGATGGAGCTCGCCACAGAAGCCGTACAAATCTTTGGTGGATATGGCTACACTCGAGAATATCCGGTTGAACGTCTATTCCGGGATGCGAAAGTAACGCAAATCTATGAGGGCACCAACGAAATTCAACGAATCGTTATCGCCAAGCATTTGCTTGCTGATTAAATAGACAGATGAAAAAGACATGGGGGAGTGATCCATATGAATTTCCAACTGACGGAAGAACATGAAATGATGCGCAAAATGATTCGCGACTTTGCAGAGAATCAAGTAGCTCCGACAGCAGCCGAGCGCGACGAAGAAGAGTGTTTTGATCGTTCCATATTTGAGCAAATGGCTGAGCTTGGACTGACAGGCATTCCTTGGTCGGAACAATACGGCGGAGCAGGTGCAGATTACCTGAGCTACGTTATTGCAGTGGAAGAACTCTCCCGTGTGGATGCCTCCATCGGTGTGACACTGTCCGCACATGTTTCCTTGGCGAGCTGGCCGATTTACAAATTCGGGACAGAGGAGCAAAAACAAAAGTTTTTGCGTCCATTAGCAGAAGGCAAGAAGATGGGCGCGTACTGTTTGACCGAGGCGGGATCTGGCTCTGACTCTGCGGGAATGCGCACGACAGCCGTACGCGATGGTGATCATTACATTTTAAATGGCACCAAAATTTTCATTACCAATGCGGGCGAAGCAGAAATCTACATCGTATTTGCGGTCACCCAACCAGAGCTGAACCATAAAGGCATCACGGCTTTCATCGTAGAAAAAGGCATGGACGGCTTCACAATGGGGAAAAAGGAGAAGAAGCTGGGTATCCGTTCCTCGCCAACACTTGCAGTCAATTTTGAAGATGTGCGCGTGCCAGTAGAAAATAGGCTGGGCGAAGAAGGCCAAGGCTTCAAAATCGCGATGATGACGTTGGACGGTGGAAGAAACGGTATCGCCGCTCAAGCATTGGGCATTGCACAAGGTGCCTACGAGCATGCGCGGAACTATGCTAAAGAACGCAATCAGTTCGGCAAACCAATCGCTTCCTTGCAGGCAATCCAGTTCAAGCTGGCAGACATGGCTACCAAGATCGAGGCATCCCGTTTGCTCACTTACCAAGCAGCGTGGTTGGAGGATCAAGGTCTTCCATATGGCAAAGCATCTGCGATGTCCAAAGTTTTTGCAGGAGATACAGCAATGGAAGTAACAATCGAGGCTGTTCAAGTTTTCGGGGGTTACGGCTACACGCGGGAGTATCCTGTGGAGCGCTTCATGCGCGATGCCAAAATTACACAAATCTATGAAGGAACCAATGAAATCCAACGTGTCGTGATCAGTAATTTCCTGCTAAAAGAGTAGGAAACTGTCCAGTCTTCCAACACGATGACACACATAGAAAAGAAAAGTTTGGCTTTGTGCTCTTACTCGCGTATAATGATCTGCGAATGATACAAAAGTAGAGTGTTTGCGCCTTCTTTTCTATGAGGCGTCTGACCAAACGCTCAGTCGGTTGGAAAGGTGGATTTTGGAGTGTCTGACAAGAGAAAAGCGATACCGTCCCTAGTAAAGGACCCAAAACTGATCGAGAGAAGAAGAGAGCAGATTATTGAGGCTGCCGTTCATCTCTTCATTAATAAAGGTTTTCATAAAACGACGACAAGGGAGATTGCCCGAGCGTCTGGATTTAGTATTGGTACGTTGTACGAGTATATTGAGTCAAAAGAAGACGTGCTCTATCTTGTTTGTGATGCCATTCATGCGGAGATGGAGACGCGCTTGCGTGAAGCGATCAACTTCAACGGAACTGGTTTGAAAACATTAAAGATAGCACTAAAGAGCCTGATCCGCGTGATGGATCAGATGAGCGACCGCGTTTTGCTTATTTATCAGGAAGCCAAATCATTGCCAAAAGAAACACTCCGCTACGTGTTGGGGCGTGAAGAAGCCATTTCGCATATTTTCGTCGAAATCCTGGAAAAAGGGATTGCCGATGGTTCGCTGCACATTGACGAAAAGAACGTCAAGCTGATGGCGGACAATATCATGGTACTGGGCGAAATGTGGGTATTCCGCCGCTGGGCATTGAAAAAGCACTATACCATTGAGGAGTACACAGAGAAGCAGATCGCGCTTCTGCTTCGCGATATCAGTGTCTCCGATTAAGAGGAGAGTTTAAAAAGTCAGGGAAACATAGAGTGCCAAGCATACCTCGCGTCTACCGCCTTGATCTGCTTGGCCCTGTTTTTCCTCCTTTTTAAACTTAATTAAAAGGAGAGTGGAACGATGGAAACAGAAGTGTATCGTCCGCAAAACAAGGTTCGCTTTGTGACCGCAGCCAGTCTGTATGACGGTCACGACGCCTCGATTAATATCATGCGTCGTATTTTACAATCGTCGGGAGTAGAGGTAATCCATCTCGGACACAACCGCTCTGTTGATGATATTGTAACAGCCGCTGTTCAGGAGGATGTGCAAGGGATTGCCATCAGCTCCTACCAAGGCGGCCATGTGGAGTATTTCAAATACGTAATTGATCTATTACGCGAGCGGGGAGCAGAGCATATCCGTGTTTTTGGCGGCGGTGGCGGCGTTATCGTTCCACGCGAGATTCGGGAATTGGAAGAGTACGGAGTCTGTAAAATTTATTCGCCAGATGACGGCAGACGATTGGGCTTGCAGGGCATGATCAACGACATGATTAGACGTAGCGATTTCCCAACCGTTAAGCAGCTGGAGGGAGAAGTAGCAGGCTTGCGTGAGCAAAACCATCAGGCGATTGCCCGGCTTATTTCCGTTGCAGAGTACGCAGTGGACCAGCGTGAATGGACAGAACCTCTCCGTGAAAGTTTAGTGGAAGCCGATTCAGCCATTCCGGTATTAGGGATTACAGGTACGGGTGGAGCAGGAAAAAGCTCATTAACTGATGAGCTTGTTCGTCGATTTATTCGCACTTATCCCGAGAAGACGGTCGCGATCTTGTCTGTCGATCCATCCAAGCAAAAATCAGGCGGAGCGTTACTTGGTGACCGCATCCGCATGAATGCCAATTCGACACCGCGTGTTTATATGCGCAGTCTCGCCACCCGAAAATCGGGCATGGAGCTGTCTGCTGCCTTAAAAGACGCGATTCAAGTAACGCGTTCTGCCCATTTTGATCTGATTATTGTGGAAACGAGCGGGATTGGTCAGGGGGATGCGCAGGTCACAGAAGTGTGCGACGTCTCCATGTACGTCATGACGAGTGAATTCGGGGCACCATCTCAGTTGGAAAAGATTGATATGCTCGACTTTGCTGATGTGATCGCGATCAACAAATTTGAGCGTAAAGGCTCAGAGGACGCTCTTCGTGAGGTCCGCAAGCAATATCGACGCAATCATCAGCTTTTTGAGCTGCCGGATGAGAAGGTTCCTGTGTATGGTACGATTGCGAGTCAGTTTAACGATCCGGGAACGAATGTGTTGTTTGCTGCCTTGATGCATCGAATTGTAGAAAAGACTAGCGTTGACTGGTCTGTAGAGAATTTGGATACGACTCCTGTAAAGATTCATAAAACTTCGTTGATTCCGACAGAGAGAATCAATTATTTGCAAGACATTGCCAACACCGTCCGCCAATGCCGTGCCTATGCCGAAGAGCAGTCGTTGATTGCACGCAAGCTGTTCCAGTTGCAAGGTGCAAAGGAGACGGTGCTGGCCTCGGGAGATTCGGCAGCTGCCGAGCTGGTGGCGGTGCTTGATAAACAAATCGTTCTCTTTGAAGAAAAGCTGCATCCGGAGTGCCGACGTATCCTAGAAAATTGGCCCAAGCTCAAGGAAGCGTATCGGAAGGATCAATTCGTCACGAAAATTCGCGACAAGGAACTGGTTACCAAGCTGTTCAGCGAATCGTTGTCGGGTACACGCATTTCAAAAGTAGCCGTCCCTGATTACGAGGATTGGGGCGAAATTTTAAAGTGGTCATTAAAAGAAAATGTTCCAGGTGAATTCCCGTATACTGCAGGAGTATTTCCGTTTAAACGCGAGGGCGAAGATCCCAAGCGACAATTTGCAGGCGAAGGTACTCCAGAGCGGACGAACAGACGCTTCCACTTCCTGTCTCAAAATGATGAAGCGAAGCGACTCAGTACGGCTTTTGACTCGGTTACGCTGTATGGTGAGGACCCTGACTACCGCCCGGACATTTACGGAAAAATCGGTACGAGTGGGGTCAGTATTTGCACCCTGGATGACATGAAAAAGCTGTACGCCGGCTTTGACCTTTGTGCACCTAGCACTTCTGTGTCCATGACGATCAACGGTCCTGCACCTATGATTTTGGCCATGTTCATGAATACGGCGATCGAGCAGCAACTGAATGCTTTTGTTCAAAAAGAAGGGCGTCAGCCTACCGAGGACGAAGCAAAACAAATCAGAGCGTACACGCTGTCGACTGTTCGCGGAACTGTTCAGGCAGATATTTTGAAAGAGGATCAGGGGCAAAACACGTGTATCTTCTCGACAGAATTTGCCTTGCGGATGATGGGGGATATCCAGCAGTATTTTATCGACCAGAAAGTACGGAACTACTACTCTGTGTCCATTTCCGGCTATCACATTGCGGAGGCAGGGGCGAATCCGATTACGCAGCTTGCGTTTACGCTATCTAACGGATTTACCTATGTCGAGTACTATTTAAGCCGCGGCATGAACATCGATGACTTTGCGCCAAACCTGTCCTTCTTCTTCTCTAATGGTCTCGATCCGGAATACACCGTGATTGGACGTGTGGCTCGCCGGATTTGGGCAACCGTGATGAAAAATCGTTATGGTGCAAATGACCGCAGCCAAAAGCTGAAGTACCACATCCAGACGTCCGGCCGTTCCTTGCACGCGCAGGAGATGGATTTCAACGATATCAGAACGACCTTGCAGGCCTTGATTGCCATTTACGACAACTGTAATTCTCTCCATACGAATGCCTACGACGAAGCGATTACGACCCCGACAGAGAACTCTGTGCGACGGGCAATGGCGATTCAGATGATCATCAACAAGGAAATGGGACTCGCGAAAAATGAGAACCCACTGCAAGGGGCATTCATCATCGATGAGTTGACTGATCTGGTAGAAGAGTCAGTTATGCAAGAGTTCGAGCGGATCAGTTCTCGCGGAGGCGTGCTGGGGGCGATGGAGACTCAATATCAGCGCGGCAAAATTCAAGACGAGTCCATGTATTACGAAATGAAAAAGCATACGGGCGAGCTTCCGATTATTGGGGTAAACACGTTCATTAATCCGAATGCATCTGAGGACGATTACGAGATTGAATTGGCTCGGGCGACCGAAGAGGAAAAAGAACAGCAAATCATTAATCTCCGGGCATTCCAGGAGCGCCACAAGGATGTGTCTGCGGCTGCGCTGCGGCGTCTGCAAGAAGTGGCTATGGCGGGAGAGAACATCTTTGCCGAGCTGATGGAGACGGTCAAAGTAGCATCGCTTGGACAAATCAGTGGTGCCTTGTATGAAGTGGGCGGCCAATACCGCAGAAATATGTAGCAACAGAGTAATTGGCTTAAAAGAAATCCTAGGGTACGTGGAAAGATTCGAAAATGACACAAGGACCACTTCTTTGTTACGAGGTGGTCCTTGTCTTATTCTAAAATGTAAAACAAGAGTAGAAGTTTAACTTCTACTCTTAAGACTGTAGAGAAACCCCGCTATTTTCGGGGTTTCTTTCATTAGGAAGAAAATTTGTGAATGCAAAACAAACCTCCAGCTCCACATTTCTAGTGGTTTTGAAGGTTTGTTTGGAGAGGATGATTTAGCATCCTAGCAAATTTTTCGTGTATTGCTGGTACCCTCATCCCCTAAATGATTCTTTTTCCTAGCAGCAAGTAAATTTAAGAGGGTTCTGCAAGTTATGTTTTGCTGTCCCCTTTTCTAGAATACAAAACACATTAATGGTGCAGGGAGGATCAATGAAACCGTTTTTAGAATCATTCTTGACACCAATTAACTTTGAAAATTGATCTAACATAGTCATAACCTCCATATTTTTACATTTTTTACTTTCGATTCAATTATAAGAATTGCAACAAAAACTGTCAAATGATATATTATTTACAAATATTTACCAAAATGGAGTTTG
Organism: Brevibacillus sp. HB1.4B; assembly: GCF_013284285.1. Classification (NCBI taxonomy): domain Bacteria; kingdom Bacillati; phylum Bacillota; class Bacilli; order Caryophanales; family Paenibacillaceae; genus Brevibacillus; species Brevibacillus sp. HB1.4B. The sequence continues at coordinate 153,569 of NZ_JABSUT010000007.1, forward strand.
AGGGAGGTTTCTGTGTACGTTCTCATTCCACTAACGGTAGCAGTTGCTTTATTCGGCATGCAACTCTATTCATACCGAAAGTTCAGGAATATCGTTACTCTCTTTTCTGTAGAAGATTCTTTTTTTTCACTTCTAAACCAGTATTTTATCGGTGTAAATCTCAAAGAGTCACTTATATTCCCCACGCATTTTTCACAAACACCAACCATTGTCATGTTCGCTGCCCCCTCATGTGATACATGCCATCATGAAGTAGAAAGATACTTAACCCATATCAAGAAAAAAACAACCAACCTTCCTTTCTTATGTGCGGTTAAGCAGGATGATTCTGACTATCAGCACTTTATCGACACATTTAGCGGAAAAATTACGATGGTTCCCGTCGACAAAAAAACCATGAGCGAATTACAAATCATCAACTTCCCAAGCCTGTTTATTGTTGACTCACAGGGGATCATTCGATATGTAGGACGCTCAGTTGGTGAGCTAGTAGACATCTTGAAGCACAAGGAGAAGCAAGAGCTCCACAACATCCAATAAAACTAGAAAAGGTGTTCCTCATGATTGTTCAATCATTTATCAAGCTGTTCACTTTCTTATGGGCACATGCCCGGCTACTTCTCGCGCTTTTAGTTTGCTTAACAATCATGATTGGTTTACTACCAGTAGCCACCCTTTGGCTATCTAAAGAAATGATCAATGAGGTCGCGAAAATCATTCAACTCCAAGTGGGTGATTATCGTTATGCTTTTTTCTTACTCTCACTTCAATTTTTAATAGCGATGGCTACATCTGTGCTTCTCAATATCCAACAATACCTGAATGGAAAGCTTGAAAATGTTTTGGAACTCGCGGCACAATCACTTGTACTTCAAAAGGTAGAAGCGGTACCGCTTTTCTATTTTGATATTCCCGATTTTTACAATCATTTAGAGAGAGTTCACTTGAATGTGGGCACACGCTTTTTATCACCACTCACGATCCTACTAGAGATCGTTAGAGCCAGCATTACTATTTTCAGTTTCTTGCTCTTTTTGTTTACCGTTCACTGGAGCCTCGTCATTTTAAGTCTGATCGCGGCAATTCCCGTCTTCTTTGTTCAAATTCGGTTTGGCAGTATCAATTATTGGCTCAGATACGGCTTAACCCCCTTAATTCGCGACATACAATATACCAGTTTTTTATTGAAAGATCGGCAGTCAGCCAAGGAAATTCGACTATTTGGCTTAGGTCAAATGCTACTGAAAAGATGGTCAACCTCCATTACCCACCAGTTCACTGAAACATTAAAGGTGCTGCGAAAGCAACAAGCAACGGAGGTCGGCCTAGATGGGTTTACCGCACTTTTGTACTTTGGGACAGCTGGAATTATCATCTGGTTAATCCGTACCACCTCTATGCAAATCGGTGAGTTTGTAGCAATCGGACAAGCTGTGCAGGGAACACAAGGATTGACCAATCAGCTATCTAACCAGTTTGCCAAAATATTTGGAGAGATTCTTTATATAAACGATTTTTTTGATTTCATCGAATATGAACACCCTGAAAAGGATGCAAGCGACGAAGGCTCGGCTCTCTTTCCTGCACCGCTACAACAGGGCATTTTTATAAAAGGATTGTCATTTACCTACGTGAATACGACAAATCCTGTTCTAAGGGATATTCACTTGCACATACGGCCTGGTGAAAAAATCGCAATCGTCGGTGAAAATGGCTCGGGTAAATCAACCTTGGTCAAATGTGTGATGGGGTTGTATCCCATATCACAGGGTGACATTTCCTTTGATGGCCTCAGTATTAGCCAGATCAAACCTGATGATTTACGCAAAAATATGACCGTGATCTTCCAGGACTTCATCAAATATGCCTATACGTTACAAGATAATATTGGTTTTGGTGATACCGAACGAATAAACGATCTAAAATGGATGCAAGAAGTTGCCGCTACAGCTGGCGTGGATCAAATCGTTTCCAAACTTCCAGATGGCTACCAAACCTATTTAAGTCGCTATTTGCAAGAGGGAACCGATCTTTCTGGAGGACAATGGCAAAAAATTGCCTTGGCTCGTGCTCTGTTTCGAAATAGTGATATTGTGATTTTAGATGAGCCAACAGCAGCTCTTGATCCCATGACTGAGCTTTCTGTATACCAACTCGTACGAAATCTGACTGAAAATAAAACAACCCTATTTGTCTCACACCGTATGGCTGCCGCTAAAATGGCAGATCGGATTATCGTGATGAAGGATGGTCAGTTAGTCGAGTCTGGAACGCATGATGAACTGATTTCACGTAATAAAGAATATGCGCAGATGTATCATGCTCAAGCACAATGGTATGCAACACCAGTGGAAAGCAGGTGAAAAATTGGAAATCGCATCCTTTATCTTTCGCATGATTCTAGCACTGTTGTTTATAAGCTCGTCTGTATCAAAAATCAAAAACAGAACGACTCATGCTTCAATTGTAAAAGACTACAAAATACTGCCTGAACGATCTATTAGATTTTTTGCCGTCCTCGACACTTATTCTGAATTGCTGATTGGATTGCTACTCATTTTCGGGCTGTACTATTCCTGGGCAGCTCTGGCTGGTAGTGGTTTACTACTCCTGTATAGCGTGGCTATTGTGGTCAATTTATTGCGCGGAAGACGAGAAATATCATGTGGTTGCGGTGGCATCGTCGGCAATCACAATCTATCATGGGTACTGGTCAGCCGAAACGTCTTGCTCATTGCGATGTGTCTCTGGGTCTATCAAATACCGACCACCTATGGGAATCTCTCATGGGCATTAGAAACAGGGAATTTCAGGACCGTATATGGAGAAGAGTACTGGACGTTAATGATCATCGTATTGTTGTCCACACTTGTGATTCTGATTGGTCAACATCTAGGGAGCATTCGGAAGAAAGTACACGAGCTAGTCGCACAAAAATAAATATCATTCCCTCACGAAAAAGGAGAGATCCTCTGTGGAAACGTTTATACAATGGTCTGTGATTGCGTTATGGGTATTTGTCATTGTGCAATTCGTCGTTATTTACTTGCTAACAAAACTAGTAGCAGATTTTATCAATAAATTACAAGCAAAAGAAAAAGAACCGAGTGTAGACAACTGGATAGGCTCCAGAGCCCCGGTTCTGATCGATAACAGTCCGTCTGGAACAAGCATTGATTTTACAGAGATGAAAAGCCACTCTACACTTGCACTTTTCACGGCAGAAGGTTGTCCCATATGCCAGCAAATTATTCCACATTTAGAGAAGGTAAAACTACGATTTCCTCAGCTTAAATTACTAGTTGTTTATTCAGGAAAGCTCATTCACGACACTCAAAACCAGGACGATATTCAGTATATCAACTCTTCCATTTCGTTTTCAATGTACCAAATCGATGCCATCCCATCTGCTGTCCTGATCGACAAAAAAGGAATTATCCTTGCCAAAGAATCGGTTCCTACCTTTCATTATCTACTGGCATTGCTTGAAAAACATGTGCATATCGAAGCGGACACCTCGGAGTTCATTCCTGCGTCGCTCTCAACAAATCTAGGAGAAAATAAAGCAAATAAAATTGCCCCTCAACCATATTCATGACTGTAGAAAACCTACCATTCATATTTTAAGAATATTACAGTAAATGAACGCGGTGTCGTGTGTAATAATGAAGAGTAGAAGTTAAACTTCTACTCTTCATTATATTATCTATCGTACGTTACTTTTCCAAAATGTTATGTAATAAAAATTTGTATGTCCATTCCAAATGGTCGTTTGTTAGCACTTATCTTAGCCCCCAACTGTTTAATCAGTGGTTGGTATAGGGGTGAGTTCATTATTAAGGAAATTTACGACCATTACCTAATAAAAAGAGTCTCGCTTGTTTGAAAGCCTTGCATTTTCGGCTAAAATAAGGAATACTGTATGTTAGCCTTCGTATGTTGTGCGTTGTGTAATTAGGGATTTTGACATCATTTATGAATGACTTATACAAACCTGCGTCCCCCGAACAGGGCACCGGGTCAGTATTCAAATCAATCGTTTTCATATGGAAAGGACGTGCCCTGAGTGAGTCAATTGTTTGCTCATATTGATTCCGAGAAACTGAGTGAGATGGCGTTAGTTGACATTGCGTATGAAATTTTGCGTGAAACTAACCGCACTTACAACTTCCGCGAGCTGATGAATGAACTGGTTGCAGTGCGCAAGCTGACTGATGAACAACTCATGGCAATCATCGCGCAAGTATACACAGAAATTAACATTGATGGCCGCTTCGTGTGCCTCGGTGACAATGTATGGGGATTGAAACGCTGGTACCCAACCGACACCGTGGAAGAAACCCAAGAGGGTGGCGGAACGAAGAAGAAGAAAATCGTCACGGAAGATGACTTCGACGATTACGATTCCGAAGACGAAGGTGTCGAGGAATACGAGGAAGACGATGTTGTCATCTTTGAGGACGAAGAGGAATTCGTCGACGAAGATTCTGAAATCGAAGAAGAAGAAATCGATGGAGAAATCGACGAGGAAGAACTCGAAGACGAAGATGATGAGATGTTCGAAGAAGACGAAGAGCTTGCGGAAGAGGAATCTGACGAAGAGCTCGACGAGGAAGACGATAAATAGGTCCTTGACTTCCGCTTAAGGGACAGATAAAATACTCCTTGGGCTTCACATGAAGAAGGATCAAATATGGGAAACTATAAAACAAAAGTGCCCCTACCCCATTTCTTTACGGGATAGGACTCGCTTTTGTTTTTCTTTTTTTTTGGAGCCGTCTTCATTCGATTTTTATAACAACTTAAGGGTGAGGGAAAGAGGGGACGTTAACGATGACGAAGTATATTTTTGTGACAGGCGGGGTTGTATCCTCGTTGGGAAAAGGAATTACAGCGGCTTCTCTGGGCCGACTCTTGAAAAATAGGGGTCTGAAGGTAACCATCCAGAAGTGTGACCCATACATCAACGTTGACCCGGGAACGATGAGTCCGTATCAACACGGGGAAGTTTTCGTAACGGACGATGGTGCGGAAACAGACCTGGACTTGGGCCACTATGAGCGCTTTATCGATATCAACCTGAGCGCTAACTCCAATATGACAACTGGTAGAATTTACTCGACTGTCATTGCCAAAGAACGCCGTGGCGACTATTTGGGAGGAACCGTTCAAGTTATTCCTCACATCACGAACGAAATCAAAGATCGCATTTTCCGTGCAGGTCGCGAAACCGGGGCAGATGTAGTGATTACCGAGATCGGTGGAACTGTTGGGGATATCGAGAGCTTGCCATTCCTTGAATCCATCCGCCAGATCAAAAGTGACATCGGTCGCGAAAACGTCATGTACATTCACGTAACCCTGGTACCATATATCAAGGCAGCAGGTGAAATGAAAACCAAGCCTACGCAACACAGCGTGAAAGAACTGCGCAGCTTGGGTATTCAACCAAATGTGATCGTGACACGTACCGAGCAACCGATGACGCAAGAAATGAAAGACAAGTTGGCTCTGTTCTGTGATATCGATAAAAACGCGGTAGTGGAATGTATAGACGCGGATAGCCTTTACGATGTACCACTGCAATTGCAAGCACAAGGGTTGGACGATTACGTATGCCGTCACTTGGGTCTGACTTGCCAAGAAGCGGATATGACAGAGTGGAAATCGCTCGTATCGAAAATCAAAAACCTGTCCAAAACGACTACCATTGCAATCGTTGGTAAATATGTAGAATTGCATGATGCGTACTTGTCCGTAGCAGAAGCGCTGTACCATGGTGGCTATGCGAACGATTCCAAAGTAGAAATCAAATGGGTACACGCGGAAGAAGTTACGCCAGAAAATGTTGGCGAACTGCTCGGTGATGTAAATGGTATCCTCGTACCAGGCGGCTTTGGCGATCGTGGTATCGAAGGTAAAATCATCGCTACACGCTATGCTCGTGAAAATAAAGTACCATTCCTCGGAATTTGCTTGGGTATGCAAATCGCTGTGATCGAGTTCGCTCGCCACGTAGCGGGTATGGACGGCGCAAACAGCTCCGAGATCAACCCGAATACAGCATATCCGGTTATTGACCTCCTGCCAGAGCAAAAAGATATCGAGGACAAGGGCGGTACAATGCGTCTGGGTCTCGGTCCAACCAAAGTGGAAGAAGGCACGCTGACTGAGGCTGCATACGGAAGTACCCTGGTTTATGAACGTCATCGTCATCGTTATGAAGTGAACAACGAATATCGTGATCAATTGGCGCAAATGGGCTTGCGTTTTGCGGGTACAACTCCAGATGGTCGACTGGTTGAAATCGTGGAAGTTCCAGAACATCCATGGTATGTAGCGACACAGTTCCACCCAGAGTTCACATCCCGTCCGAACCGTCCACAGCCATTGTTCCGTGACTTCGTGAAGGCTTCCCTGAACAAATAACATAGTTCCATAAATAAAAGACGCACCCGCGATGTAAAGTCGCAGGTGCGTTTTGTGCTTTCAAAAGCAGATCAATGGAACAAGGGCGATAGCCAGGCTACCCAGTAGGCGGCCGGAATGAGCAGGAATTGAGCCAAAATCGTTCCGATAAAACGTGAGAACATCAGCCATAGGTACATGTCGCGAATCGATTGCTGCGTGGTTTTCCCTTGCATTGCTTTTTCTGTCAGAAGGGCAATTTGCGGGTCTACTAGAATCGTCATGAAAATCGTGGCAAAACCGTTGATTAATCCAGAAGACATCAAAACGGTTGCTTTGTAATCCGGGGCTAGTAATGTCGCGTATAACACGGACAGTACGCTGCTTGTGTAGATAGCTGTCCCAAATGCATTTAATAACAGTAATCGTTTGGGAATGCCTTTGATTCGAAAACGAGAGATGGCTTGCCAGCTAGGAATCCGGACATGATGGTGAACACGTCGGATGGTTTCAACAGTAACTGCCGTGCGAATCATTTGCGGAATCGAGCCCGCTAACTCCAAGTGCGAGATCATTCGTTTCGATATTTGGACGAAAGTGGGAAACAGTACGATAGCCGCCAAGGTTCCGAGCGAGGACGCTGCAATAATCACGTGCAACTGTGTGCTAGGATCAACGTGCTCGATCGCAGCTTGATCCATCAATCCCCCAGTGAATGGTCCTTGAATCAGGTTGGAAGTACGGGAGAGGAGCAATACGATCCCGACCAGAGACATCGCTACAGCAATCCTGCCCGTTTGTACCCCTGCAAAACGGATTCCGTAGGTAAGTGTCTCTGTCGTATGGATAATAAATGTTAACAAGCAAATCAGCCACAGAGCATCCATAGTAAGTATCTGGCTCCTTGTGTGTAGGGGAAATTGGTTTTTCCCATTATACTCGAAATGAGGCCTATGGGAAATTTTAAGCAGGCGTTCAGCAAAAAAGGTGAAGGAGTTTCCTGATTTTAGGCGAACCCATAATAATTAAGAAAACGCATTCGTCAGGGGGGAATCAGAATGTTCGACAAGCAAGATAAAAAGGTACTGGTTGTGGATGACCAGTATGGGATTCGCATTTTACTGTATGAGGTGCTGGGAAAAGAAGGGTACAAGACCTTTCAGGCAGCAAACGGGAAAATGGCATTGGAAATCGTGGAAAAAGAATCGCCAGATTTGGTTATCCTCGACATGAAGATCCCTGGGATGGATGGTATTGAGATCTTGAAACACATCAAGAAGATCAATCAGGAAATCAAAGTCATCATGATGACAGCTTACGGAGAGCTGGACATGATCAAAGAAGCAACACAACTGGGAGCATTGACTCATTTTACAAAGCCGTTTGATATCGATGAACTACGAATGGCAGTGCATCAGCAATTAGCTTGTTAAGAACTGACTGCTTAGGTCAGGGTACAAGCGTCCCTGTTAACAAATGCTTGTCTGTGGTATAATAAGCCACATGACTGAAGTCTGCTAGAGGAGGATTTACAAAATGCCACTGGTACCTATGACCGCTTTTACCGAAGACGTCAAAAAGCATAAATACGCCGTCGGACAATTTAACCTGAACAATCTGGAGTTTACTCAAGCGATTACTGAAGCTGCGATGGAAGAAAAATCGCCTGTGATCTTTGGTGTTTCTGAGGGTGCACTGAAATACATGGGGATCGATTATACAGTAGCGATTGCAAAAGTGGCTGCTGAACGCGCAGGAGTCCCTGTAGCATTGCATCTTGACCATGGTAGCAATTTCGACATGGTAATGAAGTGCATTCGCGCTGGGTTCTCTTCTGTTATGTTCGATGGTTCCCATCATTCGTTTGAAGATAACCTTCGCCTGACCAAACAGGTTGTAGAGGCTGCTCACGCTGTTGGCGTATCGGTAGAAGGTGAACTCGGTACCATCGGTGGGGTAGAAGACGACCTGTCTGTTGACGAGGAAGATGCTACCTTGGCAAATCCTGAGGAAGCAATCCGCTTCTGGGAAGAAACAAAAGTAGACTATGTAGCGATTGCTGTAGGTACAGCACACGGTATGTACAAAGGAGTTCCAAAAATCCGCTACGACATTATCGAAAAAGTAGCGAGCAACATTGGAGCGCCGATCGTTCTTCACGGTGGTTCCGGCGTACCAGACGAAGCGATCATCGAATCCATTCGTTTAGGCGTAGGAAAAATCAATGTAAATACAGAAAGCCAAGTCGCATGCACGGAAACAGTTCGCAAAGTGCTAGCTGCCAAGCCGAATGAGATCGATCCACGCAAATACCTGAGCCCTGCTCGCGATGCGATCAAGGAAGTAGTACAAGGAAAAATGCGCTTGTTCGGAAGTAGCAACCGCGCGTAACTGGGAGGATAATCATGCGTTTTTTGATTGATACAGCAAACGTTGAAGAAATCCGCGAGATTCACGAATGGGGAGTTCTGGCGGGCGTAACGACAAATCCGTCTTTGGTTGCCAAAGAAGGACGCGATTTTGTAGAGACCCTGAAAGAAATTCTCGATATTGTTGACGGTCCGATTAGTGCCGAAGTCATCAGTACAGATGCAAAAGGCATGATCGAAGAGGGAGATAAGCTCGCTGCTCTTTCGAAAAACATCGTCATCAAGCTGCCAATGACCGCAGAAGGTTTGAAGGCAACCAAGTATTTCGCTAAACGCAAAATCAGAACAAACGTAACACTGGTGTTCTCCGCGAATCAGGCACTTTTGGCTGCGCGCGCAGGTGCGAGCTTCGTGTCTCCGTTCTTGGGACGCTTGGATGATATTGGTCAAGATGGCATGCAATTGATCGAAGATATTGCTGAAATCTTTTCTGTTCACGGTATCGACACCGAGATCATTGCGGCATCTGTGCGCCACCCCGTTCACGTAACGGAGGCAGCACGCCGTGGTTCTCACTTCGCTACCATTCCAGCGAAAGTATTTAAACAACTCATTGCCCATCCACTGACAGACAGTGGCTTGGAGAAATTCCTCGCTGACTGGGCAAGTATGCAAAAATAAGGACACGTGTTGAAAGTCCAAGCACCTTTTCCATCGGGGAAGGTGCTTCTTTCCCGATTACGCCTGAGGAGAGCAAAGCATGGATAAGCTGATCATCAACGGTGGAAAACCGCTCGCGGGGACGGTGACCATCAGCGGAGCAAAAAACAGCGCAGTCGCACTCATCCCAGCAGCGTTGCTGGCAGATGGACCCGTTGTTATTGAGAATCTCCCCCGTATTCAGGATGTAGGTATCTATCACGAGCTCTTGCGGGAAATGGGAGCTGACGTGCTGTTCGAAGAAGATTGGATGGAAATCGACGGACGTAGTATGAGGCTGATGCTCATGCCAAATGGTCGCATCAAAAAGCTCCGTGCCTCGTACTATTTGTGGGGAGCCTTGCTCGCCAAGTTCGGTGAAGCCCAGGTTGGCTTGCCGGGTGGCTGTGATTTGGGCCCGCGTCCAGTAGATTTGCATATCAAAGGCTTTGAAGCGATGGGCGCCGAGGTGGAGAACAAAAACGGCGTCATGACTATCCGTGCCCAAAATGGACGCTTGCAGGGTGCGCGAATTTATCTCGATCTGGTCAGTGTTGGTGCCACCATTAACATCATGCTGGCTGCTGCCAAAGCAGATGGTGTGACCATTATTGAAAACGCTGCCCGTGAGCCTGAGATCGTCGATGTAGCAACCTTGCTCAATAATATGGGAGCAAACATCAAAGGCGCCGGAACGGACATGATCCGCATTCAAGGCGTAGAACGCTTGCGCGGATGCCGTCATACGATTATCCCCGATCGGATCGAAGCGGGGACGTACATGATTGCGGCAGCAGCTACCAACGGCAATGTGATGGTGGAGAATGTCATTCCAAAGCATTTGGAGTCTGTAACGGCCAAGCTGCGCGAAATCGGTGTGCAAGTGGTAGAAGAGGATGACAGCATCCAAGTCATCGGACATGATTCTTATCGATCAATCGACGTGAAAACGAGTCCGTATCCGGGTTTTCCAACGGATCTCCAGCAGCCGATCACGACCTTGCTGACTCTTGCTAAAGGCTCAAGCATCGTGACGGACAATATTTACAGCTCGCGTTTTCGTCATGTAGATGAACTGCGCCGTATGGGAGCTTCCTTGAAGATTGAAGGAAGATCCGCTGTCATCGAAGGCGGAAGCAAACTGAATGGTGCCAAAGTGATAGCTTCGGATTTGCGTGCGGGAGCAGCTCTGTTCATTGCCGGCTTGGCAACGAACGGCACGACAGAATTAGAAGGACTCGAACATATAGATCGTGGCTACGAAAACTTGGTGGGCAAGCTGCAAGCCTTGGGAGCCGATATTACTCGGGTAGGTCTGCAGAGCATGGAAAACCACCAGCGTTAACCAATCACCAGGAGAGGAGTCTTCCAGAATGGAACGGAGTTTAACACTTGAACTGGTACGTGTGACTGAAGCCGCTGCTTTGGCTTCTGCCAGTTGGATGGGTCTCGGAAAAAAAGATGAGGCTGATGATGCGGCAACGACCGCAATGCGCAATGAATTTATGAAAGTGCCGATGGATGGCGTCGTAGTAATTGGCGAGGGCGAAATGGACGAAGCGCCAATGCTGTACATCGGTGAGCGTCTGGGCCAGGGAGTGGCTCCGGCAGTCGATGTGGCTGTTGACCCTTTGGAGGGAACAAATATCCTCGCAAAAGGTACATGGGGAGCGATTTCGGTCATTGCCATTGCAGACCGAGGAAATTTGTTGCATGCTCCTGACATGTATATGGAGAAAATGGCAGTAGGGCCTAAAGCAGTCGGCAAAGTCGATATCAACGCACCGGTTCGTGATAACCTGAAAGCGGTAGCGCAGGCACAGGGGAAAGATATCAGCGATTTGGTCGCTATTGTGCTTGACCGTGATCGTCACTCTCAGGTGATCCACGAAATTCGTGAGGCAGGCGCGCGTATTCGACTCATCTCAGACGGAGACGTAGCCGCTGCGATCAACACTGCATTCCCTGATACAGGTGTAGACATTTTGTTCGGTTCTGGAGGAGCTCCGGAAGGTGTTCTGGCAGCAGTTGCCCTGAAATGCCTCGGGGGAGAAATCCAGGGTAAGCTCTTGCCGCAAAATGAAGAAGAGATTAAACGCTGTGTTAAAATGGGATTGACTAACCCTCATCAAGTCCTATTCATGGACGACTTGGTGAAAGGTGATGACGCCATTTTTGCAGCGACAGGTGTGACGGATGGCGAGTTGCTCAAAGGGGTTCGCTTCCAAGGAACTCGTGCGACGACTAATTCCGTTGTTATGCGTGCGAAAACCGGAACGGTACGTTTCATTGAAGGGAACCACCGCATAGAACGCAATCCGAGTAACGGTTTGTAAGAAAACAATTTTCGCATTTATATGTTGAGCTAGGTTTTTTAAGAGTAAATAAAGAGTGGTGGATGTATGTTACTTTCTGAACTAGAAGAAAAGAAGCTGACCGATCTCTATAAGCTGGCCAAGGAATACCATATTCCGTACTACTCCCAGCTGAAGAAGAAGGAATTGATTTTCGCGATTCTTCGAGCACGGGCGGAGCGGGATGGTCTCATGTTTATGGAGGGGGTTCTCGAAATATTGCCGGAGGGATACGGCTTCCTCCGCCCCATTAACTATCTCCCTAGCTCGGAAGATATCTACATCTCCCAATCGCAGATTCGCCGTTTTGATCTGCGGATGGGGGATGTGGTATCAGGAAAAGCAAGACCACCGAAGGAGAATGAACGTTACTTTGGACTCCTTCAAGTAGAGGCAGTGAACGGAGAAGACCCTGAGACAGCCGCAGAGCGTCTTCATTTCCCCGCATTGACACCGTTGTATCCTCAAACCAAGCTTGTACTGGAGACAGCTCCTGCACGTGTTTCCACTCGCCTGATGGATCTTCTCTCTCCTGTTGGACTGGGTCAGCGTGGATTGATTGTGGCTCCGCCAAAAGCGGGGAAAACCATGCTGATCAAAGAGATTGCCAACAGCATTACCGAAAGCCGCCCGGATATCCACTTGTTTGTCTTGCTCATTGATGAGCGTCCGGAAGAGGTGACGGATATGCAGCGATCTGTCAAAGGAGAGGTGGTTGCCTCGACTTTTGACGAGTTGCCTGAGAATCACATCAAAGTTGCTGAGCTTGTCTTGGAGCGTGCAAAGCGATTGGTTGAGCACAAAAAAGACGTGGTGATCCTGCTGGATTCCATTACACGTCTCGCTCGTGCTTACAACTTGGTTATTCCTCCAAGTGGTCGAACATTGTCCGGTGGTATTGATCCGGCAGCCTTCCATCGTCCGAAGCGCTTTTTTGGTTCTGCGCGGAACATTGAAGAAGGCGGCAGCTTGACCATTTTGGCGACTGCTTTGGTTGAGACCGGCTCACGTATGGACGATGTGATCTATGAGGAGTTCAAAGGAACCGGAAACATGGAGCTTCATTTGGATCGCAAGCTGGCGGAGCGCAGAATTTTCCCGGCGATCGATATCCGTCGTTCGGGTACGCGTCGCGAAGAGCTTTTGCTCACCAAAGAAGAGCTGGATAAGCTGTGGATGATCCGGAAGAACATGAATGAAACAAATGAGTTTGTCGACTCCTTTATTAAAAAGTTGGCAGATACAAAAACAAACGAAGAATTTTTGCAAACCCTTGAGTCTAAGCAACAGGGCAGAGGGAAAGCAGCTAGCACGACGGTGAGTTCATGATGACTCACCGTCATTTTTTTTGTGGCGTTAGCATACCGTTAGGAAGGGAGCTGGAAAAGAAGGAGGAGATGCTTTGTGGAGTACGTGCAAGTTAGCGCTCCGGTGGAGTCACAGATGGAAGCAAAAAAAGCTGTCGTGGAGCAGGCGTTATTTCAAGCGTTTAATCCCTATGCCAGTCTGGCTTCACCTGCACCAGCGACAAAAGGAAATTCAGTGATGTACGCTGTTCGGCAAGGAGATACGCTATCCGGTATTGCCCAGCGTTACGGTCTTTCTTTAAAAAATCTGGTAGAGGCTAATAGCATTACGAACCCCCATCTTTTAAGCGTGGGCATGAAGCTAATCATCAAGCGTGATGAAGTCGGACATATGGTGAAACGCGGAGAAACACTGGATTACATAGCAAGGCGGTACGGTGTAAGTCGGGAATCGTTAATCGAACGAAATCCGCTGCTAAAATGGCTGTCGGACAACCTGTATGTAGGGCAGGTTGTGTATGTCCCCATCGCTAAAGGCAATCCGATGTTGGGCAACGATCCTCAGCAGAAGCGAAGTGCCGTTCAAGCGGCAAGTCGGCAAGTCATCACGAGGATTCGCGCTGGTCTAAGTTGGCCTGTCAGAGAAGCTACGATTACAAGCGGATTTGGAGCGCGTTGGGGAAAAACACACAAGGGTGTGGATTTGTGGAATGAACAGGAATCAAAGACCCCGATCTTGGCAGCGAGGGCAGGAGTTGTTGTGGAGGCAGGCGCCAACCGGTCAGGGTACGGGCGGATGGTCGTGATTGATCACGGCGATGGCTTGCAAACCTTTTATGCCCATATGCGTCTGTTGCTGGTGTCACCTGGTCAAAACGTAGAAGCGGGTGAGATATTGGGATACATGGGGCAAACGGGTAATTCTACGGGGTACCACTTGCACTTTGAAGTGCGACAGGATGATGTGCCGATCAATCCACTTCCCTATCTTGGCAGGTAACCCTATACAATTTACATTGCTTTTTCAATGCGATACAATGGGCAAAGCAAAGAAGCGAGGCGATTTTCCCATGTATTTAGTTTACGCAGATGAAAAAGGCAATGTATACGACCACCCAGGTCTTTTTGCAGTGGCTCGTAACGGAGATATATTGACAGAAATTCTGGAAGAAGAACTGATCCCACTCCCAGAAGGATCGACGTTGGTTAGTTTGCCGGACACCGAGCCGATCGGAATGGACCCTGACACAGGGGAAATGGTCAAGTTGGATGGCTGTACAGCAGTAGGCGCACTTGTGCCACAAGGAATTACAAGACTCTTGCTGCCAGGCTACGTGAAAACGAACAAGGAAAGCAAGCTGCCATTGTTCGGCTACTCCGCAGTTGTCTGGAAGGATAACCGTTTCTGGGTAACGGGTCGAGCGAGTGACGATATTTACAAATGGGACCCGTTGAACTTCCCGATGGATGAACTGCGCCAGCGAGTGGCAAAGACGTTGGAGACGTTTCCGCAAAACCGCATTTTGAACCACTTGTCCCACTGTGCGTTGGAATACGAATGCTTAACGGCCTCCAATAACTTTTTCAACCGCTGGGAAGGCAGCTTGCCTGTTTCCTATACCTGTAATGCAGGGTGCTACGGCTGTATTTCCGAGCAACCAGATGACAGTGGATTCCCTTCTCCACAGACGCGGATGAATTTCAAGCCGACAGAGGACGAGCTGGTGGAAGTCATGCTGCACCATCTGAAGACACCGGAGAGCATCATCAGCTTTGGACAGGGTTGTGAGGGTGAGCCTTCTACGATGGCTTCCATCATTGTTCCTGCTATGCGTCGGGTACGGGAAACGACAGATATGGGCTTTATCAACATCAATACGAATGCGGGCTTGACGGATCACATCAAAGGCATTGTCGATGCTGGTCTTGATCTGATGCGCGTGAGTATTATCAGCGCGATTGACGAACACTATAATGCTTACTATCGCCCGCGCAACTACACGTTGGAAAATGTAGCGCGTTCTGCTGAGTACGCTGCATCCAAGGGTGTGTATACGTCCATTAACTACTTGTGCTTCCCTGGTGTATTTGACCGCGAAGAGGAAATGGAAGCGATGATCGAGTTCATCCGCAGAACAGGCATTAAGCTGATTCAGCTGCGGAATCTGAATATCGATCCAGAGAGTTATCTGGCGATGATTCCAAAAGCGCAAGGCGAAGTATTCGGCATGAAGCAAGCCATCGAAATTTATCAGCAGGAACTGCCCGATGTTGTAATCGGTTCGTTTACACATATTCCTCCAGATCAACTCCAGCGCAGGAAAAACATGGCGTAATCGGCCAACCAGTTGCATTTCGGCAGTGTTTCATGCTACTATCTGATATGTGTTTATATAACTCTGTTTCGGCAAACGATTCAGGGCGGAAAGAGGTGTAGAAGAGATGAAACAAAACATTCATCCTAAGTACAACGTAGTTACAGTTAGCTGCGCATGCGGTAACGAATTTGAATCCGGTTCCGTGAAACAAGCGTTGAAAGTGGAGATCTGCTCCAACTGCCATCCTTTCTTCACAGGAAAACAAAAATTCGTTGATGCAGGCGGCCGTGTAGACCGTTTCAAACGCAAATACAATCTGTAAGTATCAGAATGTATGGGAACAACCAGGTAGAGCAATCTGCCTGGTTTTGTCTTTTTCTAGCACTAATTTTTTCGGGAGGACAAACGATGACTGCTATCGTCTGGTTCCGTCGGGATCTGCGCTTGCATGACCATGCTGCTCTGCACGCAGCTATGCCCACAGGCGATCCGATTATTCCTGTTTATATAGTGGAGGATTCGCTTTGTCGTTCTGCGGTTGTAGGAGATAAGCGACTGCATGCGAATTTTGCCGCGATAGCTGCACTCGGCGATACTTTGGCTCAACTGGGAGGACGCCTCTTGATTCGCCACGGCAACCCACAGCAAGTGCTCTGTCAATTAGCGCAAGAGACGGGTGCAGATAAGTTGTTTTTCAATCGGGATTATACGCCAGAGGCTCGCAAGCGAGACGAGCTCGTGTCAGAAGTGTTGAGCCGTCTAGGCGTGTTTGTACATACATGCAAGGATCTGGTTTTGCATGAGCCCGGGGAAATTATGACGAAGCAGCGGACACCGTATGCCGTATTTACACCTTATCGCCGCGTTTGGCAGACGCTGACCAAAGATAGACCGTTTTCTCAGCCGACAAGATGGAATCTATTTGAGCGGTTGAAGGAGTTGGCGAGTGAACCAGTTCCTACTATGGAAGCGTTTGGACGGCAACGACCGATCGGCCCCGAGTGGGAAATGGAGCAGTTCGGGGAGCTAGCGGCACGTAAACGATTGCAGCAATTTTTAGATGGAGACATTTATACGTATAAAGAACGACGCGACATGCCAGGGGTAAATGCGACCTCCCGGCTGTCTTTTGCCCTAAACGCAGGTACGCTGTCTATAAGAACGGTGTATCATAGCGTACAGGAAGTGCTTGCTTCCGCGCGGGGTGAGCAGGTTACCTCGATCGAAGCTTTTCTTACGGAACTCATTTGGAGAGAATTTTATCAGCAGGTGCTCTATTTCCATCCGCACACGACTGACCATGCCTACCTGCCACAATTTGAAACGGTCGCTTGGGAAAATAGGAAGGATCTATTTACCCGTTGGTGTCATGGGGAGACGGGCTACCCGATTGTCGACGCTGCCATGAAGCAGTTGAATGAGACGGGTTGGATGCACAATCGGCTGCGGATGATTACCGCTTCTTTTTTGACAAAGGATTTGCTCGTGGATTGGCGTTGGGGAATGGCCTATTTTGCACAGCAGTTGATCGATTTCGATGAAGCGGCAAACATCGGGGGCTGGCAGTGGAGTGCTTCGACTGGTACCGATGCGCAACCGTATTTTCGGATCTTTCATCCTGTCACACAAGGGGAAAAGTTTGATCCAGACGGCATTTTCGTCAAAAAATATCTTCCCGTATTGCGTGAAGTACCTCTACAATATATTCATAAACCGTGGGACATGCCGGAGCATATCCAAGAGCAAGCAGGCTGTAAGATTGGCTTCGACTATCCGATTCCGTGTGTGGACCATGCACAAAGAAGAAAGCTGGCCATGGCCTTGTTTCAAGAGGCAAAAGACCGCCATCAAAAGACTGAGTAATGACTTTTAGGCAAAGGGAGATAGAGACGTGGCACAACTATATTTTCGGTATGGAGCGATGAATGCTTCCAAATCCATTCAATTATTGACCGTTGCCCACAACTACGAGCAATCGGGGAAAAAAGTAGTAGTGTTTACTCCAGCAGTGGATGATCGCTATGGCGTGGGAAAAGTTGCTTCGCGTGTTGGGATTAGCCGAGAAGCGATTCCGATTAACGAAGAGACCGATCTGTATCAAATCGTAGAGGCAGAGTCAGTCAAGCCGCATTGCGTGTTGGTTGACGAGGCTCAGTTCATCAGCCGCCACCATGTGGATCAGCTCGTCAGGATTGTAGACAAGCTGGGCATCCCTGTAATCGTTTATGGCTTGTTGAAAAACTTCAAGAATGAGCTCTTCCCTGGCAGCGCCGCCCTGTTGTGCGAGGCTGACAAAGTAGAAGAGATTAAAACCGTCTGTGTTTACTGCAATAAAAAGGCGACGCATATTCTCAAGTTCAAAAATGGACAACCCGTCTACGCTGGCGAGACGATTGAAATTGCTGGAAATGATACGTACAGCAGCGTCTGTCGCAAGCATTACTATACGCCTCCAGTTGTCGAATAAAGAAAGCAGAAGCCACCCCCTGTTTGTCCCGTGCATGAGCCCAAGAGGCGATGCGCAGACTAAGCAAAACAGGAGGTGGCTTTTTCATGCGGACACAGCCTTTTTGGCGAAGCGCGTTGGTCATACTGGGCGTGGTGACACTGACTTCTGCTCTCACCGTCGGTTGCGGTGGAAATACGGCTAAGCAACAGGGCTATCGTACGGATATGAGGAATACGCAGCACAATATGAAGGTCAGAGGGGATCAAAGCGGAAATACGCTGCAAGGCCGTACCCCTGTTGCTGCTGATCGCGACTCGCTAATGGGGCGCAATCAAAACCCGAACATGGTTACTGGTAAAACGAATGTGCGCAATACGCCAGTCGAAGTGACGAATATGGAGAGGACCGCTATGTCGGTGAAAGGTGTGGAAAATGCACGCATCACACTCAGCGATGCCAATGCATATGTTACTCTTGACCTTGTGCATAACATCACTGCGAATCAAGCGCGTACCATCGAGCAGCAGGTGATTTCACTTCTACGAGAAAGAATTCCAAACTACGATTTTCACTTAACCTCGCATGACGGTTACCATCGCTGACAGGTGAGCAGGACGTATGTAGCAAGGCTCGGCATAGCCGGGCCTGTTTGGCATCGGTAAAACATTTCCAGTAATAATGCGCTTTGACTTCTTGCGACATTCCTCCTATAATTTATCTGTTATAACCGTTTTTATGGTAGATAGCATTTTATCGCAATTCATATCTAACATACATGCTACCAAGGCTTCGCCTGCGCCAAAAGGCTATTATTCTTTGCGATGGGGTGAAATAAAAATGTTTACACGCTTATCTGCAGTCGAAGAGCGTTTTGAAGAAGTAACGAATCTCCTATGTGACCCCGACGTCATTAGTGATACAAAACGCTTGCGTGAACTGTCTAAGGAACAATCTTCGTTGGAAGAGACGGTAACGACATACCGTGAATATAAATCAGTGGTGAGTCAAATCGATGACGCCAAAGCGATGCTCGAAGAAAAACTGGATGACGAGATGCGTGAAATGGTCAAGCTCGAGCTCAATGAATTGTCATCACGCAAGGAACAACTGGAAGATCGTTTGAAGATCCTGTTGCTTCCAAAAGACCCGAACGATGAGAAAAACGTCATTGTGGAAATCCGCGGTGCTGCGGGCGGCGATGAAGCTGCACTGTTTGCAGCGGTGCTTTTCCGTATGTACACTCGTTTTGCGGAGCGCAACGCTTTTAAAATTGAAGTGCTGGAGGCAAGCCCAACCGATATCGGTGGATACAAAGAAATTGTCTTCTCGCTGTCTGGTCGCGGTGCTTACAGCAAAATGAAATTCGAAAGCGGCGCGCATCGTGTGCAACGCATCCCGGCTACTGAGTCCGGTGGACGCATCCATACTTCTACTGCGACTGTACTGGTTCTGCCAGAAGCAGAAGACGTGGAAGTGGAAGTACACGAAAAAGATATCCGCATCGATACGTTCTGCTCCAGTGGTGCGGGCGGTCAGAGCGTTAACACGACCAAGTCTGCGGTTCGCGTAACGCATATTCCTACAGGGATCATGGTTTCTTGTCAGGACGAGAAATCCCAGCATTCCAACAAAGACAAGGCGCTGCGTGTATTGCGCGCACGTCTGTATGATTTCTACATGCAACAACAAAATGCGGAAGCAGATGCTACGCGCAAAAGCTTGGTGGGTACTGGTGACCGAAGCGAGCGCATCCGCACTTACAACTATCCACAAAGCCGCGTGACCGACCACCGCATCGGTCTGACCCTGCACCGACTGGAATCGGTATTGGAAGGCGAATTGGATGAAGTGATCGACAACCTGATCCTGCATGAACAAACGGAGCTTTTGAAAAGCCATGCACACTCAGCTTGATTGGTCTGATGTCACGACGATTCGAGAAGCCCTATTACGGGCTTCTTCCTTTTTGCGGGAAAAAGGGACAAAGGATCCTTTGTTCGAAGCGGAGCTAATGATTCGTCATTGTCTCGACTGGGATCGGACGCGCTTTTTAATGGGGATGACGGATTCAATCGATGCAGAAACATTGGTGAAGCTGGACGGACTATGCGTGCGCCGGGCGAATAACGAGCCACTGCAATACATGTTTGGCGAACAGGAGTTTTACGGTCGTCCTTTTACGGTACGACCAGGTGTGCTGATCCCAAGACCGGAAACGGAAATCCTGGTGGAGCAAGTGATGGCTGCTGCAGCAAAGCTCTGGCCTGAGCGGGAAGAGCTAGCGGTGGTGGATATCGGCACAGGGAGCGGAGCCATCTGCATTACGCTCGCGTTAGAAAAACCGCAATGGCGCGTGACTACGGTGGACCTGTCTCCTGAGGCAACGGCAATCGCACGGGAAAATGCAAGTCGTCTTGGTGCAGGTGTCCGCTTTCTACAAGGGGATTTGGTGCAACCGCTTTTGGAAGCAGGCGAAAAGGTAGACATCCTCGTGTCCAATCCACCTTATATCCCGAGTCGCGATGTCGAGGAGCTGGACGATGAAGTACGCGTACATGAACCTCGCTTGGCTTTGGATGGCGGTGAAGATGGTCTAGATTGCTACCGTCGACTGTGTGAGGCGCTGCCGAATCTATTGAAAGAAAGAGCGGTCGCAGCGTTTGAGGTAGGCATTTATCAGGCTGGGGATGTAGCGGCATTGATGAGGGCATCCGGTGTCATGGATGAGGTAGAGATTGTTCCGGATTTGGCGGGGATCGAGCGGGTCGTTATCGGAGTAAGACGATAGCACTTGCTCGTCTCGCCTTTTTTACATATGGAATGAATGTTTGAAATCGTGTGAATCCGTCCATACTGATTGCTAAAGAGAGAAGATCAGTATAGAGGGAGACGGATAACGATGAAACGGATGTTATTGATGGCATTTAGCCTGTTTGTACTTATGATGAGCTGGGAGGGGCAGCTTACTTCGGCCAATGTGTTGGATAATGGGCCGATCCCTCAGGAATCCGTTCGCTTGCGTATTATTGCGAACAGCGATTCTGTCCAAGACCAATGGTTGAAGCGCGAAGTCAGAGATGCCATTATCGCTCAAATGAATACATGGGCGGACGATATCGAGACTTTGGAGGAAGCAGAGCAAGTGATTCAATCACAATTGCCTGTCCTGCAACAAGTCGTAGACAAGACGATCAAGGAACGCGGTTTTTCGTATAAAGCTGTAGTCGATTTCGGCGAAGTCCCTTTTCCGACGAAGCTGTACGGCTCTTATGTGTATCCTGCGGGTAACTACCGAGCAGTCCGTGTACAAATTGGAGAGGCAAAAGGCCAAAACTGGTGGTGTGTCCTGTTCCCACCGCTCTGCTTTATTGACATGTCCAATGGCGACGCTGTACAAGCAGAGCCAACTCCAGAGCCTGAAGAATCAGAGCAACCGACAGCAGCTGTATCCGAAGAAGATGAAAACTACGATCGACTTGATAGAAAGCAAGTAGCGGTTGCACCCCTAGAAGAGAACGAAGTAGGGCAACATTCCGAATCAAATAAAGTGGACGCTGAACAAACAAAAGTAGAGCTAGAAAAGTCCGAAGAGATAGAAAAAGTAGAAGAAGCAACTGCCTCTGCTCCTAAAGTAGAAGTGAGATTTTACTTATGGGAAAAAATCGAGAGCTGGCTCTCCTAAGCTGGACATAAAAAACGACACCCGCCGCATGTGCAGGTGTCGTTTTGAATGGCTCTATTACTTTTTGAACAAAGCCTCACGAATCTCAGACTTCAACAAATCTTGGTAACGCTGAGCAGGGATCGCGAACTCTGGCATTCCCGCTGCATAGGCGGCAATTTCGTATTGACCAAAATGGATCATCAGGTTGCCATCTTTAAAGGAGAAGCCTTGATCCTCTCTGATGCTTTCAAATCCATCGTAAGGATTAAAGCCATCCTCCTCGGTTTCTTCTTTTATTTGTTGCAAAATGATTTGATTGAAAATGGTACGGTAGTCATGGCCAGACTGGAACAGGTCAGCCAGCTTCAATTGTTTTGATTTGGGTTGATTATCGATGTTGTAATACGAAACATCCGTCATGCCATGTGCTCCGCCTGTATAAATGTACGTCTGTACGGAGAAAGAAACGAGATTACCAGCATGGTATACCTCATAGGAGATGTCGAGTGCATGAGGACGTGGCTCCCATCCGTTTTTTTTCGCTTCTGCCGCATCTTCTTTGCCGGCTTTTTGTCCTTCCGCCAAGCCTGTTTGTGCTTCTTTTAGCAGAGTAGCGTTCAGTTTTGCTTCAAAAGCTTTATCCTTCATCCCGCTAATCACTGGGATGGATACTTTACCTTGAAATTCTTTCGTATCGACCGTAATGGTTTTTGGTGTGAACACGACACCGTTAGCTTTTGGCTTTGGCGCTTGTACAGCAGGCTTTGTGGAGGTTGCAGGTGAAGCTGGTGCTGCAAATACTGGAGCAGCGACAGCTGTTAACAATACAGCTGTTCCAAGCAGGCTGGAAGCTAAGGATTTAAAAGATGACATATCATTCACGGTCCTTTCGATAAAGGGAAAGTTATTGTTTTGTTTTCGTGTTCATTCTACTACACGGTTGAGACGGATGAAGTTAAAAAAAGGTAACAATGTTCTCTTTTCCACGCTGTTCAGAAAAGTTATTCACAAGTTACCCACAGCCTGTTGAAAACTTTTTGGTGCACATCTATACTTAAGGCACTCCTTACCAAGAAACGAGCTAGAGAAAGGATTTTTTAACGATGGAAATGAATTTTGTGACAAAAGCCTGGTCTGTGGATAACGATGTGGAAAATCAGCATAGTTGTGCACAGATTGTGGATGCAGCCCGTTTTCTTCGAGAAGGGGCAGTTGTCGCGTTTCCCACGGAGACGGTTTACGGCTTGGGAGCGAATGCATTATCAAATGAAGCAGTGGAAAAAATATTTACAGCAAAAGGCAGACCCAGCGATAATCCGCTGATTGTACATATTGGGGCGTGGGACCAGTTGTCCACAGTAGCAAGTGAGGTTCCGGAGAAAGGGAAAAAGCTGATGGAGGCATTTTGGCCTGGCCCGTTGACGGTGATTTTGCCAAAAACGGATCAAGTAGCTTCGCTGGTAACGGCAGGTCTGGAATCAGTCGGGGTTCGCATGCCTGATCATCCGATTGCCTTGGCTTTGATCAAGGAAGCGGGGGTACCGATTGCAGCTCCAAGTGCCAATCGCTCTGGACGTCCGAGTCCAACGACAGCGGCGCATGTATTGGCTGACTTGGATGGACGCGTAGCAGGTGTGGTCGATGGTGGGGCAACAGGTGTTGGGGTAGAATCTACGGTTATTGATGTTACGCAGGACCCGCCCATGATTCTGCGCCCAGGCGGCATCACACGGGAGCAAATGGAACCAGTGATTGGCTACGTGGAGCTCGACCCTTCTTTTCAAGTGGGAGCAGCCGAGGCACCGCGCTCTCCAGGGATGAAATATACGCATTACGCTCCTGAAGGCGAAATGTGGCTCGTGTCAGGAGAGAGTGAAAAAGTTCGGGCGAAAATGGAAGACATGCTGCAACAGGCGAAGCAGCACGGTCAAAAAACGGGTGTGCTGGCAACGGAAGAAACAGTTTCCTTTTGGCAAAGTCACGCGGCGGCAGATGTCGTTCTTGTGGTCGGATCACAAGCGGATCTGGAAATGGTTGCCCAACAGCTTTATGCTGTGCTGCGAGAATTCGACGATCAAGAGGTGCAGTATATAGTCGGTGAGACTTTCCCGCGAAACGGGTTGGGTATGGCCGTAATGAATCGCTTGGAAAAGGCTGCTGGAGGCCGAGTCTTGTCCGTGTAAACCTGTCCTAAACTCCCCCTTGTCCGCATAAGGTGAAGAGACGGGAGGGGAGCTGCTTGGATCAGGTGTTATTTCAATGGGGGCAATTTTTGACGTTGCTCATTATTGCTTTCGCCTTAAGTATGGATGCCTTTTCGTTGGGAATTGGCGTAGGGATGGTCGGGATTCGGTTACGAGAGATTATCAAAGTGAGTATCACCATCGGACTGTTTCACATTATGATGCCGATCATCGGGATTGTTGTTGGAGCATACTTGTCCGATTTGGTTGGAGATATAGCCGTGTTTATTGGCGGCGGTGTCCTGATGATCATCGGCTTGCATATGCTATGGAATGGTTTCGTCCAAGGGGATCAAAAAAGTGTATTGAAGACAAAAGGGTTCGGACTTATGCTCTTCGCATTAAGTGTCAGCCTGGATGCTTTCACCGTCGGTTTCTCGTTCGGCTTGATCGAGGTCAATAGAATTTTGGCCATCTCCCTTTTTGGAATAATGGGTGCCACCATGTCCTACTTCGGTTTATTGTTAGGCAGGAGTGTGGGAGGGTGGCTTGGGGATTATAGCGAATTAGTAGGTGGACTTATTTTGTTTGGTTTTGGGTTAAAATTTATGATATAACCGGACTAATTAATAGGAGAGGAGGAACGATACGTGAAACGGATACTTTTCGTCTGTACGGGAAATACGTGCCGAAGCCCAATGGCAGAAGCGTTGTTCCGTTCGAAGACAGATGGACAGGGGCTTGAGATACGCTCAGCAGGAGTGGCGGCATTTGCCGGTCAGGATGCCTCCTTGCACGCCAAACAAGTATTAGAAGAACGAGGAGTTGCCCACGATCATAAGGCCAGCAAGGTAGACGAAGGGTTGATTGAATGGTCTGATGTCATTTTGACGATGACGCACGGTCACAAGCGAGCGATCCTGACGTATTTCCCCTCAGCGGCTGAAAAGGTGCATACCCTGCAGGAGTTCGTTGGGATAGAAGGCTTTAGTGATATTGCTGATCCGTATGGGGGATCACTGATGGATTATCGCAGGTGTGCCGAAGAAATCGAAGAGTCACTGGAAAGGCTCTCATTGATGCTCAAGGACCCAGGTCTTCGTAAATCAGTGGATGAATAGGGTGCTGGTATATAGCCAGGGCCTTGTTTTTTGCGAGAGTACGAACGATTTTTAGTCATTTGATAAAAATGTTCACTTTTTACTTATTGTTTTTTGATGTATACTAGACGAAGATTATGAGACAAGCGAGGGATGACAGATGAAAGTAGCACTTGCTGCTGATCACGGTGGATACAAGCTAAAAGAGGAGATCAAGTCTCTGCTGGCCTCCATGAACATCCAGACGGAAGACTTCGGCTGCACCTGCGAGGAATCGGTTGATTATCCCGATTATGCTTTGCCAGTAGCGGAAAAGGTGGCAGCGGGGGAGTTTGATCGAGGCATTCTCGTTTGCGGAACAGGTATCGGCATGTCGATCGCAGCCAACAAGGTTCCAGGCATCCGTTGTGCACTTGTGCATGATACGTTTTCTGCACGCGCTACCCGTGAGCATAACAACACCAATGTGTTGGCGATGGGTGAGCGTGTCATTGGACCGGGTCTTGCGCTTGATATCGTGAAAATTTGGTTGGAAACAGAGTTTCAAGGTGGTCGCCACGAGCGTCGTGTGGAAAAGATTTCCCAAATTGAAGCGAAGCATGCGGGAGTGAAGTAAGTGGATTTATCCGCTATCGAAAAACAAATCAGTGACATTGTCGAAGAAGTAGCTGATATGGCAGAGCTGAAAGCCGGGCAACTCATGGTGATTGGGTGCAGTACCAGCGAGGTGCTCGGGGAGCATATCGGTAAAGCTGGCAGCCAAGATGTAGCGAAGGCTCTGTATCGTGGGATTCAATCTGTTGTAGAAAAGCGCGGCTTTGCTGTTGCCTTCCAATGTTGTGAACATTTGAACAGGGCTCTGGTCGTCGAGCGTGATGTTGCATTGCGATACGGACTGGAAGAGGTCTCGGTTGTTCCCGTTCCGACTGCTGGAGGCTCTATGGCTGCGCATGCGTTTACACAGTTCACGGATGCAGCCGTTGTGGAGCACATTCGCGCGCACGCAGGCATTGATATCGGCCATACGCTGATCGGCATGCATCTGAAGCATGTGGCAGTACCGGTGCGTCCAACACAGCGTCTCGTTGGACAAGCTCATGTTACGGCAGCGCGTACGCGTCCTAAGCTGATTGGCGGACCGCGTGCCGTGTATGAGAAGACACCATCGAATGAAAGCTGCACGTAAAAAGAATGTGGGACAAGCCCACTTTATGATCACGAACTTTTAAGGAGGAGAAACTATTATGCTAGATTTTTTGCGTAATCAAGACCCGCAAGTCATGGAAGCCGTTCAACTGGAGCTCGGAAGACAACGCGACAAGATTGAGCTGATTGCTTCTGAGAACTTCGTAAGCCGCGCAGTTATGGAAGCAATGGGAACCGTTTTGACGAATAAATACGCAGAAGGATATCCAGGTCGCCGCTATTACGGTGGTTGCGAGTATGTGGATATCGTGGAAAACATTGCGCGCGACCGCGTAAAAGAAATTTTTGGCGCTGAGCATGCAAACGTACAACCACACTCCGGTGCTCAGGCGAACATGGCTGTATACTTCACCATTCTTCAGCCAGGCGATACTGTGTTGGGAATGAACCTGTCCCACGGTGGTCACTTGACGCATGGTAGTGCAGTAAACTTCTCCGGTACTCTGTACAATTTCGTTGATTACGGTGTAGACGAAGATACGCACCTGATCAACTATGAAGTTGTTCGTGCAAAAGCGTTGGAGCACAAGCCAAAACTGATCGTTTGCGGTGCGAGTGCCTATCCGCGTACGATTGATTTTGCCAAGTTCCGTGAGATCGCGGATGAAGTGGGCGCGTACTTCATGGTGGATATGGCGCATATCGCTGGTCTGGTTGCGGCAGGTCTGCATCCAAACCCAGTACCGCACGCGCATTTCGTTACTTCTACGACGCACAAGACTCTGCGTGGACCACGTGGCGGTTTGATTTTGTGCAAGGAAGAATTCGCGAAAGGCATCGACAAATCCGTATTCCCAGGCGTTCAAGGTGGTCCGTTGATGCACGTCATCGCAGCAAAAGCGGTTGCCTTCGGCGAAAAC
Organism: Brevibacillus sp. HB1.4B; assembly: GCF_013284285.1. Taxonomy (NCBI): domain Bacteria; kingdom Bacillati; phylum Bacillota; class Bacilli; order Caryophanales; family Paenibacillaceae; genus Brevibacillus; species Brevibacillus sp. HB1.4B. The sequence continues at coordinate 180,486 of NZ_JABSUT010000007.1, forward strand.
CTGCAACCAGAGTTCAAGGATTACGCAGCTCGCATCATCAAGAATGCACGTGCATTTGCTGAGGCGCTGACTGCGGAAGGTCTGACGCTCGTTTCCGGCGGAACGGATAACCACCTCGTATTGGTTGATGTAAGCAAAATCGGCCTGACAGGTAAAGTAGCTGAGCATTTGTTGGACGAAGTAAGCATTACCACAAACAAAAATACCATTCCTTACGATACACAAAGCCCGTTTGTTACAAGCGGTGTGCGCATGGGTACGCCAGCAGTAACGAGCCGCGGTTTTGATGAGGAAGCGATGAAAGAAGTTGCAGCAATTATCGCTCTGACATTGAAAAACCCAGAGGATGCTGCGAAGCACGAAGAAGCACGCCAACGTGTGGCAGCTTTGTGCCAACGTTTCCCGATGTACGAAGGATTGAATATCTAAGCAAGCCAACGAGAAGCAGACCCAGTGGAAATTTTCCCATACGGGTCTGCTTTTTTTCCACTTCCCGGCTGTAGCTAGGGATCGAGGATGCGAAAAAGTACGAAGATTAGGCAAATTGACGGCGTCACTCTCACCCGCTATTATAGAAAGGATGCATTGATAGGGAAACGGAGGAAATGACATGAGCCGTGTATATGTGTTTGACCATCCGCTGATTCAGCATAAAGTTACGTATATTCGTGACAAGAATACAGGGACCAAGGAATTTCGCGAACTGGTAGATGAAGTGACGACTCTGATGGGCTATGAAATTACTCGTGATATGCCGTTGGAGCAAACCACCATCGAAACGCCAGTGGCTACCTGTCAGTCGAACGTAATTGCTGGTAAAAAAGTAGGGCTGGTACCGATTCTGCGCGCTGGTCTTGGTATGGTGGATGGCCTGATGAGGCTGATCCCTGCTGCCAAAGTAGGACACGTAGGTCTTTACCGTGATCCGGAAACCCTACAGCCTGTTGAGTATTATGTGAAGCTGCCATCCGATGTTGCTGAGCGTGAGTTGATCGTAACTGACCCAATGCTGGCGACTGGGGGCTCTGCTGTTGCTGCTCTTACTGCTTTGAAAAAACGTGGAGCGAAAAACTTGAAGCTGATGTGCCTCATCGCTGCTCCAGAAGGCATCAAGCTGGTTCAGGACGAGCATCCTGATGTAGATATTTACGTAGCAGCTGTTGATGAATATTTAAACGACCATGGATACATCGTGCCAGGATTGGGCGATGCGGGTGACCGCTTGTACGGCACGAAGTAGTCGGAGAGGGAAAAACGTATGAAAACTGTAAAAGTAATGACGGTATTCGGAACACGTCCAGAAGCGATCAAAATGGCGCCGCTTGTCCATGAATTGAACAAGCACAGTGAACAGATCGAATCGGTCGTTTGCGTGACGGCCCAACATCGTCAAATGCTCGATCAGGTTTTGGACATTTTTGATATTCAACCAGACATTGATTTGAACATCATGAAGGATCGCCAAACGTTAGTGGGTGTGACCACTCGCGCATTGGAGAGCCTGGATGAAACGATGAAGGAAGTAAAACCGGACATTGTCCTCGTACACGGGGATACGACAACCACTTTTGTGGCGAGTCTGGCTGCTTTTTATAATCAAGTCGCGATCGGACACGTGGAAGCGGGCTTGCGCACATGGGACAAGTACTCGCCGTTCCCGGAAGAGATGAACCGTCAGTTGACAGGTGTAATGGCTGACCTGCACTTCTCTCCGACCGATGGATCGGCTGACAATCTTCGTCGCGAAGCAAAGCCGGAAGAGAGCATCTACGTGACAGGAAACACAGCAATTGACGCGCTGAAAACAACGGTTCGCGAGGATTACACGCATCCGGTACTTGATCGCGTAGCTGGTCAGAAGCTGGTGCTGATGACGGCACACCGCCGCGAAAATTTGGGCGAGCCGATGCGCCGTATTTTCCGTGCAGTTCGAAGACTAGTGGACGAGCATCCTGAGATTGCTGTTGTGTATCCGGTTCACTTGAATCCTGCTGTACAAGAAGTAGCGCAGGAGATTCTCGGAAACCACGATCGCATTTCGTTGATCGAACCATTGGATGCCCTTGATTTCCACAACTTCGCTCGTCGTGCCCATCTCATCCTGACCGATTCTGGCGGGGTGCAGGAGGAAGCGCCGTCTCTTGGCGTACCAGTCCTGGTTCTGCGCGATACGACAGAACGTCCTGAGGGGATTGAAGCAGGCACGTTGAAGCTCGTGGGAACTGACGAAGAGCAAGTTTATGCAATGGCAAAAGAATTGCTGACCAACCAAGCGGCTTACGATGCAATGGCGCACGCTGTCAACCCGTACGGGGATGGCGAGGCTTCCCGTCGAATCGTAGAAGCAATCCTCTATCATTTTGGTTTGCGAGCTGAACAGCCAGAGCCTTTCAAACCAGGTCAGTAACATACAGCTAGGAAAACCCGCCAGGTACCGTTCGTCAAAACCGGGCGGGTTTCTTGTTGGTAACGGGAATTTTTTTGGTTTCGAAGACTGACGATTTGGTATGTTTTTCTAATGGAGAATCGAGAGAATTGGCGAAACTATCCATGATTTTTTGCGTCTAATATTTAGTTACTTGGCTTAGATGGAAAAAAGATAGAGTTTGGAATACGGAGAGGAGTTACCAACATGAGAGCGCAAAGGATAGTGACGCTGCTCACGGCCACGACCATGGCCTGGGGAGCTTTTGTTCCGTTTGTGCCGTTTGCGACCAATGTCGCACACGCCAGAGCGGAGACCAGTGCATTGAATATGATGTGGCAAACCCCAATTGGTGAGGGGACCACTTTGCAGAAATATACGAAATCATTTGCCAACCAAGTCGTCACGATCATGGTGACCAAGGTTGACATGAATAATCCTTACGTTGAGGTCAAACCGGTATACGGGACGAAAGGCAAGCTGACAGACAGGCAGACGGTTACACAAATGGCGCGTGAAACCGGAGCTGTAGCAGCGATCAATGCCGACTTTTTTAACATGTCGAAGCGGGGAGCACCGTTTGGCATTGTCATGAAAGACGATGAACTCATTTCTTCCATGGGCTTGGTCTCCTACTGGTACGCCCTAGGCTTGACCGGAGACAAGATGGCCATTGTCGATAAGTTTGGTTTTGGCGGCAAGGTTACTGCTCCTAATGGCGCTACCTATTCGATTCAGGGTGTCAACAAGGAAGAGTACAACCCGAGTGACGGACGAAAAAGTCACCAGAACCAACTGAACGTTTATACCCCTTCCTTTGGCAAAACCAGCTTGGGGACGATATCGGGCTACAAAGATGTCGTCGAGATTCTGTTTGTAGACAACGTAGCCAAAGAAGTTCGTGTGAATCAACCTGGCGTATACATACCTTACAACGGCTATGTCCTTTGGGGACATGGAGCAGCAGGAGCGTTTCTCAAACAAAACTTCCCAGTAGGCGCTACTGCAACAGTTGAGTATCAAACGACACCACAGACACTCGACTTGAACCATGCGGTGGGTGGCAATGTTCTTTTGGTTGATCAAGGGAAAGCACTTTCGTCCTTTCCAGCGGACAAGTCCATCACAAACAAAACGGCGCGTACAGCGGTCGGTGTTTCCCAGGACGGGAAGACCTTGTACATGGTCACGATCGATGCGAGCCAAGGCGTTTATTTGGATGAACTAGCAAAAATCATGGCGGAGCTCGGTTCTTTTCGGGCTGTAAATTTTGATGGTGGTGGCTCTACGACCATGGCAGCTCGCATGCTGGGTGAGACACACGCGAATCTGTCGAATAAGCCGAGCGGCGGTGCTGAGCGACGTGTGCCTACTGGACTGGCCGTATACAACACGGCACCTGCTGGAGAATTGAAAGGCTTCCAAATCGATGTACCAGCAGATGTGCTCATCGGACAAACGATCTCGCTCAGCGCATCCAAGGGATATGACGTTCACTACCAACCGTACGCGATCAATGTAGGCGATGTGAGCTGGGATGCCAGTCAGTTCGAAGCGGGAACCGTAAATGGCAAGCAATTCACACCAGCTCGCTCCGGCAAGATCACATTGACAGCGCGATTGGGCAATGTGACGCAAAATAAAGACATTCAAGTTATTTCCGGCAACGATGTGCAGCAAATCGTCGTTTCCCCGAATCCGATCACGATTGCACCGGGACAATCCCTTAATCTCGATGTCAAAATCAAAACGAAGAAGGGTTCTACCGTACAAGCGACGCCACTTAGCGTAAAAGCGAGTGTCGATTCCCCTGTAGCGACGATTAACGACAATCTGCAACTGGTAGCAGGCAATGAGCCGGGCAACGGAACCCTGACCATTACGTATGATGGCGTGTCGACAAGCGTACCATTTGCTGTCGGACAATTTGAGCAGCCATGGCTCACCTTCGATAATCAGGTTGGCATGTACCATGCGGCAAATCCATCCAGCATCAGTTCCGCTGGATCGTTCGGGCTCGTTTCCGATCAGACATTCCGCACGAAAAAGGCAGCGAAGCTGGTGTACAACTTCTCTGGAGCACCAGCGAACAACATGCGGATTTCGTATGGCGTTCTGGGGGCAAAACCTGTGACCATTCCTGGCAAACCGCTCGGATTGGGCTTATGGGTCAATGGTGACAACAGCGGACATTGGCTCCGTGCAGAAGTAGTCGATGCAAACGGCAAGGCAGTCTACGTCGATCTGGCAAAAGAGATCAATTGGACAGGGTGGAAGCAGGTTAAAGGCTACTTCCCGAGCAATGTTGCGTATCCATTGCAGCTCAAGAGTGTGTATGTCGTTGACCAAGCCAATGATGGCATTACACACGACAAAGGAACACTGTACTTCGACGAATTCTCGCTCCTCTTGGGCAACCAGACAGGTCAACCGAGCGATGTAGCCGTTGTTCCTGAACTGCCAGGCAGCATGTCTCTCGGGGCGGAGCTGGATCTCCATTATTCCTTAGCAAATACTGCGCTTTACCTGGATAGTGCGCTGATTGATGTGGAGTCGATCGTGACTCAGCCGATGCCAGGATATGTGCCTGCTGATTATTCGTTTACGATTAAGCCGGGCGAACTAAAAGCAGGACAAGAGGACGCAATTTCAACTTCGTCGATTCAGTTGACCTTGGCACCGAAGAAATGGCTCGCTGGAAAAGGCGTTGGGCTCTTGTACGTAAACGAAGTAAACAATACTTTGGATCCGCTGCTGGGAACTCTGAATGCTCAAGGTCAGTGGGTATATGAAGTCAATAGCTACGGCAAATACATTCCGTACTACCTGGACAATGCAGGCACGGACAGCGCTGGATTTAGTGATATCGCGAAGCATCCAGCCAAGGCAGAAATCACCTACATGGCGGAAAAGGGCTACGTAAAGGGTTTGACGGAGACGACGTTCGGCCCAGAGGTTTCTTTGACAAGAGCACAGTTCGTCACCTTGCTCGCGCGCACTTTTGAATGGGAGCTCCCATCCTCACCAAAGCTGAAATTCAAGGATAAGGTGCCTTCCTATGCGCAAGGTGCCGTACAGGTTGCTGTTTCCAAAGGCCTGGTGAAGGGCTATAACGATAATACTTTCCGTCCAGATCAGCCGGTGACTCGCGCAGAGGCCGCAGTCATTCTCGATCGTCTCGTGAATAAAAAGGGAGCGACGAAAAAGGTCTCCGATAAAGGGACATGGCCATCCTGGGCATCTACATCCATCAACAACATGGTCGGACTCGGTCTGATTGATCCAGTTGGAGGAAATTATCAGCCGAATAAACCGACGACGAGAGCAGTGTGTGTCGTTGCGCTATATCGCATCTTGCATCAAGCCAAGTAAGAATGACAATAGAAAAAGGTCAAGCTTCTCTAAAAAAGAGGAGCTTGGCCTTTTTTCTTTTTTCCATGTCGAAGAAAAAAGCTTTGCTAAAATAGGTTAACCATTTTAAAATAACGGTTAACAAATATATGTTAACCAAGGTTGTGATTTGGTTGTTAAATAATTATGCAGAGCTTTCTGCCAAAAACAAGCAATACGTTTGGCATCCCTTCACCCAAATGAAAGACTACGTCGCACAGGAGCCACTGATTATTGCGAGAGGAGAAGGGATCAAGCTGTTCGATGTGAACGGCAAGGCTTACTACGACGGTTTTTCCTCCGTGTGGTTGAATGTCCACGGGCACAACGTTCCCGAGCTGAATCAGGCGATCACGGAACAGCTCGACCAGATTGCCCACTCTACTTTGCTCGGCATGGCAAATGTCCCATCCATTCTATTAGCGGAAAAGCTGATCAACCTCGCTCCAAAAGGACTGAGCAAAGTCTTTTACTCTGACAACGGGGCAACGGCAGTCGAAATCTCATTGAAAATGGCGTTCCAATACTGGCAAAATCGCGGGCAGACTGGCAAGTATTCGTTTATCACAATGAACAATGCCTATCACGGGGATACGATTGGAGCTACCAGTGTGGGAGCCATTCCGCTCTACCATCAGGTCTACAAACCACTGCTCTTTTCTCCACATGTCATTCCATACCCTTATCCATACCGACAGGGTGGCGAAGAAGCAGCCGTTCAGGCCACATTGAGCAGTCTGGAAAGTTTGTTGAAGGAAAGAGCTCATGAGATTGCGGCGATGATCGTGGAGCCTGTCGTGCAGGGAGCAAGCGGCGTGATTATCATGCCGGACGGTTGCTTGAAAAAAATCGCGGAGCTGTTGCGCGCCTATGATGTATTGCTGATCGCAGACGAAGTAGCGACAGGATTTGGACGCACGGGCAAAATGTTCGCTTGTGAGCATGATGGAGTCGTGCCAGATATTATGGCGGTCGCAAAAGGGCTCACGGGAGGGTATTTGCCAGTAGCGGCTACCTTAGTAACCGAGCAGATTTATGATGCCTTTTTCGCCGACTATGAGGAACAGAAAACCTTCTTTCACGGACATTCGTTCACGGGAAATCCACTTGGCTGTGCAGTTGCTCTCGCCAACCTGCGGCTGATGGAGGAGCGCGGAGTCGTTCAACAGGTAGCACAAAAAGCAACCGATCTGGATCAATTGCTAGTGCCACTTCGCGACCTGCCCCATGTAGGCGATATCCGGCAAAAAGGCTTGATGGCGGGAATCGAGCTGGTTCGGGATAAAGAGACCAAGGAGCCCTATCACTGGAATGAGCGGATCGGTGTGCGTGTCTGTCAGATAGCGAGAGAAAAAGGGCTTCTGACACGGCCATTGGGCAACGTCATGGTTTTTATCCCGCCGCTTGTATCTACAACGGAAGAATTGGCTGACATGGTTCGGATTTTGACGGAATCGATTCAGGATGTAACGACAGGTGAAACGGAGGAGTGATTGATGTGACTGATCGACCCTTTTCCGGATTGTTCATCACAGGAACAGATACAGGGGTAGGCAAAACGGTTGTGACTGCCGGAATCGCATCCGTGTTGCGTGAGACAGGAGTGGACATAGGGGTTTGGAAGCCAGTCCAGTCAGGAGCACGAGCACATGATGAGGGCAGTGACGCTATGCACTTGAGAGCGTGGAGTGGAGTGCCTGACTCGTGTGAGGAGATAGCTCCGCTCTGTTTTGAGGCGCCGCTTACCCCGTCTCTGGCTGCGGAAGCAGAGGGGAAAACCTTGACCATGGAGGAAGTAATCGCTTGCGGGAGACCCCTGATGGAACGTTATCCGGCAATCCTTGTCGAAGGAGCTGGTGGTCTGATTGTGCCATTGACTCCAACCGAAACGATGGCGGATCTTGCTGCTCGACTGAATCTACCTATGCTCATCGTGGCGCGGGCTGGGCTCGGCACGATTAACCATACGCTCTTGTCCGTTTGGTATGCACGGGAACTCGGGATCGAGGTTGTAGGTGTCATCCTGAATCAAAACAACTCTGCTGGTGTCACCGATGAGAGTGTCAAAACAAACGCGAGCATGATCGAGAGCTACGGGGGAGTTCCTGTATGGGGCGTGCTTCCATGGATAGACCAACCGTTAGAGCGCCAGCAGTTGACGCAGCTGATCCAAGAATGTGTAGACATCGGACAGTTGTGTCAATGGAGCCATAAATAATAGAAAGAGGAGACGAGAAAATGAAGCAAAGCGCCTGTCTGGATTGGAAGGAGTACGCAAGCAAAGCCATCAAGAAAGAAGAGTTTACACAGGACGAGGCAATGAAGGTATTGCAAGCGTCTGATGATGAGCTGCTACTGGTCATGAACGAAGCTTTTCGCGTCAGAAAGCACTTTTTCGGAAAAAAGGTCAAACTGAACATGATCATCAACGCCAAGAGCGGCCTATGTCCGGAGGATTGCGGTTACTGCTCGCAGTCGATTGTTTCGAATGCTCCCGTATCCAAGTACACGATGCTGGACAAGGAGACATTGCTCGCAGGTGCGCGAGAAGCCATGAATCGAAAAGCAGGTACATACTGTATTGTCGCCTCAGGACGTGGTCCCACAGAAAGAGAGCTAGGCCAGGTCATCGAGGCAGTCAAAGAAATCCGCGAAACGATGCCGCTGAAAATTTGTGCGTGCCTTGGGATATTAAGCGACGAACAAGCAACGCGCCTAAAAAATTCAGGTGTTCACCGCTACAACCATAATCTCAACACGAGTCGCAATCATTACGAAGCGATTACGACAACGCACACATACGATCAGCGTGTACAGACAGTCGATACCGTGAAAAGAGCAGGGATGTCACCCTGCGCAGGCGTGATCATCGGCATGGGGGAGAGCGATGAAGAGATCGTGGAAATGGCATTTGCCCTGCGCAATCTCGACGCAGATTCCATCCCGATCAATTTTTTAAATGCGATTCCCGGAACCCCGTTGGAGGATAAAGGACGCACTCCGGCAATGAAGGCTCTTCGAGTTCTCGCCTTGTTCCGATTTATTTGCCCAGATAAAGAAATTCGCGTTGCGGGTGGTCGCGAAGTGAATTTGCGCACGTTGCAGCCGCTCTCCTTGTATGCGGCTAACTCATTGTTCGTAGGCGACTATTTGACGACGCCCGGGCAGGAAATCACGACAGACCATCAGATGATTGAAGACCTCGGGTTTGAAATCGAGCTGTGTGCGCTGTAGGACAGTAGGTCAGTTATGAATAAACGCTACACATGGCTGGAAGAAGAATATGATTCGTTGCGCAAACAATCGCTGACAAGAGAATGGAACACCGTAGAGTCAGCCAGTGATCGCGCAGGCACGTGGATTCAAGTCGAAGGGAAACCGTTATTAAACCTGTCATCAAACAACTATTTGGGCTTGGCCCATGATCAACGAATCGTTGAAACTGGGAAGAAGGCAGCAGAGGAGTGGGGGGCAGGAGGAACTGCCTCTCGTCTCGTCCATGGCAACTACGCATTATATAACGTGCTGGAACAACAATTGGCGGTGTGGAAGGAGAGAGAAGGGGCGCTTGTCTTTGCAAACGGCTATCAGGCAAATACAGGGGTAATTGCAGCGCTAGCCGGAAGAGGCGACGCTGTTTTTAGTGATCGGTTGAATCACGCCAGCATCGTCGATGGGATCGTGCTCAGTCGGGCGGAGCATTTTCGGTACAGACATAACGATATGGACCATCTGGAATTTTTGCTAAAAAAGCACCAGGATGCAAGACGGAAGTGGATTGTCACGGACAGCATATTCTCTATGGACGGTGATAAAGCTCCCCTACTTGAATTGGTACAACTGCGAGATCGTTACGATGCCATGCTAATGGTTGACGAAGCCCATGCGGGGGGAGTGCGTGGTGAAGAAGGGCAGGGTTTGTGCCACGAGCTGGGCATTGCCGGACAAGTCGATGTTTTGATGGGAACCTTTAGCAAGGCATTTGGTGTTTATGGGGCATACGTATGCGCAGATGAGATCATCATTCGTTACTTGATGACAAAAGCGCGCTCGCTGGTGTATTCGACAGCCTTGCCCCCTGCTGTGATCGGCTCGAATCTGGCGGCGTTGTCTTTGGTACAAACAGAGTCTTGGCGAAGAAAAGCGGTGAGGCAGAATGCGCTCGTGTTTCGCCAGTTGCTTCGCTCACGCGGGTTTACCGTAGACGAAGAAGATACGCCAATCATCCCGCTCACGTTAGGAGAGAATGAGTGGACTTTGCAATTCAGCAAAAGGCTTCGGCAACGGGGGATTGCAGCAGTGGCGATTCGACCGCCTACCGTGCCAGAGGGAACCGCCCGTATCCGTTTTACAGTGATGGCTGCCCATACGCGCGAAGAGCTAGAGTGGGCTTGTGAGCAAGTGAGCGAAATCAGGAACGAGCTTCATAAAGGAGGGACGATATCGTGAGAAAAGTGATGCTGTGGCTAACCGGGTGGGGAATGCCAGATTGCAGCTGGGATGCAGTTCGCTCCCAATTTCCTTCCTATCAGCACATCACACCTACTTATTCGGACGTCACTGATTCCTTGCAATTTTACGAGAGAGTAGAAGAGGAAGTCCAGTCTCTTTTGGACCAGGAGCTAATTGTAGTGGGGTGGTCCATGGGAGGGATGCTCGGCATACGCCTCGCTGCCCAGTACCCGGTCTCAGGACTTGTTTTGATCGGCACCACAGCACGCTTTACCTGTGAACAGCATGACCTTCGCAACGGATGGCATCCTGTTGTTTTGCAAAGGATGAAAAGACAGCTTTCCATAGCACGGGAGCGGGTGATGGACGCATTTGTTGAACAGATGCTAACACCAGGAGAGCGTAAGCAAATAGGCTTGCACGTGGGGGTGGACAGCCAGAAGTGGAGTACGGCAGCGTTGATCGCGGGCTTGACCTATTTAGAAGGAGAGGATTGCCGCCCGTTCCTGTCTTCGCTGACTACTCCCACTCTCGTTATTCATGGTAGGGAGGATGCTATCTGTTCGCTCGCAGCCGGAGAAGAACTGGCGAGTAGCCTTGCAGGTGCCCATTTCGTGCAAATTCCTGACTGTGGTCATGCCCCGCATGTATTTGTTCCGGAGGTTGTAGGAGATTCGCTAAAGAGGATGGTGGAGCAGCTTGCAGAAGAGAGCAATCAGCAGCCGATTTAGTGAGAAGGCTGTCTCATACGAAAAATACGCACTCGTACAAAAGAAGATGGCCGATCATTTGAGTCAAATAGTTACAGAAATAACGAACGAGAACGAGGTGCGAAACATTCTAGAGATTGGCTGTGGGACAGGGGGATTAACCCGCGTCATTCGCAGCCATTTTTCTGCTGCCCATTACGAAGTGGTAGAGATTGCATCGGGCATGTTGGAGCAGGCGAAGAACAATCTGGAACAGCATGGCCTGACTTGTTCATTTTCTCAAGCCGATGCGGAAGAATGGGTTTGGGAACAACAGGCGAAGTCAAAGGATTTGATAGTTTCAGGAGCGTGCTTTCAGTGGTTTGCCAAGCCAGCGCATACGCTAAAAGGATTGGGAAGAATCCTGAAGCCCGGAGCACCTTTGGTTTTTTCAACATTTGGACCCGATACGTTTTGGGAGCTGCATGATTCGTTTGCGAATGCTCATGCGATTTTGGGGGAAAAGGGAGTGCGCCATGGCTTGGAGTTTCACTCTGCACGTGATTGGCACGAGCTATTGGAGCAAGCAGGGTTTACGGATATAGAGGTGATGAGGAAATATGAGCGGCTAACTTACCCAGGTGTACGGGATTTCTTGCATGCCGTGAAAGCGGTGGGCGCTAGTGCAAGTATGGAGCAAGGGAGCGGTCTGGGACGCAGAAAACTCCTTGCAGAAATGATTTGTTACTATGAGCAGACGTATAAAAGAGAAACGGGCATCCCTGTCACCTACGAAGTGATTTACGTTCGCGCGGTTTCATCGAGGTAGTGTGCTCTCTATGATTTTTGCTATAGAAATGAGAATGGTTATCAAATAGAATGAAAAGAAGAACGATGGGAGGGCTATCAAGGAGTTGAGTGTGGGACAATGAACGTGGATGATCATATTTTTCTATGGAATCAGGCAAGTGTACGATTACATGATGTACGGCATATCGTCATGCGAGCCGGAGAGCAGCTGCGATCCTATCAATTGCCGGCTAGTGCCTTTCTATTTTCGGTGAGAGGCAGTGGTCTGATTCGTCTTGACGGGAATGTACATGCTATCAAGAATTGCTATATGGTCCATGCTGGCAAAGGTACTTACGTGGACATCGAGGAAATAAAGGATGAGCTGGAATACTATCTGATTTTGTACAAAGCTCATTTACCATTGCCTTGTCGGCAGGAGTTGTTACGTTTACTGGAGAAAGCACAACCTTTTCACATCCAATACGGATTAACCCCCATACATCAGGCAAATGTATTTGTCGCGATATCACGTATGCAGCAAGTATGGAATCAGAACGGCAACCTGGACAAGCTGCGAGCCAAGGCCCTGCTTTATCAACTCGTATGTGAGCTAATGGCACAGATGCAGTTGCAAGGAATAGGGGTAACGGTACCGAATTTGGTCGTTCAGGCCGTCAGGTATATCGAGGAGCATTACGCAGAGACGTTCACACTCGATGATCTTTCTGCGCTCTTAAACTGCAGCTCCCGATCTTTGCAACGCACCTTTAAAGCCCAGCTAGCGGTCGGCCCTATCGACTATCTGATCCAGGTGCGTATTCAAAAAGCGCAGGAACTACTGCGTCAAACGAATTTGGGACTAAAAGAGGTAGCGGAATCAGTAGGTTATACAGACAGCTATTATTTCAGTCGTATCTTTAAAAAATATACAGGCTTCTCCCCTTCTATGTATAAGGAAAATCCGCTGACATCGGAAATTCGTCGCCAAAGTCCATTACTCTTGTCGCGATATTCCATTGCTGGTCAAAAGCTGTGGAAATATAATGATCACATTGAAAATGAAAATCAAAATCACCTGCGATCAAGAGATGGAGGAGCCGTACCGATGTATAAGAGTACAAAAGCGATGCTGGCACTGAACCTGATGCTGAGCCTTACCTTGCTGCTGGGAGCCTGCTCAGGCGGCGGTACGAATACTAGCAATTCGGGGAACGCAGCAGCAGGCGCTTCGAATCAGGTGGTGACACAGTCGAATACCACGCAATCTAGCGCGAATCAAGAAGTGAAGAAAAGTGATACGCGTACAATCAAGCACATGAAAGGCGAGCTGACGCTTGATTTTAAACCAGTCAGAATCGCTGTGCTGGATACGCAATACGCAGATCAGATGATTGCCTTGGGCGAGCTGCCTGCAGGTAGTGTCATTACAACGGGGGACGGTTCGAAGTTTCCAGAGTATCTCATGGACAAGCTAAAAGATGTTCACGTACTCGGAACAAAAGACGAGCCCAATTCAGAAGCGGTAGTTGCTATGGAGCCTGACTTGATCATATGCACGGAGTTTCAAGATAAAATCTATGATAATTTGAACAAAATCGCTCCAACCATCATGTTTGACCGGAATGAAGACTGGAGAGAGACGCTGATTACCTTCGGAAAAATTCTCGAAAAAGAACAACAAGCTGAGCAAATCGTAAAAGACTACCAAGAGAAAACGAACAAATTGAAAGCAGAATTCGCAACCAAGCTCAAGGGTGAGTCCGTCGCACTTATTCGTCCTCGTGACAATGCTATTCGACTGCACACAGTTGAACACCGTACGGCTGCTATCTTGTATTCCGATTTGGGACTGACTCCTCCCAAGCCAGCGATGGATAAATCAGATACAGCTACGATGATTTCTCTGGAGGTGTTGCCAGAGGTAAATGCCGATCACCTATTTGTCGTAACGGACAAAGCGAATCAAGCATTAACGGACGAGTACAAAAACAGCTCCATTTGGAAAGGGCTAAAAGCAGCCAAGGAAAATAAGGTGTACGAGGTAAACACAACCGTGTGGATCGCCTATTACGGCCCGATTGCCATCAACAATATCGTCGATGAAATGGCAGAAGCACTTCTATAAATCATTCAGACCGTCACACTCTTCTCTAAGAGCTGTGACGGTTTTTCATGAATTGGAAAAGAAAGCGATTTCCTGGCAGGAATTATCATGAAAAGATGGAATCTTAAGAAGGTTGCCTATCCTGTGTATTCGAGGGGTGTGTGGAAGATGAGTCAAAGAGAAATCGTCATTGCGAGTGCTGTGCGCACTGCTATAGGTAGCTTTCAAGGAACGCTTGCAGGTGTCAGCGCGACAAAGCTGGGCGGGATTGTACTGGAAGCAGCGCTAGATCGTGCAGGTGTTTCCAAGGATGCGGTCGATGAAGTGATAATGGGGAATGTACTGTCAGCAGGCTTGGGTCAAAACCCGGCGCGCCAGGCTTCTATTCACGCGGGCCTTGCTCATGAAGTTCCCTCCCTGACAATCAACAAGGTTTGTGGTTCAGGTCTAAAAGCCGTTCATTTGGCCGTTCAGTCAATCCTTGCTGGTGAGGCAGAAGTTGTCTTGGCTGGTGGGATGGAAAATATGAGCCAGGCACCATACTTAATGGAAGGAGCGCGCTCAGGCTACCGCATGGGAGATCAGAAAGTAGTAGACTCCATGATTCGCGATGGGCTGTGGTGTGCTTTCAACGACTATCACATGGGCATTACGGCGGAGAATCTTTGCACCAAATACGAAATCGGACGCGAAGAGCAGGATGAGTTTTCAGCGTGGAGCCAAGAAAAGGCTCAGCAAGCGCTCGTTAGTGGTCGTTTTCAAGAAGAGATTGTGCCGGTTCCGATCCCGCAGCGAAAGGGTGACCCAGTGTTGTTTGCCGTGGACGAATTCCCGCGTGCTGGCGTGACAGCCGAAGCGCTAGGCAAGCTGAAGCCTGCATTTAAAAAGGATGGTACCGTGACAGCAGGGAATGCATCCGGCATCAACGATGGAGCAGCAGCTCTCTTGATTATGACGCGCGAGAAAGCAGAAGAGCTGGGAGTGAAGCCACTTGCTCGTATCGTAGCCAATGCGAGTGCAGGTGTTGATCCGAGCATCATGGGGTACGGTCCGGTTCCCGCGACCAAACGCGTACTGGAAAAAGCGAGACTGTCGATTGCTGACATCGATTTGATCGAAGCAAACGAAGCTTTTGCCGTCCAATCACTGTCTGTTGGCAAAGCACTGGAGTTTGATCGTGAGAAGCTAAATGTCAACGGTGGAGCCATCGCTTTGGGACATCCAATCGGTGCGAGTGGCGCGAGAATTTTAGTTACGCTCGTCCATGAATTGCAAAAGCGCGAAGGGGCAAAATATGGGTTAGCGACTCTTTGCATTGGTGGGGGACAGGGCGTCTCCACAATTGTCGAGAAAATTTAATTTTTAAATTGTGAACGCTTTGTGTACACCGAAACGCTTGCGTTGACAAAGGGAATAAATCTTCGTTAATATGGATGAGGGCATTTGGAAATTGTGTGCCCTCTCCTTATGTGAAAGGAGAAGGATAAACTGGCGAAACTTGACAATCCATGGCGAGCACTTGGTTTGGTCAGCGTACTTGGTCTTGACTTTGCCATTTGTGTGGTTGCCGGTTTTATGATCGGCAGATACGCGGATCGCCTACTAGCGACTGATCCTTGGTTCTTGCTTATCGGCTTGATTACAGGGATTGCTATTGGTGTATACACTGTCTATCGACTCATTCGCCCGTATCTGTAGGGGGTGACGAACGATGGAAGCGTTTGCTTTAGCGATGCGAAAGACTTTTCGCTATTCTTTATGGTGTATGGCATTGTTTGTGATACTGATGATTGTATTGCCTGAACACAAGGTTTTTTTGCAGAGTTTAGTGCTTGGAACAGTGACAGGAATCATTAATACCAGCGTTCTCGCAAGCAAGGTCTGGGTTGTTGGACAAATGGCAGATGACCCTAATATCAGACCAAAAGGAACGGGCACGATGCTTCGGTTCATGATTGCCGGGCTAGCCGCCTATACTACCTTTCTTTTCCCTCATATGTTCACATTATCAGGAGTTCTACTTGGGTTGTTTTTGATCCAAGGGATCAGCTATCTACTCGTATTCCGCAATTCAAAATAGATTTGTTACCAGCATTTCCTTTTAATGAAGTGATTTTAACAGAGAGCGTTCGATAGCAATGTGTAGACAGAGTTTCGGACAACCTCTATCTATCGATGGAAAGGGGTGAAAAGATGGGTCATCATTATACGTTACGGTTTAGTTTAGGCGGCATGGTATTTGACATCGCTACGATTCTCATGATGGTTCTTACCGCACTGCTTGTGTTTATCTTCCTGTTTGTAATGACGCGAAAGCTGGAAACCGGAGTACCTGGTGCTAAGCAAAATGCAGTTGAGTGGATTTTTGACTTTGTCAAGAATGTTACTGCAGGATACATGGATCACAAGAAAGTCATGATGATGATGACGCTTGGTATTACGTTGTTTCTCTACATCTTCATTGGGAACCAGCTAGGTGTTATCGCCAACGTCACCACAGTGCACAAAGGTGAAATCAGCGAAAGTGTTATGAAGATGCTGACGATTGCTCCTACGCCAGAAGCCGAAGCGAAAAAGCGCGAAACCGTTGAGCACGAGCTAGCTGACAAAGGGGCTCACGTTATCTGGTGGAAGTCGCCGACTGCTACTCCAAGCGTAACATTTGGTTTGGCATTGGTAGTCTTGCTTTACTCCCACTACCTTGGTATCAAGAAAAGTCCAGGTGGTTGGTTTAAGCACGTATTCCTCAACCCGATTCACATTCTTGAGGAGTTTATCATTAAACCGTTGACGCTTCCTTTGCGTTTGTTCGGTAACCTCTTTGCAAAAGAGATCATGATTGCCTTCCTGTTGAGTGGGGGTGTTTTGGCCGCAGCACCATTATTTATTTGGCTCGGCTACTCCGTCTTCGTAGGTGCAATTCAGGCGTTCATTTTCTTGACTCTTTCTATGGTTTACATTTCACAACTTGTGAATGATGAACACTAAAATCTAGTTTTGGTTAACAACAATTTAGGGAGGTATTTTTAACATGGAAGTTATGGGTGTAGCTATTGCTATGGGTCTTATTTTCGGTTTGGCAGCACTTGGTGGTGCTTTTGGTGCAAGTAACGTAATCTCTAAAACAATTGAAGGTGTTGCTCGTCAACCTGAAGCTCGTGGTAACCTGATGGGTATCATGTTCCTCGGTATGGGTCTCGTAGAGGCGATTCCAATTATCGCTGTAGCTGTAGGCTTCATCTTGATGGGTCGTCTGGGCTAAGCGAACAGTTGAACAGTATTAAATAGGCGGAGGGTCACCTTCGCCTATCTTTTAGTAGGGAAAAATCAGGCTTCGGCCAAAGCTTGGCATGGAAGTCTTCTAGTAATAATTCTGGTAAGTACGTAAAGAACTTATTGCAGAATCTTTCGTTTGTCAGGAAGGAGTGAACTAAAAATGGTTGAGTTTGGAGCCGTATCCCTGGAATGGGGCACATTATTACTCCAGGTGATTATTTTCGTTTTGCTGTTGATCGTTGTTTCCAAATATGCAACAGGACCGATTGCGGGCGTATTGGAAAAGCGCCGTGCTCATGTTGAGAACGAGCTTGCTACTGCGGAACGCAACCACAAGGAATCCGAAAAGCTTTTGGCTGAACAACGCCGTCTTTTGGATGAAGCTCGCGCTGAATCTAAAGCGATCATCGACCGTGCTGCGAAGCAAGCGTCTGATGAAGCAAGCAAAATCGTTGCTGAAGCACAAGCAGCTTCTGAGCGCATGAAAGCAGATGCTAGTGCTGAACTGGCTCGTGAAGTAGAAAAAGCAAAACTCGAACTGCGTGAGCAAATGACTGGTCTTTCCGTGCTCTTGGCTTCCAAGATCATTGAGAAAGAACTGGACGAAGCAGCTCAAAAGTCTACTGTTGACAAATTTCTCGCACAAGTGGGAGATCGCCTATGAGTAGCGCAGTAGGGAAACGTTATGCTCGCGCTCTCTTTGAAGTAGCGAGTGAGCGTAGCAAGATTGATCAGGTAGAAGCAGACCTGGGTGCAATCGTAGAAGCGGTAGAAAGCAATGAAGATCTGAAAAAGATCATGTTGCACCCGCACATCGCAGCAGATGCAAAAAGCCAGCTCGCTGACGAATTGTTCAAAAGCCATGTTGGGGAAGAAACCTTTAATTTTCTAAACGTCCTGATTGAAAACGGACGTGAAGTTGATCTGGTTGATATCTACCGTTCTTTTGTACAATTGGCGAACGAAGCTCGTGGATTCGCAGATGCGATTGTGACTAGTGCAAAGCCGCTTTCTACTGAAGAGCAAAATGAGCTGGCTGAGAAGTTCGGTCAAACGCTGAACAAAAAGCTGCGTATGACAGCAGTTGTAGATCCAGCGATTCTCGGCGGCATTATTATCAAGATTGGCGACCGTCTGTACGATGGCAGCCTGAAAACGAAGTTGGAAACCTTTGCGCAAAAGGCGTAAAGTTCGATGGCTTTTAAGAAGTTGGATGAATGGGGTGAATTAAGTGAGTGCAATCAGACCAGAAGAGATTAGCTCCCTCATTAAAGAGCGGATCGCTAACTTTACATCTGAAATCGAAGTTGTGGATGTAGGCACAGTCATCCAAGTAGGTGACGGTATTGCTCGTGTTCACGGTTTGGAAAAGGCCATGCAAGGTGAGCTCCTCGAGTTCCAAAATGGCGTAATGGGTATGGTACTCAACTTGGAAGAAGATAACGTGGGTGTCGTTATTATGGGACCTTTCCGCGACATTAAGGAAGGCGATACTGTAAAACGTACCGGCCGCGTTATGGAAGTTCCAGTAGGGGAAGCGCTGCTCGGCCGCGTTGTAAACCCACTGGGTCAACCTATCGATGGTCAAGGCCCTATCGCAAATGACGGTTTCCGCCCAATCGAGAGCCCAGCTCCTGGCGTTATGGCGCGTAAATCCGTACACGAGCCACTCCAAACAGGTATCAAAGCGATTGACGCGATGATCCCAGTTGGTCGTGGACAGCGTGAGTTGATCATTGGTGACCGCCAAACTGGTAAAACAGCAGTGGCGCTCGACACGATCATCAACCAAAAAGGTAAAGACATGATTTGTATCTACGTTGCAATCGGTCAAAAGCAATCCACCGTTGCAAACATCGTAGAAACACTGCGTAAAGCAGGTGCTCTAGATTACACCATCATCGTTTCTGCTACTGCGTCTGACCCAGCTCCAATGTTGTACCTGTCTCCTTATACTGGTGTAACAATGGCTGAGTACTTCATGTACAAAGGCGGACACGTTCTGTGCGTATACGATGACCTGTCCAAACAGGCTGCTGCATACCGCGAAATGTCCCTCTTGCTCCGCCGTCCTCCAGGCCGTGAAGCATATCCTGGTGACGTATTCTACTTGCACTCCCGCTTGCTGGAGCGCGCTGCGAAACTGTCTGATGATCTGGGCGCTGGTTCCATTACGGCTCTGCCATTCATCGAAACCCAAGCGGGTGACATTTCCGCATACATTCCAACCAACGTGATCTCCATCACGGACGGTCAGATCTTCCTCGAGACAGACTTGTTCAACGCAGGTCAACGTCCAGCGGTTAACACTGGTCTTTCTGTATCCCGTGTAGGTGGTTCCGCGCAAATCAAGGCGATGAAAAAGGTAGCAGGTCCACTCAAGCTTGAGTTGGCTCAATACCGTGAGTTGGCTGCGTTTGCTCAGTTCGGTTCCGATCTGGACAAAGCGACCCAAGCTCGTCTGACCCGTGGTGAGCGCTTGATGGAAATCATGAAACAAGGTCAGTTCGATCCAATGTCTGTTGAGAAGCAAGTTGCTTCTATCTATAGCGCTACAAGAGGTTTCCTGGATGACATTCCAGTAGCAGATGTGCGCCGCTTTGAGAAAGAGATGTTGTCTTTCTTGGATTCCAACAAACCGCAACTGTTGGAGCACATCCGCACAACGAAAGACCTTCCAGATGAAAAAGAATTCAACGCAGCGATCGAAGAGTTCAAAAAAGGCTTTTCGGTAACTCGCTAATCGTTAACCTGATAGACATCAGATGCATGCCGGGCCATTTGCCCGTGCATGCGTCCTCAAGGTGGTGAAAACGAGTGGCTAAAGGAATACGTGAGATTCGACGCAGTATCAAAAGTAAAAAGGATATGCGCCAAATCACGAAAGCGATGAAAATGGTGGCGGCTGCAAAGCTTCGCCGTAACCAGGATAAAGCTGAGGCGGCACGCCCGTATGCTGACAAGATCCAAGAAGTGATCGCAAGCATCGCGAGTGGGAACTCTGGTTCCAAACATCCAATGTTGCAAAATCGTCCGGTGAAAAAGACTGGTTATATTGTCATCACTTCCGACCGTGGACTTGCTGGGGGTTACAATGCCAACATTCTCCGTAGAGTGGTAAATACCATTAACGAGAAGCACAAGACCAAGGATGAGTATGGTATTTTTGTGATTGGCCGCAAAGGTCGTGACTTCTTCAGCAAACGGAACTACCCTCTTTTGGAGGAAGTGACAGGTCTGCCAGCCAGCCCAGCCTTTGCTGATATCAAGAAAATTGCCGGTGCAGCAGTCCAAATGTTCGAGAACGAGCAGATTGACGAACTGTACCTGTGCTACAACAAGTTCCAAAGTGCAATTTCGCAAATACCTACCGTAAAACAATTGCTGCCATTGGAAGCTCCCGAGAGCAACAATGCGCGCGAATTGAATTACGAGTATGAGCCGTCCTCGGAAGAAGTATTGGCTGATCTGTTGCCGAAATATGCGGAAACACTGGTTTACAGTGCACTCCTCGAAGCAAAAGCTTCTGAAGAAGGTTCCCGTATGACTGCAATGGGCAGTGCGACAGACAATGCTACGGATATGATCAACCGTTTAACGTTGAGCTATAACCGTGCTCGTCAGGCAGCCATTACACAAGAGATTTCCGAGATCGTTGCAGGTGCAAACGCACAGGCTTAGTGGCAGCGAATAGCTCCCAATTTAGCTTTACAGGAGGGAAGAAGTAAGATGGCGAATGGACGCGTGGTTCAGGTAATGGGTCCGGTTGTTGACGTCGAGTTCGACCGCGGACACCTGCCTGCCATTTACAATGCGATCAAGATTCAACATAAAGCACAAAGCGCTGGTGAGCGCGACATCAACTTGACTGTTGAGGTTGCTACTCATTTGGGCGATAACTTGGTTCGTACCGTTGCAATGTCTTCCACTGACGGTTTGGTTCGTGGTATGGAAGCAGTTGATACTGGTGCAGCTATCTCCGTTCCAGTGGGTGCAATTACCCTCGGACGCGTATTCAACGTATTGGGTGAGCCGATCGACCTGCAAGAACTCGGTCAAGTAGATCGTCGTGACCCAATTCACCGTAAAGCTCCTGAGTTCGTAGACCAAGCAACGACTGTTGAGATCCTGGAAACAGGTATCAAAGTTATTGACCTCTTGGCTCCGTACATCAAGGGTGGTAAGATCGGTCTGTTTGGTGGTGCGGGTGTAGGTAAAACCGTTACTATTCAAGAGCTGATCAACAACATCGCGCAAGAGCACGGTGGTATTTCCGTATTCGCTGGTGTAGGTGAGCGTACCCGTGAAGGTAACGACCTGTACCACGAGATGAAAGACGCAGGCGTTCTGCCGAAAACCGCGATGGTATTCGGTCAGATGAACGAACCGCCTGGTGCACGTCTTCGTGTAGCGTTGACTGGTCTGACTATGGCGGAATACTTCCGTGATGAAGAAGGCCGCGACGTTCTTCTCTTTGTTGATAACATCTTCCGCTTTACTCAAGCGGGTTCCGAAGTTTCTGCTCTCTTGGGCCGTATGCCATCTGCGGTAGGTTACCAGCCAACACTGGCTACCGAAATGGGTCAGCTGCAAGAGCGTATTACTTCCACGAAAAAAGGTTCCGTAACGTCCATTCAAGCGATCTACGTACCAGCGGATGACTACACTGACCCGGCTCCTGCTACTACGTTTGCTCACTTGGACGCTACAACGAACTTGGAGCGTTCCATCGCTGAGTTGGGTATCTTCCCTGCGGTAGATCCACTCGCATCCACTTCCCGTGCTCTGGCTCCTGATGTAGTAGGACAAGAACACTATGATGTGGCTCGTAGCGTTCAAAAAATCCTGCAACGTTACAAAGAACTGCAAGATATCATCGCGATTCTCGGTATGGACGAGTTGAGCGACGACGACAAGCAAGTAGTTGGACGCGCTCGCCGCATTCAACGTTTCTTGTCCCAGTCCTTCCACGTTGCCGAGCAGTTCACTGGTAACCCAGGCCAATACGTGCCATTGAAAGAAACCGTTCGCAGCTTCAAGGAAATCCTCGAAGGTAAGCATGACCACCTGCCAGAGGGCGCGTTCCTGTACGTAGGTACAATTGAAGAAGCGGTAGAAAAAGCGAAGAAAATGGCGTAAGACACCCTGGAAAGGGGAGACGAGTAAGTGAGTAAGATGACAGTTGAAGTCGTAACTCCTGAACGAGTTGTCTACAGCGGTCAGGCTGAAATGGTGATTGCTCGCGGCTTGCAAGGGGAAATCGGTATTATGCCGAACCACGTGCCGTTGGTAACCCCGCTGAAAACAGCGCCAGTTCGGATTAAGACAGAAGGCGATAAAGAAGTAAAGATGGCTGTAAGCGGCGGCTTCATGGAAGTGCGCGGCGATAAAGTAACCATCCTTGCTGAAACGGCTGAATTGCCGGGAGACATCGATGTTGAACGCGCGAAGGCAGCGAAAGAGCGTGCTGAAAAGCGTTTGGCTGAGAAATATGCCGAGCTCGACGTCAAGCGTGCAGAACGCGCGCTGCAACGTGCGATGGCACGTCTCGACGTAGCGAAGTAAAGCGTAAGCTTGATATCCCCGCGCCCATGTGGCTGCGGGGATTTTTCGGTTATCAGGTGATGAATGATGAGCCATGGTAATCGGGCATGATATTTCCAGTTGGTAATTGCCTAATGTTTCTGTGTATAATAGACCTAATGCCCTGCCGACGAGCTACGTTAGCATGAAAAACAGCGGGAAAAAGCGGCATTGGCTATTGGGATTAAAGGAGAGTGTAATTGATGCAAACCGTTCGCGATATCCGCCACAATCAAGATGGCGTAGTGATTCCTAGCAGCTTTGCGGCTAATGGCTGGACAAGCGTGCTATCTCATGAAATGAAAGTTCTCTTCCAGGCAATGTGCTATGTAGTAACGAAGCATGAGTCAAAAGAAGAAATGAAAAAAGCTCTGGACGAGTTCGAAGCATTGAAAGGCACATTCACCGAACCTGTTAAAGAAGGCTTTAAGTCTGAAGAGGATTTTAAAGGCTATGTAAACCTCTTGAACAGATTCAAAGCGTTCATGAGCCGTTCCGATTATGCATATCCGACATCTCTTGACGAAGCGATTGAGCTTTTCGTGAAGTGGGGTCTGGTAATCGATAATGGAGATGCTTGGGATGTACCGGTTTATCCATTCCCAGACGCATCTGAGTTGTTCAAGCTGAGCGAAGCAGAATCTCTTGCATTGGCTCATGTTAAACTGGAAGCATTGGTACATCCGATGTTTAGCCGCCTCGTGATGAAGCTGCACGAGCAAGAAGAAAATACGTTCAGCATGTCCAAAGCAGAAATGAAGCAATTGCTGAACACCAATGATCAGATGCTGGCAGAGGTCCTGATCAAGCTGACTCCATATATGGAAGAAGCGATTGAAAATATGCTGGAGATCCCAGAAGACGATAAGATGAACTTTGCGATTGTATGGGAGCGCATTTACGAGGACTTCCTCGGACAGCAATTTTCAAACAACGTTCAATAATTAAGAGAATAAGAGGATCAGATGGACATATTCGTTTGGTCATCATACTATGCTGGAAAAACTCGGGGAGAAATCTCTGAGTTTTTTCCCTTTATATGGCACAAAAGGAAGGCTTTCGTTAGACACCCTATTGGCAATTTGCTATAATGATAAAGGTATTTTTTTCTAGCAGTATCATTTAGCGACAGCGTTCATACCTACACCTTTGATGCTGCGAGCAGTACCCTTTTGAGGGAGTCACGACTTCTTCTGGAGGACAGCGCAAGACGATTCATACCTTTCTCAAGAGCGGAGGGAACGTGGGTGAGTGACATCTATACCAACAATTATGTGATTGTCGCGATCTTTTTGATTCTTGGTGTGCTGTTGCCCGTGGCTACAGTCAGTTTTGTTGGTCCATTACTTCGTCCAAAGAAACCGACACGGGAGAAGCAAACTACTTATGAAAGCGGTAACATTCCTGTTGGTGACAGTTGGGTGCGTTTCAACGTGAAGTATTACATCTTTGCCCTCATGTTTGTCATCTTTGATGTAGAAACACTCTTTCTGTATCCGTGGGCCGTCGCTTACAAAGAACTGGGGCTCTTTGCCTTAGTCGAGATGGTCATCTTTATATCCTTGCTCATCGTAGGATTGATTTACGCGTGGAGAAAGAAGGTGCTGGAATGGAACTAGATCTGACGAGCATTGCGCCTGAATTGCAAGAGGAATTGAATCGCAACGTCATGTTCACGACATTGGAAACGGTGAAGGGATGGGTTCGCAGCAACTCGTTGTGGCCATTAACCTTTGGCTTGGCCTGTTGCGCGATCGAAATGATGGGAACGGGTGGGGCTCGTTATGACCTCGACCGGTTTGGCGTTATTTTTCGAGCATCCCCAAGACAATCTGATGTCATGATCGTAGCCGGAACCGTCACGAAAAAGATGGCCCCACTGCTGCGCAGGCTGTATGATCAAATGCCTGAACCAAAGTGGGTGATTGCCATGGGCTCCTGTGCGACAGCGGGAGGTCCGTATGTGCGCTCGTACAGCGTGGTAAAAGGTGTAGACCAGATTGTGCCTGTCGACGTATATATTCCAGGTTGTCCGCCTAACCCTGCCGCTTTGATCTACGGAATTAATAAGCTTCAAGAAAAAATCCGTTACGAAGCGAAGACTGGGAAGCAGGTGACCAATCTATGAGCGATGAGAAACGCAAGCCGACGCCGGAGGAAAAGGCAGCGGCAGCGGCTGAAGCCCGTGCCAAGGCAGAAGCTTTGCGAAAATTAAGAGAACAGGAAGCCCAGGCTTCCCAAGAGGCGAGCCAAGTGGAGCCATCTCAAGAGCCACAAGAGGAAGTCTCTGCTCCGGATGCAAAAGCTGTGTCTGAAATGACGCCTGAAGAAAAGGCCGCAGCCAAGAAAGCAGCAGCGGCAGAAGCGATTGCCAAGGCAAAAGCGGAGAAGGAAGCAAAAGAAGCTGCGGAAGCGGAAACTCCAGTTGCCGAGCAACAATCAGAAGCAGTTGTTACACCAGCAAAGCCAGTGTCTGAAATGACGCCAGAAGAAAAAGCCGCAGCCAAGAAAGCAGCTGCCGCAGAAGCACTAGCCAAGGCAAAAGCAGCGAAGGAAGCAGCGGAAAATGGAGCCGATACAGCTGATTCAGCTCCAGATGCGGATGCCAAGGCGAAGGCAGCAGCAGCCGCAAAAGCCAAGGCTGCCGCAGCGGCCGCTGCAAAGGCAAAAGCCGCACGTGAAGCAGGCGGCGATGAATCCGGTGATGACGACGCCAAGGCAAAGGCAGCCGCTGCCGCAAAAGCCAAAGCAGCAGCAGCCGCAGCAGCGAAGGCAAAAACAGCGCAAGCGACTGGTGATGAGGCCCCGGCAGAGGAAGCGCCGAAAGCACCTTCCAAAAACCAGCCCTATCTTGATAAATACGTTTCAAGAATTTCCGAAGCATTTGGACAGGAAGTCATCGAGGCTTCGTATATTAACGAGCTGGGAAAGGAAGTTCCAACTCTCACCATTCAAAACGAACGTTGGCATCAAGTTGCCCAATATTTAAGAGATGACGAGCAATTGAGCTTTGAGTACCTGTCCGATCTTCACGGTGTCGATTATGAGGATCGCCTGGAGGTATACTACCACTTTTATTCCTACAAAAATCGCCAAAGCTTGGCAGTAAAGGTCAAAACGAGCAGAGAAGAGTCAAAAGTTGCTTCTGTAATGGACCTCTGGCATGGCGCAAATTGGAATGAAAGAGAGACTTTTGACCTTTTGGGTATTCATTTCCCGGGACATAAGGATTTACGTCGAATCCTGTTGCCGGATGATTGGGTTGGGTATCCGCTGCGCAAAGATTATGTGCAATACGACGAGGAGGTTTAGCAGATGAACCATAACATCCTCACGACTCATGTTGATACCTCTTCTGAAACAGGACTTCGTACGGAAGAGATGTTATTAAACGTAGGTCCACAGCATCCGAGTACACACGGAGTATTTCGCTTGGTAGTAAAAATCGATGGGGAAACCATTAAAGAAGCGATTCCGGTGATGGGCTACTTGCATCGAGGTACAGAGAAGCTGGCAGAAAACTTGACCTATACACAAATTATTCCTTATACAGACCGTATGGACTACGTGTCCGCCATGACCAACAACTACGTTCTCTGCCACGCAGTAGAAACGATGATGGGGTTGGAGATTCCAGAGCGCGCTCAGTTTTTGCGATTGATCGCGATGGAACTGAACCGGGTGGCTAGCCATTTGGTTTGGTGGGGAACGTTTCTTTTGGACATTGGTGCGATGGGGCCGTTCCTTTATGCATTCCGTGATCGAGAGACGATCCTGGATTTGTTTAATGAGCTATGCGGGGCGCGGATGACCTTTAACTACATGCGCGTAGGCGGAGTGAAATGGGATGCACCTCCAGGCTGGATCGACAAAGCCAAAGAATTTGTCCAGTACATGAAGAAAGAATTGAATAACTACCACCAACTGGTGACAGGGAATGAGATTTTTATCAACCGCCTCATAGGGATTGGAAAGTTCGATACAAAAACGGCATTGGATTACTCGCTATCAGGTGTCATGCTTCGCTCGACAGGTGTCAAATGGGACCTGCGCAAGGACGAACCGTATTGCATTTACGATCGTTTTGAATTTGATGTGCCGACAGCGACTGAGGGAGATTGCATGGCGCGCTATCATCTGCGCATGGCTGAAATTGAACAATCCTTGCGAATTCTTGAGCAGGCATTGGAGCAATTTCCGAGTGAAGGCGAAGTCATGGGCAAAGTACCACGTGTGATTCGTCCGCCTGCTGGGGAGACCTATGTGCGCATCGAGTCACCGCGGGGGGAGATTGGCTGTTACATTGCCAGTCAAGGCAAGGATAAGCCGTGGAGATTGAAGTTCAGACGACCTTCGTTTACCAATCTGCAAATTCTGCCTAAGCTGTTGCAGGGGGAAAACCTCTCGAACATGGTTGCCATCCTGGGCAGTATCGACATCGTGCTCGGGGAGGTTGACTGTTGATGAATACTCTCTTGCAGCAAGCACCCTCATGGGGGACTACGCTTTGGTTTATCGTAGCGGCAGTTTTACTGCTTGCAGTCGTGCTGGGATTCGTTACGTACGCCATTTACTTTGAGCGTAAAGTGATTGGGTGGATGCAGCTGCGCATCGGGCCGAATCGAGTAGGACCATTGGGACTTCTCCAGACGGTTGCGGATGTTGCCAAGCTGCTATTAAAGGAAGATATTCGTCCGCAGCACGCTGACAAAGCGTTGTTCACTCTAGCACCAATATTGGCCTATGCCCCTGCTTTCGCCGTGTTGGCGGTCATGCCTTTTTCGGACAGCATTCAGTTCGCTGATTTGGGAATAGGGCTCTTGTACTATATCGCCTTGTCTGGGATCACCGTATTAGGCGTGATCACGGCTGGCTGGGCCTCGAATAACAAGTACTCGCTGATCGGGGGTCTCCGCTCCGCTGCGCAGATGATCAGCTATGAAGTACCGCTGGTCATGTCCGTGGTGGGTATCGTCCTATTGACGGGCAGCATGAATCTCAAGGATATTGTCGAGGCGCAGCGGGATGTCTGGAATATTGTTCCGCAGTTTATCGGATTTGCTGTTTTTATCATTGCTGCTCAGGCTGAGCTGAATCGTACGCCGTTTGACTTGCCAGAAGCAGAGTCGGAGCTCGTTGGCGGTTACCACGTCGAGTACTCCGGTTTCCGTTTTGCGATGTTCATGCTGGCGGAGTATGTATACATGTTCGGGATGGGTGCCTTGATCACGATTCTCTTTTTTGGTGGATGGTTGCCGATTCATCCATCGCTGGACTTCATTCCGGGAATCGTTTGGTTTATCCTTAAATTTTCAATTTACGTCTTCCTCCAGTTTTGGATTCGCGCCACGATGCCGCGCTTACGTGTCGATCAACTGATGTCGTTTGCCTGGAAAGTGCTGTTGCCCGTGGCATTGTTCAACATCCTGCTCACAGCTGTAGTGGTTTCTTACCAAAATGGCATGTTCTAGTAGCGACTTGATCGAAAACAACTACGTTCCACTGTTTTCATAGCGCAGGCTTCGCCATAGGCTTGCTTCGCCAAAAGCTAGCTTTCGTCAAAAACGTGGTGCAGCCAAGTTCTCAAATCCTGAGGGGTGACACACATGCTAGGACTGGCCAAAGGCCTGGGGTATACATTTAAAAAGCTCACGGAGAAAAAAGTAACCCACTTCTATCCGGATGTGCCCTTTCCAATGCCGCCTCGCTTTCGCGGTATTCAGCACTTTTCTCCTGAAAAATGCATCGTCTGTAACCAATGCGCACGCATTTGTCCGACGGAGTGTATTCAACTGACAGGGAAGCCCCATCCTGATCCGGAGAAAAAAGGAAAGATTATCGATACGTATGATATCAATTTTGAGCTGTGCATTTTATGCGATCTGTGTACAGAGGTTTGTCCCACTGAAGCGATTGTGATGACAAACAACTTCGAACTGGCTGCCTATAGCCGGGACGAATTGTACAAGAACTTGAAATGGCTGGACGACAACAATACGAACGTCAGGGAGGAGAATTAGTATGACAGGTGAATTCGTAGCCTTTTTTATCCTGTCCCTTCTGACGATCGGTGGCGCGGTGTTTATGATCAGCTTTACGCGCGTCGTCCACATGGTCATCTCATTGGGCGTTACGTTTATCAGCATTGCAGGTCTGTTTGTTTTGCTGGGAGCGGAGTTCGTCGGGGTCGCACAAATTCTAGTTTATTCAGGGGCAATCTCCATTTTGATGCTCTTTGGAATCATGCTGACCAAGCACGATGCGAACGATGAGGGAACAGGTCGGACATGGAAAAACCGTTTTATCCTGCTCTTTGTAATCGTTCTGTTCGGACTATTATTCTGGGGTGTGCAAAATACACCGTGGCCTGCGCCACCGCCACCTGCAGAGGCTCCAGTAAACAATGCAAAAGAAATCGGTATCGAAGTATTCACCAAATTCGTCATACCATTTGAGCTGTTGTCTGTTCTATTGTTGGTCGCATTGGTCGGTGCGATCGTCATGGCGAAAAAGGAGGGGGATAACGAATGACAGTAAGCATTTCCTCCTACTTAATGGTCGCTCTGATTCTCTTTTGTGTAGGTTTGTACGGTGCATTGACGAAGCGAAATGCAGTCGTCGTCTTGTTATCAATTGAGCTGATGCTGAATGCTGTAAATATTAACCTGGTCGCCTTTTCCAAATTCGGACTGTATCCATCCGTGACGGGACAAATCTTTACCTTGTTCACGATGACGGTTGCAGCTGCCGAGGTTGCCGTAGGGCTAGCGATTCTGATTGCGCTGTATCGCAACAAGGAGACCGTGAATGTTGATGAAATGGACCAAATGAAACGATAAGAGGGAAACCTGAAAAGGAGGACAAAGATGGATACTCTAATGCAATATGCCTGGCTGATCCCTCTGTTTCCGCTTCTTGCTTTCATCGTGATCGTCTCATTTGGTCGCCAATTGAAAGAAGGAGCGGCCATAGTGGGCATTACCCTGACGGCTGTTTCTTTTGGAATCGCAGTGCTCATCTTCTGGGAGAGATTCCAGGGTGGGGGAACCGATTACCATTATGTGATAGATTGGTTGCATATTGGCGATATCGTGATCAACATGGGATTCGAAGTGAATCCGCTGAATGCCATGATGCTCGTCATTGTGACATTAGTCAGTCTGTTGGTCCAAATTTATTCCAAAGGCTACATGCATGGGGATGAACGATTTCCAGTGTTCTATCAATACCTGGCGCTGTTCACGTTCTCCATGCTGGGATTAGTAATCTCGCCAAATTTGTTGCAAGTATAT
Organism: Brevibacillus sp. HB1.4B; assembly: GCF_013284285.1. NCBI lineage: Bacteria > Bacillati > Bacillota > Bacilli > Caryophanales > Paenibacillaceae > Brevibacillus > Brevibacillus sp. HB1.4B. The sequence goes on from NZ_JABSUT010000007.1 coordinate 210,489, forward strand.
ATTTTCTGGGAGCTGGTCGGGGTATGCTCCTTCCTGCTCGTTGGCTACTACTACTTCAAGACAGAAGCAAAAGCGGCTGCCAAAAAGGCTTTTATCGTTACCCGCATCGGGGATCTTGCTCTATTCATCGGGATATGTCTGTTGTTCTGGTGGACCGGAAGTTTCGAGTACGGGGCGATTTTTGAGAGTATCGCACTCGGACGACTGGAACCATGGATGATTACACTCACGGCGATCCTCATTTTCGTTGGGGCCATGGGAAAATCAGGTCAATTTCCACTTCATACGTGGTTGCCTGATGCCATGGAAGGTCCAACACCTGTGTCTGCATTAATTCACGCGGCAACGATGGTCGCGGCTGGTGTTTATTTGGTCGCTGCTACCTATCCGCTGTTTATCGCATCGGATACGGCTTTGACAGTTGTGGCGTATGTAGGAGGATTCACTGCCATATTTGCAGCTTCCATCGGCCTGACCCAACGGGATATCAAGCGTGTCTTGGCTTATTCCACAGTCAGTCAGCTCGGGTACATGATGCTGGCATTGGGTGTAGCTGGTGCTGCTGGTTATGTAGCAGGTTCCTTTCATTTGATGACGCACGCCTTTTTCAAAGCACTGCTCTTCCTTGGAGCAGGTAGTGTCATCCATGCCGTACATACGCAGGATGTATTCGAAATGGGTGGCTTGTGGAAAAAGATGCCGATTACCGCTTTGACTTTCTTGATCGGTTGCTTGGCGATTGCGGGGATCTTTCCGTTCGCTGGTTTCTGGTCAAAAGAAGCGATTCTGGGAGCTGTTTACGGAGCGCAACGCTACGATTTACTGTTCATCGCGCTGCTAGCGGCATTCTTTACCGCATTCTATATGTTCCGTCTGTTCTTCCTAACATTCGCAGGGAAGGCACGTGGCAAGCACGAAGCGCACGAATCTCCAAGTGTCATGACAGGTCCGCTCTTGGTCTTGGCATTACTTGCGGTTGTTGCGGGCTTTGTGAATACACCGTACGCGCCATTACTCTCCGATTGGTTGTTATCAACGAACACAGGGATGGCAATCACGAGCATTTTTGGGGAAGGCAGTGAGCATGCACCATCTTGGTTACAGATTGTGGCACTGTTGATCTCCATTTTTGGAGTCGTGCTGGCGTACCTGATGTACGGCAAGAAATCAATCTCCTCGGACACTATTCCAAAAACAATGCCGTGGCTCTATCAGCTCTCATACAAGAAGTACTACATCGATGAGCTGTATCACAACGTCATTGTTCGTCCATTAGGCTGGCTTGGATTTGTCCTGGATGTATTTGATAAGTATATTGTGGATGGTTTGGTTGGATTGACAGCAAAAATCACCCAAGGAATCGGATCTTTGCACGCAAGAGTACAAAGTGGGCAGATTCAGTCCTATGGGGCAATGGTCATATTCGGTCTGTTACTCTTGATCATCGCCATCAGTTTGACGGCTAGGGGAGGTGGACTCTTTGGGTAATATCCTTTTGTCATCACTGGTGTTCTCTCCGCTGCTGGCGATTCTCGTCATGGCCTTTATCCCCAGTCGACATGCAGGTGTGATCAAGCAGGTCGGGATTTTTGGAACGTTGCCGGCACTTATCTTGGCAGGTTGGATGTTCGGCATGTTTGATTACGAGACAGCTAATCTGCAGTTCGTAGAAAAGCACAATTGGATTTCGATTCCGATTGGAATGGCTCAGGCAGGCACCGTCTTTGCTTTTGAGATCAACTATGAACTCGGTGTGGATGGTATTTCGATGCCATTGATTTTGCTGACGGCGATTATCGGTACCCTCGCAGCAATTGCTTCGTGGCAGATCAAGAAGAGGCAGAAGGAGTATTTTATCCTGTTTCACCTGTTGTTGATCGGCATGTTGGGAGTCTTTGCTGCAGACAATCTGTTTCTGTTCTTCATTTTCTTCGAGCTGACACTCGTACCGATGTACTTCCTCATCGGGATTTGGGGATATGGGGAGCGCGAACAAGCAGCGAATAAATTCCTTTTGTATAACGGAATCGGTTCAGGGATTATGCTGCTAGCTTTCATCGTGATCTTTGTCATCATGCGGACGCTCAATATGGATGAAATCACGGCGATCCTGACGACACCAGGGCATCCGATAACCGAAATCCTTACGCCGGAAATGCGTTTTGGCATCTTCCTAGCGCTATTTATCGCTTTTGCGATCAAGCTGCCCGTATTTCCGTTCCACACGTGGATGCTACGCGTACACGTACAGGCTCCACCTTCTATCGTCATGATTCACTCCGGTATTTTGCTGAAGATGGGGGCATACGGTCTTTTGCGGATGGGAATCGGCTTCTTCCCAGAGCAGGCCTATGATTTCTCTACGTGGATGGCAGTTTTGGGGATTATCAACATTTTGTATGGAGCTGTGCTGGCCTTCGTACAAAAGGATTTAAAAATGGTGCTGGCTTACTCCAGTATCAGCCATATGGGTATCGTCTTGCTCGGTTTCGCATCAATGAACACGATCGGGTTTCAGGGAGCGATGTTCCAGGTGGTATCCCACGGCTTTATCTCAGCACTGCTCTTCTTCTTGATCGGTGTCATTTGGGATCGGACGCAGACATCGATGCTCGACGATTTGGGCGGTTTAGCTAAGTCCATGCCGTTTGTCAGCGGTGTGTTGTTGGCAGGGGGGATGGCTTCACTCGGACTTCCGGGCATGTCCGGATTCATTAGTGAGTTCTTTGCCTTCCTCGGTCTGTTTGGTCGTTTGCCAGTAATGGCAGCAGTGGGAGCGATTGGGATTGTCCTCACCGCAGTTTATTTACTCAGAGCGATCTTGAAAACGACTTTTGGCCCTACTCCAGGTAGATGTACAGGACTTGCTGATGCACAGCCGATGGAAGTCATTCCGATGGTAGTCCTATTGGGATGTATTATTCTCATTGGTGTTTATCCAGCAGTTCTGGGGAATCCGATGCAGCAGGCGCTGAAAACGATCGTACCTATCGTAACGGGAATAGGAGGGTAATCCATGGAGGTTAAAGATATTTTCTCATATGACTGGAGCTACCTTCTGCCCGAGTTTATCATTCTGGGCTTTGCTACCTTTTTATCACTGCTGGATCTTTTTGCGGGCAAACGCCTAGGCAAGCAGGTCATTGGTTGGCTATCCTTCCTGGCAACGGTCATAGCGGCGATCTTTGTGATCATCAATATGAATGCTCTCGATAAGCCATACAGCTACATGATCGACATGATCCGAATCGACGATTACGGCAATGCGTTCAAGCTGATTTTCCTGGCAGGTACAGCTTTTGCCATTCTCATCTCGCTGTCCTATCTGAAATCAGGGGAAATCCAGCACAGAGGCGAGTATTACTATTTGCTGCTGACCGGGCTTCTCGGGGCTATGGTCATGGCTTCGTCGGCTGACTTGATTACCTTGTTTGTGGGACTGGAGCTATTGTCTCTCTCGTCCTATGTACTGGTCGGATTGCGAAAAAAATCGCGGCTTTCCAACGAGTCGGCGTTCAAATACGTCGTTTCGGGAAGTATTGCCACGGCTGTGCTCCTGTTTGGGATGTCGTACGTGTACGGTCTCACGGGAACTACACATATTTATGAAATCTCATTCCGATTGGCAGAAGCGGGAATGGCGGGCTATCAGTTCCTCGTCTATACGGCGTTTGCGTTTCTCGCAGTAGGTCTTGCATTCAAAATATCTGCAGCGCCTAACCACATGTGGGCGCCAGATGTCTATCAAGGTGCTCCTACCCCGGTCACTGCTTTCCTGGCAGTTGTGTCAAAAGCAGCAGGGTTCGCGCTGATTTTTCGAGTAATGATGATCTCGTTTTTCAACGTTTCCAATGGAACGGGATCAGGACGGTTCTTTTTCGAAGAGGGAAGCCTCTATCTAGGGATAATGGCAGCGGCCTCGATGATTATCGGGAATACGATGGCGCTCAGGCAGACAAACGTCAAGCGTATGATGGCTTATTCAGGCATTGCACAAGCGGGCTATTTGCTCGTGCCGTTTGTACCACCGACTTCTCTCTTTTTCAGCGAAGTGATCTTCTATCTGTTCGGTTACTTGCTGGTTAGCTTTGGTGCTTTCGCTGTGATTATGGTTGTATCTCGTGAGCAAGAGACAGAGGATTTGAAAGGATTCGCCGGATTGTATCATCGCTCACCAGTTATGGCGGTTGCGATGAGCATCTTCCTCTTGTCCTTGGCAGGTATCCCGATTACGGTTGGCTTCTTCGGGAAGTTCTATCTGTTCATGGGTACATTAGTGGTAGAAAACTACTGGCTGGCGGCGATTATGATCATCACCAGCGTCATTTCCTACTACTACTACTTTGGGATTATTCGTCAGATGTACATGCGTCCTGGGACAACCGAAGCACCAATGGTCGTGCCAAAAGGCATTTGGACGTTTATTCTCATCATGGCAATCGCTACCGTATTCTTTGGTGCTTTCCCGGGTCTGGTCACCGACTATATCCAAATTCATTTCAATCCGTCCTTTGATTTTGGGAACATGCTCTCTCCCAGCTCTCAGTGATACTCGTAACTGAATAGCACTTCAGGTACAATAGAAGGGATGGCTCGTAATCGGGCCGTCCCTTTTTCTATGATTCTCGGATAGGCAATGAGGAGGTAACGAGCATGCCACAAGAAGTATATGGCTTGTTGAGTATCATTTTATCGATTGCGTTTATTGGGCTCGCTTGGTGGGCGTTGCAATCCTTTCGCTTTGATAAGATTTTGAAAAAACCAAATGGCGTTCAGGCGAAGCTGTTGCAAATTTTTCTTTCCATTGTGATTGGATATGAACTATCCCGCTTTTTCCTTGATTACTTGGGCTGGTCCCTGACATTCGGGAATTTGTTCAACTAAATACCCAAAGACGACGATTCGCTGGTATATCCACCCAGCTACATGTACAAAATGAGAAGTACAAAGAGATACATGTAAGCATAGGGAGAGGATATCAATGGGGAAATGGTCTGGTTGGTGCGTGCTGGCTCTATTGCTCGTGATGGGGGCCGTGTATTGGATGCCTGCACAAGCAAAGGAAGAAAAGCCGGTTGTGACAGAAATGATGAAAGTACTGGAAGATACGGGCGCAACGGGTGTATCGGTTCAGGTACGTATGCGTACGGCGATGGGAGAAGGCCTGCGTTCTGAACAAGTAAAAGAGTTGGCGACGAAATGGGCACAACAACTTGAGATTCCGTTTTCCCCAAGCGAACAATCGCGTAAGCACAACATACTTGCATATAGGACTACATACACACAAAACGGGGTGGATCTGAGCTACGAGGTGACAGCAGTTCCTAAAAATGGAGCATTTTCTGTATATCTAGTACTTCAGTTATCTGGAAACCGTGATTCCCTACTATATATTGGACAAGTACAGGAAACCTTCACGAATGCCCTGCAAAGCGCCGACTTTATTCCGCAAATTAGCACTTGTATTCGCGGATTGTACAATGTTAAGATGGGTGTTGACCAACAGGAGGGTAAAATATTGTCGATTTTTGGTACTCTCCAGGCGGCAGAATTAGAACGTTTGCAAGATGAGACGGTTGTCAGCATTTCAGGGTATACCCCTATGTGGGAATCATTCATCGCGTTAAACGGTCAAAAGATGAATCTACAGGTGGCTACGCATCGTGACAGCCATTCTGGAACATGGATTACTGTAGGTACACCAATCATCACTGTGGAATATTAGCACGCGGAGGGGTACACATTGGATAAAATTATTGTCCGTGGTGGTAAGGCATTGTCTGGAAATGTAAAAGTATCTGGCGCCAAAAATGCCGTACTCCCTATTATTGCAGCATCTATCCTGGCAGAAGAAGGGACTTGTGTCATCTCTGACGTACCAGCTCTCGACGATGTCATGACGATATGCGACCTTTTGAAATCGATGGGAATCTCCCTTACATATGATCATGAAGTGCTGACAATCGATGCTTCCAAGCTTACGAGTGTAGAAGCGTCCTATGAACTGGTCCGCAAAATGCGCGCATCTTTCCTCGTGATGGGGCCGCTTTTAGCCAGAAAAGGACAAGCTCGTGTCGCTCTCCCGGGTGGATGTGCCATTGGTACGCGCCCGATCGACCAGCACCTTAAAGGGTTTGAGGCTATGGGAGCCAAGATCGAAATCGGACAAGGGTTTATTGAAGCGACGGTAGAAGGACGATTGAAGGGTGCGAAAATCTACCTGGATATTGCTAGCGTCGGTGCAACAGAAAATATTATGATGGCCGCTGCTTTGGCAGAGGGAACCACATTGATCGAAAATGCGGCAGAAGAGCCGGAGATCGTTGATTTGGCGAACTTCCTGAACAGAATGGGAGCAAAAATCCGCGGAGCGGGTACAGGCTCGATCCGCATCGAAGGCGTGGAAAAGCTGAAGGGCTGCACACATTGTGTCATTCCTGACCGCATTGAAGCAGGAACTTTCATGGTTGCTGCAGCAATTACTGGCGGGGATGTCTTTGTGGAAGGTGCGATTTGCGATCATCTCAAATCCGTGACCGCCAAGCTTCGTGAAATGGGCGTGGACATTGAGGAGCAAGAAAACGGCATTCGTGTACGCCGCACAGGCACACTGAAAGCAGTTGACCTCAAAACGCTGCCATACCCTGGCTTCCCGACAGATATGCAGTCGCAAATGATGGCGCTTTTGCTTGTTTCGGAAGGAACGAGCATCGTGACCGAAACAGTATTTGAGAACCGCTTCATGCACGTGGAAGAGTTCCGTCGCATGAATGCGAACATCAAGATCGAAGGCCGCAGTGCCATCGTCGAAGGTGGTTCTAAGCTGACAGGCAGCAAGGTAGCAGCAACTGACCTGCGTGCGGGTGCAGCACTTGTACTGGCTGGGCTCGTATCGGAGGGTGAGACTGAGGTTTCTGCCCTGCACCATATTGACCGTGGCTATGTGAACTTTACCGAAAAGCTGCTGGCTTTGGGCGCAGATGTAGAACGTATGGTTCCAGAAGAAAAGGCTCGTGAAAAAGCAGTTTCGGAAACCATCAAAGTAAGCTTCTCTCCTAATTTTGCTTGATAAATGCGTCAACCATATGGCAAAACGAAAGATTCTCTGCGTATGCAGGGGGTCTTTTTTTCGTTCTCTCGACTCTCTCATTCTCTCGTTCTACCGCTCTGTTACCAAACATAGACTTTAGTAGGTTATTCAGACTTTTCGTGTCTAGTATGTAACGGGGAGGATCTCTTGCATGAAACGCTATCTACTCATGTGGTTTATCGCTTTGCCGATCTTGCTCGTCCTGATGCCTGCTGCTCTGGTCTTTTGGTTTTCACCAGAAATAGGTCCTGTCAGTCAGCCGACTGTGGCCGTCACGGAGCCTGCCATACCGGCGATGAAGGAATCGGCTTCTTCTATGCCAGTAAAGGTGTACCGTACAGAAAAAAAAGCTGTGGAAACATTGCCGCTAGAAACGTATATTACTGGAGTCGTAGCGGCGGAAATGCCAGCTGAGTTCGAGTTGGAGGCTTTAAAAGCACAGGCGTTGGCGGCCAGGACCTATATCGTGCGACGAGTAAAAGAGGGCAAATTTGATGATGTGCCATCAGGTGGTCAGGTCTTGGATACGGTGCAGCATCAAGTTTATATGGATGAGCACCAGCGGCGAGAGCGTTGGGGAGATCAGTACGAATGGAAAAACAAACGAATTCAGCAGGCAGTTATGGCGACAGCAGGGATTATCCTGACCTACCAGAACGAGCCCATTGACGCGACGTTTTTTTCCACCAGTAATGGTTTTACAGAAAACTCGGATGAATATTGGGAAAAGCCCATTCCTTATTTGAAGAGCGTTGCGAGTCCTTGGGATATTCAATCTCCTCGCTATGAGGAAACGGTCGTCATGTCTACTGTGGAGCTAGAAAAGAATTTGGGCGTCAAGCTCACGCAGGAGGCTTCTACCAATGGTTCCTGGTATCGGATCGAATCGCGTACAACCGGAAATCGCGTAGGAACCATCAGCATTGGCGGCAAGGAGTTTACAGGTAGAGAGTTTCGTGAAAAGCTCAATTTGAACTCTTCTTCCTTTACGTTGGATTTGCGCGGCAATCAGGTTTTCATTACGACCAAAGGGTACGGTCATGGTGTCGGCATGAGCCAGTGGGGAGCAAATGGAATGGCCAAAAGCGGGAAAAGCGCGGAGCAAATCGTCAAGCACTTCTATCAAGGAATTAGTCTGCAAGTGTATTCAAGTGTGATCCCAGCTTAAAAGAAAAGCAAATTTTTACTTTTCCCTACTCTCTCAGGTTTATACGTCAAAATTCTGGCGATACTGAGGGATGAGGTGATGAATAAAATGGAAGATCAAAAAAATCAACCAATTCCATTCAAGAAGGCAAGTTCTTGGAAAAAAGTTTTGGGCAAGAAATGGGCGTTTCCTGCAATCTACATCGGCACCGCAGCAATCATTCTCGCTTTTGTGATGTGGTATCAGGGCAATGTCATGGACACGGTATCCAAAATGACGAATAGCGGAGATGGCGTGGCAGTGACAACTCCTGCAGCTCCTGAGACGACTACACCGCAAAACGAAGAAGCGGTACCTGCTACAAGTGGCGTACAACCACTCGCTTGGCCAGTAGGAAAAGGCGTGCAGTACAATGTGGGCATGAACTACTACGATGAGAAAGCGTCCAAGGACAATCAGCAAAAAGCATTGGTGAGCTTCGACAATACCTTCTACCCACACACAGGTATTGACCTCGTATCTACGGACGGTAAGAGCTTTGATGTCATCGCAGCTCTTGCGGGTAAAGTAGTAAAAGTGGTGAACGATCCACTTGTCGGCAACGAGATTGAGATTGAGCACGCAGACAAAATGATTACGGTATATCAAAGTCTGGAAAGTGTAACAGTCAAACCAGGCGATGAAGTGACACAAGGTCAAGTAATCGGGTCTGCTGGGCGCAACACCTTTGAAAAAGACGCTGGCGCACATCTTCACTTTGAAGTTCGCATCGATAACAAGCCTGTCAATCCAGAGCAATACTTGATTCAGGCTGAAACGGAAGTAAAAAATCAATAACCGATGAATTTAGAAAAACACCTGCAAAATACAACAATTGCGGGTGTTTTTTTGCGTGTGGTACAAACTGTTGAAAAAAGATGCGGCCGTGCTGGCTTGTCAGGCTTGGAAACGTAGAATATGTGTCCCTACGCACCCATATATTGTATCAGACAATGTAGATACAAGGAGGCGAGTAATGTGCACGACTACATCAAAGAGCGGACCATCAAAATCGGCCGATATATTGTAGAGACAAGAAATACGGTTCGGATGATCGCTAAAGAGTTCGGTGTTTCGAAAAGTACTGTGCACAAGGACTTGACTGAGCGGCTGCCTGAGATAAATCCAGAGTTGGCGAACCAGGTAAAGGAAATTTTGGAATATCACAAAGCCATCAGACATCTTCGGGGAGGCGAAGCGACCAAAATAAAGTACAAACGGCGTAGTAAAAAAGTACGAGTAGAACAGGAGGAGAGTGTGTAAGAAAGAATTTCCTTGTCCTCTCACGTAGAAGAGCCTATGATATTAGGTAGAAATGTAACTGGTAATCAGGGAGGACCTTTCATGTTTGGCAAAGATATCGGAATCGACTTGGGCACGGCCAATGTCTTGGTTTTTGTAAAAGGCAAGGGAATTGTCCTAGACGAACCATCTGTCGTGGCAATAGATAGTAAAACCAGAAAAGTTTTGGCCGTGGGAAATGAAGCCTATCGCATGGTAGGCCGTACCCCAGGAAATATCGTAGCGATCCGACCTTTGCGAGAAGGGGTTATCGCGGATTTTGAAATCACAGAGGCTATGCTGAAGCACTTCTTGAACAAAATTGGTGGAAAGAGCATGTTTGCCCGTCCGCGTATTTTGATTTGCTGCCCGACCAACATCACGTCTGTTGAGCAAAAAGCAATTCGCGAAGCAGCTGAGCGCAGCGGTGGAGCAAGAGAAGTATTTATCGAAGAAGAACCGAAAGTTGCCGCAGTTGGGGCAGGTATGGACATTTTTCAGCCGTCCGGTAATATGGTAGTGGATATCGGTGGGGGAACGACCGATGTAGCGGTATTGTCGATGGGCGATATTGTCACGTCTTCCTCCATTAAAATAGCAGGCGATACATTCGATGTGGCTATTATGCGTTACATAAAAAATAAATACAAATTGCTGATTGGTGAGCGTACGGCTGAAGATATCAAGGTTCAGATTGGAACCGTATCCGGCGGACGCCAGGACGAAATGGACATTCGGGGTCGAGACATGGTAAGCGGCTTGCCGCAAACGATTACCATCCGCTCCACTGAAGTCCAGGAAGCCCTGGCTGAGTCGGTGAGTGCGATTGTACAAGCCTCAAAATCTGTTTTAGAACGAACACCTCCGGAGCTTTCTGCCGATATAATTGATAAGGGTGTTTTCCTGACCGGTGGCGGCGCATTATTGCACGGTATTGACGAGATTCTGGCAGAGGAGCTGAAGGTTCCTGTGCTGGTAGCGGAGGAGCCAATGATGTGCGTTGCAAAAGGAACAGGAATGATGCTGGACTATTTGGACAAGATGCCGGCTCACTCGAATAAGCGATTATTCAGGGGGTAAGATTTAAGTGATCAGAGGCTTGTATACGTCTGCATCTGGCATGCTGGCTTTGCAGAACAGGCAAGAATCGCTGGCGAACAATTTAGCAAATATCAATACACCCGGGTTCAAACAGGACGTGGGTGTCATGCGTGCATTTCCGGAGCAATTGCTCTCCCGCATGAATGATAAGGAAGGACTGGATGTTCCGGGCATCCCTACTATGCCTGGACAGCCTGCCATTATCGGGCGTTTGCACACAGGGGTATACATGTCGGAGGCGCTACCGAATTTTGCGCAGGGGGATATTGAAGAGACACGCAATCCGTATGATCTTGCGTTGATGGACAATATTCAACCAGATCCGGATGGGAATGAGCGACGGTTGTTTTACAGTGTGGCGCGGATTGAGGATTTGACGCAGCCAGCTCAAGAAGAGGATATTCGCTACACGCGAAACGGTAACTGGAGCGTGAATGGGGAAGGCTACTTGGTAACGGCTGATGGGTACTATGTTTTGGACAATCAAAATCAGGCGATTCGAGTTAATGACCCAGTTAGTGGAATTAATGCTGGACAAGATTTGAAGATCAACGAAGCTGGCGAATTGTTGTACAAAGACCCGAACACGAATGAATATCAATCTTTGGCAGCGCATCCTCGTTTGGGACTGGCTGTAGTAACCAATCCCTTGATGCTGGTTCGTGAGGGAACCAATGTATTCCGTTGGGAAGGCGACATGGACGTCGAAGCGATTGATGTTGCTGAAGCAAACGATCAAGCAGCTCTGGCAGCAGGTACGTACGCTACACCTACGATTTCAGGTCGATACGGTATGCAACAAGGTTGGCGTGAGCGCTCCAATGTAGACCCTGGCCAAACCATGACGAACATGATGAGTGTTCTTCGCGCTTATGAAGCGAACCAACGGGTCATTACAACGATTGATGGTACGTTGGATAAGGCTGCTAATGAAATCGGTCGTGTTAACGGATAATAGGAGGTAGGAAAGATGCAGTCGCTTAATATTTCCACATCAGCTATGCGCGGTATTCAGCAAGCGTTGGACAATACAGCCAACAATCTGGCGAATATTGATACAATCGGGTACAAACGCCGGGTCGCATCGTTTTCCGAGCTTCTCTCCGATTCGATGAATGAACAGCCGGCAGCAGACAATCAAAATCGGAATACATCGGTGGGGATTCGGATCGGAAGCGGTGCCCGTCTTGGCATGACCAAGCTGGATCTCGGTCAAGGTAGTGTGAAAGTTACTGATGTGCCAACAGATGTGTTGGTTGAGGGAAACGGGTATTTTCTTGTCACTCACAAGATCAAGGACGCTACTGGCAATGTCATTCAAGAGGAAAATCGATTGACACGCGATGGCTCTTTCAAGGTCTCATTCGATGATGATGAACAAGGTTATGTATTGCACACTACCTCTGGTCACATTTTAACAGATGAAAACGGCGTAAATATTGTATTGCCAGAGCCAGTCACCAATATTCAAATTACTGCCGAGGGAGCACTTACTGCAAATGGAGTTTCTTACGGCAATATCGGTCTTTGGAAAGTAGACAATCCTGATCAGCTGCAGCAAGTCGGTCAGAATCTGTTTGATGCTGAGTTAGATTCCGGTGCAAATCCAACTACCAAATACACGAATGCCCTCATTACAGGTGATGCTACACTTCGACAAGGAGCATTGGAAGGCTCCAATGTAAGCATGACAGAGGAAATGTCCCAACTGGTGAACATTCAGCGTGCGTATCAATTGAACTCACGTGCAGTCGGCATCAGTGATCAAATGATGGGCATTGCTAACCAACTGAGAAGCAGATAACCCATATAATTTCAGCATGACGGAGGAGAGGAGCATGGAACAAGGGAAGAGCAAACGTTTCCCGCGTCAGACCGAAGAGGTTAAGTCAAAAGGAAAAGAGCGGGAACGGAGCGGCAAAAATTGGCGGCTGAGAGTTGCCAAGATGGTGCTGGTCCCACTCCTGCTGTTTTTCTCACTGGTCATCGGTCTGATGATCGGATACGGTGGGGTTGGAAAGCAGCCAATGTCTGACGTATTCGATCTGGGAACCTACAAACATATGTGGGATTTAATGTTTGAAGATACGTAAAAACGAAGCTGGACAAGCCCGAACCCTATGGTTGGGGCTCCTATTTTTTCGAGGACTTGTTGTGGTGTTTGTCCACAGAGTATAATAGGGCGAGTGGTTGAAAAAGGAAGTGACGATTTGAATACGGAGGGATGTCCGTGAATCTTCCTAATTTGCTTACGATCTTTCGCATCGTGCTCATCCCTTTGTACCTGTATGTCTTTTTTTCGGTGTTTCCGTATCATGTTGAAATCGCTTTAGGCATTTTGATTTTGGCGGGAGTGACCGATATTGCGGATGGGTACATCGCGCGGAAGCATAAGCTTGTGACCACCATCGGAATGATGTTAGATCCTCTGGCAGATAAATTAATGATGCTGGCGGTCATCGCCTCATTATTTTTGACAGATCGAATCAGTATATGGGCTGCCCTGTTTTTCTTTGTGCGCGATCTGGCAATGATAGTAACAGGAGCTGTTTACCACTTCCGCGGGAAAAAAACCGTCCCGGCAAACGCCTACGGCAAGCTGACAACTGTCCTTTTGTATGTTGTCATTCCGCTGGTAATGTATCGCTATGAGTACAGTGAAGCGATACTTTGGTCTGTTATAGCGTTCTCATTTATTGCGAGCGCGATTTATCTGGCAAAGGCTCGACTATTGAACCGCGTGTAAGGGTGAAAAAGAGCACTTCCCGCTTTTTGGGAGGAAGTGCCCCTTTTATCTTAACCCCGCTTGTCAGTTCAACTGGGGCGGGAGTTATGTATATTGTTTTCTTGGTCAAAGGGTATTCATGCATAGACAAGTCTAGTTAAGTATGGAAATGGAGCGATACATAATGGAAATCAAAGCGCCTTTGGATATTATGCAAATTCAGGAAATCATCCCGCATCGTTACCCGTTTTTGCTGATAGATAAAATTGAAGAGCTGGAGTTAGGAAAAAGAGCAGTTGGAATTAAAAATGTCACGGTTAATGAACCGTTTTTTCAAGGCCATTTTCCTGGTTATCCAGTCATGCCTGGTGTCCTTATTGTGGAAGCGTTGGCACAGGTTGGGGCAGTAGCGATGCTCAGCATGGAGGAACATCAAGGAAAAATCGGACTGTTTGCAGGGATTGATGAATTCCGTTTCAAAGATCAGGTGAAGCCGGGAGATACGCTGGTACTTGAGGTTGAGCTTACTCGTGTGCGTGGTACCGTCGGCAAAGGGCATGGAAAAGCATTGGTAAATGGGAAAGTAGTAGCAGAGGGTGGATTGATGTTTGCCCTAACGGCAGGAAATAAGGCACATTCATGATCATCTTGAATGTGCCTTTCTTTTCGGGTAGAATGGCTAATGGGCATCTCCATGCATGAATAAGGTAGTTTAAAAAGTCGTCTTTTTAAACATTGATTTAATAACAAGCACTTGAAGGTGAAGAAATGACCAAACAGGTCGCAACGATATTAGATGTGCCATTTACGACTCGCGGCTTCCGTGAGACTATCGATCATATAACAGAGCGTATACAAAACGGTCAAAAGACCCACGTGGTGACTGCCAATCCGGAAATCGTCATGGTAGCGAGAGAGAATCGCGCTTTCCGTTCTATTGTAGAACAAGCCTATGTCGTTCCAGATGGAATTGGGATCGTGTACGCTGCTAAATGGACGAATCAGCCGATTTATGAGCGCGTTACGGGTGTGGAACTGCTGGAAGCGCTCATGGCCAAAGCCGATCAACATCAGTGGGGCGTGTATTTACTCGGCGCCAAGCCGGATGTCATTCATTTGGCAAAAGACAAACTGAGTGCTCGTTATCCGAACGCCCGAATCGTCGGATGTCGGGATGGCTATTTTCGTCCAGAGGAAGAAACTCAAATTGTACAAGAAATTGCCGAAGCGAAACCGCAGCTCCTGTTCGTCGCACTGGGTGCGCCCAGACAAGATGAATGGATGGCGAAGTATCGCGATCAGTTAAATGCCTCCCTGATGATGGGGGTAGGCGGAAGCTTTGACGTCATTTCCGGGAAAGTGAAGCGCGCTCCCGAGATCTGGCAAAAACTGCATTTGGAATGGTTTTATCGACTTGCTTCCGAGCCTTCTCGCTGGAAGCGTCAACTGGCTATTCCTCGGTTTGTTCTAACCGTACTGAAAGAAAAATGGAGTAGCCGTTCCTAGATGCATCCGTAGAGAGGAGAACAGTCGATGTCTACACTAATCCTCGGATTTCTGACTTCGCTGATCATATCGTTTATTGCAACACCGTATGTAAAAAACCTGGCTGTAAAAGTAGGAGCAGTCGATGCCCCGAACCAGCGCAAGGTACACACGCGAATCATGCCACGTATGGGTGGCTTGGCTATTTATATCGGTTATCTGGTTGCGTTCTTCCTATTTGTCCCGTATACAAGCATATCGGAAATGCTGGGAATTTTTATCGGAAGCACGATCGTGATGGTCGTCGGCATGCTCGATGACAAATACCAGCTCTCGCCAAAATGGAAGCTACTCGGACAGCTAGTCGCAACAGCGATTGTCGTCATTCCTTTTGGCTTGAAAATCGGCGTCGTGAATCTGCCGTATAACGGAAGTATTGATTTCAGCAGTGGCTGGCTCTTCTGGCTCGCGATTCCGATCACGATGTTTTGGATTGTCGGTGTAACGAATGCGGTGAACCTGATTGATGGTCTCGATGGCCTGTCGGCAGGTGTGTCTGCGATTGCCGCAGGGACAATGGGTGTCATGGCCTTGTTGATGGACGATTACAAGGTAGCGACCTACTGTTTCGTGCTCCTCGGAGCGATCTTGGGCTTTCTCTACTTTAACTTTCATCCGGCTCGTCTGTTCATGGGCGACACTGGTTCGCTTTTCTTGGGCTTTAACTTGGCTGCTCTGTCGATCATGGGCTTTAAAGAAGCGTTGTTCGTTTCCTTTATCATTCCCATCGTTGTGCTCGGTGTACCGCTCTGGGATACGTTCTTCGCCATCGTGCGCAGAATCGTGAACAAAAAGCCGATTTCGAGCCCAGACAAAGGGCATTTGCATCACTGTTTGCTCAACATGGGTCTATCCCATCGTTCGACTGTACTCACGATTTACTCGATCAGCATTTTCTTCGGGACGATGGCGATCCTACTGACGAAGACGACCAAGTGGACTACGATTATCGTCATGGTTGCGTTGTTGATCGTTATTCATCTTGGAACGGAGATCGTTGGACTCGTTAGCCGTCGCCACCGTCCGTTGATTAATACGTATAGACGGATCAAAATTAAGCAAGCCGAACAACAGCGTCGGACGAATTGAAAATAAGAAAAGCCCTGGCATCATTTTGATGCTGGGGCTTTTTTTCACCAAAATTTAGGGGGAAACACTTAAGTACAGAAGGGAATTGTCCGATAAAGATAGGGGAGAAGTATACTGCCCGATCTTTTTTGGAGCGGGACATATAAGCAATTCAGAATAATATGGAGAGGTGAAAAAATGAACAAGTCCTATCAACAATTCCGTCGCTGGCTGGCGATGTGCCTGACGATGATGCTGATTGTTACAGGTGTTTTGCCTGCCGTACCTGCTTTTGCGGCACTTGGTTCCAACTGGAATACTGGGGCTGGTATCAAGACGCCAACTGCCTATCTTGCGACTGGTAGCGGTAACGGTTATGCGTACAGTACCCCACTCAAGACCAAATCGAAATTAATATATGGTGTCGAGCTATTTTACAAAGATACCTCGAAAAATGGTCAAGGCGTTGATGTAACAATTGATGGGGTCCCCCTTGCGAATAACCAACTGTTCGCAAATGACAAAATTATACTGCCGGATTTTCAACTGAACAGCAGTGGGGCAGTGACTAAAGTTACGGTAAGACCAAAAGTAACGCTAGATCCAACAAATGATACAACAGAGATCTACTTTCAGTACACACCAACTCCTTCGCCTTCGGGAACAGGCCCGCTAAAATTCAAAAATTCTGGGGAAGGTGAGCATCAAAGCAATCCTAAAAAGGTTACAAGCCGAACAGTAACTGGCTTGGAATACGAGTATGGCATCTCAGCCGCAGTGGATAAAACACAGGCTGTCGAAGTCCAAGTAAACGGAGTGACCGTCCGAACGGTAACGGGAGCAGGAGGCGTATTGCCAGATATTGATTTATCTCCTGGTCTGAATGCTGTACAGCTTTTTGCACCAAATACAGGTGAGCGTGACGTTATTTATTACGAATACAACTCGCAGAATAGCCCGATTTCGATTACAAACTTTTCGGGTGGAACGACAGCCTATAACCCAGTGGTTTATGGCGATTCCACAATCACACTGATTGGTACGTATGGTAGTGGTGTAACCGGAAGCAGCTTGCGAATCAAGCTGATTACGAACAATGGCCAGACGGTTCAGGATTTATCGAATACTGCTCCATCGATTAACGGAAGTACTTTTACATTTAGCAATATCAGCCTGAAACCAGGTCTGAATCAAGTCGCCTTCTATGAAAAGGTGGGAAATGTAACAAAAGAGCACTACCAGTTCTATGTTCAATACAACAACACACCACTAGTTAGTGATTTGAAAGTAAATGATACACCACTGAACGATCCGAATGTCACTTCGAGTCCAACTTATATCACAGTTCCTTCGACTAACCGTCTGAATTTGAACATGGACGGAAAAGCACTCAATGCAGATACAGTTGAAGTGAAAAACCTGCGTACAGGTGATGTAGTCAAAACACAAGTGAACCGCACCGGATCTTTTGGATTGAGTGTACCATCGCAGCTTGGTGAAAATACCCTGGAGATCAGAGTGTTTAACCAAAATAAGGAAGTAGGAACATTCGTCCGCAAGCTGCTGGTTACCACTACCTCATCCGGAAGCTCTGATCAGTTTTACAAAGTAATGCTGGGTGGAGTATCACTACAGCCGAACCAACTATCAACGGTAACAGGTGCAACGTATTCTCCAGCCATGACATTGAATGGTGCGGCACTTTTGAAATTTGTAGATATTGCTGGTGAGCAGCAGTTCCAGGAATTCAAGGTCACGATTTCCGAAGGTGGAAGTAAGAGTGAATACAAGAGTGGAAGTGGATTAACCTTTACACCGATCGGCAATCCGCAAAGCGGCTTTACCGAATATGCGGTAACTGTAGGGGTACCAGCAGGAGTCTTCCAGGATGGAAAAACGTACAAAGTATCGTTGAGCTACCAGTACTTGACAAAAGCATCGAACAATACCGTAACTTCTCCATCTGGCTTTATTAATGTTGCGAACTACGAGTACGAGTTCAAGTACTTGGACAGCACGAAGCCGAATATTACAAAAGTGATTAATTTGGCGAATGCACAAGAGTTGTCTCCAACGGCTGCAAATACGATTGTTACTTCGCCGCTGGAATTGAAGGTCGTCACACAAAATATCTCGAATCCAAACTCTACTGTAAACATTACCTACAACGGACAAACACTGGCGGCAGGGACTGACTATGTTATCCAGACAGCGACCGATGGATTTACACTTACGCTGAGAAAGCTTCCACAGGGTCAGGGTAAATTGGTGATTGGATATAATGGCGGTACAGCATCGACATCTGCTGCCTATACACTGGATATTCGCATTACTCCATATGCGCAAATCACCTATGTAGATGCAACAGGACAGGTTCGCAGCTTCGAAGACGGATATCAAGTGAAGAGTGAGAACGATATCCGAAATCTTGACGGGAAAGTGTACAACTACGTATTGAAGTCGGGTAATATTGAGGCGACGTTGAACGGAGCAACTATCAACATTACCGATATCGATACCAACAAGGGCACATTCTTGATTCAAAAAGACCAACTCGGTTATAAAAAGGGCAACAACGTCCTGAAAATCACGTTAAAAGACGATCCAAAAACCGTGTTTACCTACAATGTTTCATATAACACATCCAAGACGCCATCTGTAGAGGATGTGAAGCTGGAGATCATCTCCAATGGTAAAACCGAAGAGCTGATGAAAAAAGCTGGAGACCCATCCTATAAGACGGGTGCTAACTTCTTGAGCAGCCTGAGCTTTACTGTAAATGATGCAACACATGTATATATCGAAAAGAATGGAAAACGGATCAATGATTTCCGCTACAAGAGTGGAGATTGGGATCAAGACACGACGAATCAGGAATATGTAAAGACTCGTCTGGAAGCAGCTTTGAATAACGATTTGGAAGACCTGTTTGATGAGCACAACATTGATTCACAGTCTCGTTCCCGATTTGGAGGGAAAATGAGCACGAAGAAGTATGGCGATCTTGTTGAAGAAGTGCAAGATGCTGTAACTGATGCGAAAGATCAGGAACAAAAACTGGCCCTCTTCCCTCTGACTCTGAAAAAGGGTGGATCAACGGTCTACACAATCGTAGCAGAAGATGATAATGGTACTGTCATTCGCTATGACATCAACATCGATCAGAAATATTCCAGCTGGGAAGTTCTGTCCCCAGTAAAAGCAAAAGAAAACGATCCGTACATCATCGTTAATAGCAATAGTGCAGTTGTAAAAGTGTTTGCGGAAAATGCGGACAAAGTATTGTTCGGCAAAACAGAAGCGAAAGTAACGAATACAACAAACCCTGACTTCTATTACGACGATGACCAAGGAAAAACAATTCCAGAAACCTACTACGTGTTTACATCTACAGTTCCACTTAAAAAAGGTTTAAACACAGTGAAATTCTCGGTTGTAGTAGGCGATAGCACCTATAAAGACGAAATCAAAATTTACAATGCGAGCTCGAATGTAAATGGTGCTGAATATCGTGATGTATTAGGGAAGAAAGTAGCGTTTAGCGTATTTGATAAGCAATTTGATCTGAAGTTCCCAAAAGGTACCGTATTGCTGTCACCAGATGACAGCCGTGCTGGCCAAGAAGTGAAGAATCCAAACGGAGACATTTTTGTCGATGTGCCTCTCTATTTTGGTATGGCAGACCGAACAACAGGACAAGTAACCATTGAAGAAGACAATTTGGAGGACAGGCTGGTACTCGAATCCAACTTTAACTACGCAAGTCCGTTGTACTATGTCGATGCAGGTGACATAGAGGCTCCGGGTGGACGTGATCCATACTACGATGAAGGCGATGCTCAGGACTTTAAGAGCCGTTGGCAGGACAATCTTGTTCCAAGCCTCCGTGGAACACTTACCATTAAATATGATCCATCGATCGTAAATGCTGCGAACAACATCTTGACCATTTACTATCACAATGGTGACGAGTGGAGAAACATTGGTGGTGTAGTGAATACTGGCGCGAAAACCGTGCAGGTACCGTTTGCTGGATTTGGTTACTACATGGTCATGAAAACAAGAGAATCCTACGATGATGTCATTACCCATGATTTTGCCCGTGATGCGATTGAGACCTTGTATGCAAAAGGCATTATGCCAGCATACAGTGGAAGCAGTTTTGGTGCAAACCGTGACATGACACGCGGAGAATTTGCCACAATGCTGGTAAAAGCGTTGGCACTGCCTATTAACGCAGGTCCATATAAGGATAGCAATGAACGTGATCCTTTAGAGCCTACCTTCACGGATGTCCGTCCTAATCGGAATACGTGGGATTATGAGTACAAGTACATCGAGACGGCTGCTCGCGCTGGGATTATTCGTGGAAAACAGCCAGGCTACTTCCGCCCAGATGATTCTCTGACGCGTGAAGAAGCAACAATCATGATTGCGCGTGCGCTCAACATGAAATTGGCTACGCTCGATGCATCCAAAGTGGCATTGAATAAAATGTTTACAGATGCGAAAGATGTGAGCTACTATGCAGCTCCATCTGTGCTGGCTGTCAGCAAAGGTAAGCTGATGAACGGTGAAGTCAATGACCCATCCGTGAAAAAGCCAACCTACAGCTTCAAGCCTACTCATAATTTGACTCGTGCAGAGATGGCTGTTATCACAGTACGTGTGATGGTCCAACTCAAAAAACTGCCTAAGCAGTAAGTGAATATATTTCGCTATATATAATAGAAGAAAAGCTGAAGAGGTCATCCGCCTCTTCAGCTTTTTTCGTTGAGAAATTACTCTTCTTCCACATCTCCAACCGCGTCCACCGGAACCTCCACATATTCCTTTTCTCCGAGCACGATCTGAGCTTGTCCATTCGTCAAATCGACCATTCGCGCGACGAACTCATCCTGTTCGCCCTCAGGAATCAATACATGCGTGGTAACCTTGTCTGTGAAATCCGTACCACTCACGCGATGTTCGCCTAGACGTAGTTCGTTCTCTACCTTGCCCCACCACGTGTAGTCGACGCTGACAGAAATCGTTTGATGCAGGGTATGCACCACGATCTTCGCAGCCTTAAGTGCAGTAACCGTTCCTGCTGTGTAAGCCCGAACGAGTCCACCAGCCCCAAGCTTGATTCCGCCGAAATAGCGAGTGACGACGACGACCGTATCCTTAACACCGTTTTTCTTGATACACTCGAGAATCGGTTTGCCAGCTGTACCGCTGGGCTCCCCGTCATCACTTGATCGCTGAATTTGATCGTTTTCGCCAATGACAAAAGCGGAACAGTTATGGGTAGCATCCCAGTGCTTCTTTTTAATCATCGCGATAAACGCTGTCGCTTCTTCTTCGGTTGTAACCCGCTTGGCATATCCGATAAAACGGGAGCGTTCAATAACGATATAGTCCTCACCGTAGCCAGCGATAGTTTTGTATTGCGTAAGCATCGTACAATCACCTCAAGAAAAGGATAGCATGCAAAAGAAATGTTGGCGAACACTGAAATGTTTTTGACACATAATCGTAGTACTCTATGTGGTGCTTCTGGAATAAAAAAGGAAAGGGAGGAGCTATCTATGATTCCCTTATGAAAATGCTGGTATGGCATAATTTTGCGTGTGAGAAGTATAACTCTGTGATATAGTGATCTTGGGACAAACCACATATTTAATGTGGTTAATAATTTTATGCTCAATATAAAATAAAGGAGTGGAATTCAGTGAATTTTCCATATTCGAAAAAGAAATGGATGTCCATCAGTTTGGCGGCAGTATTAACAACAGCGCTAGGCGCAGGAAGCTTGACGGCATCTGCGAATACAGGCTCCGATCAAACAAAGGCACCTACGACTGTACAAGCATCAAATGATAAAACAACAACACAAACCGGTACAGGGAGCCAGACTACTACTGAGGCTGCTGCAAGTGAGGAGCTGACTTTGGAAAAAGCCGTTGAACAGGCTCTGAAGTCAAATGCTAAGCTTAATGAGACACGTCTGGATGCAAAAAATGCAGACATTAATCAGTCACTTACTTATGTAAGTAACTCTGAAATGCCAAGCAGTACGATTGAAACGCTGGAAGATGCACAACGCAAATATGTGACAAATGAGAATGGGAAAGTGAACAAAAAGCTCAATGCACTGTACGTAAAATCAGCTGAAGCAAAAACAAAGCTAGGGGCACAAGATGTCTATTACAAGCTGATTTTTGCTCAAGATGATTTGAACTTGAAGAAACAAAGCTTGGCGCGTTCAGAAGCACAGCTGAAGGTAGCAAAGGCTGCATTCGATGTGGGAACGAATGCAAAAACAGATGTTTTGGAAGCAGAGATGGGAGTAGCAGCGGCAAAAGCACAATTGAAGTCTGCAGAAAACGCTGTGGAAATTGCTCTTATGGATCTAAATGACTTCCTCGGAGTAGATTTAAATAAAGAATGGAAGCTCGTCACATCGAATAAGCAAACGGCCCCTATTAAGCTGACGAACGAGCAAGCCAAGGAGCAGGCACTCTCCAACCGGGTAGAAATTACGAGAGCAGAAGAAGAGCTCAAGCTGGCTGAACTGAACGTGAAGCTGATCGATGAGTATTTGGCTGTATCTACTCTTCAAGGTCAACAGGCGCGCAATAATGTGGAAAAAGCCAAGCTTGCTATCGATGAGCAAAAGCGTGTTGTTATCAAAGATGTAACAGAAGCATATCTCAACCTGAATGCGGCAAGAGAAGGGATTGAGTTCCGTAAGTCTGCAAAGGATTCTGCTGCGGAGAGCTATCGCCTGAAAAATCTGCGCTTTGAGAATGGGCTCGCAACTACTTTGGAGGTTATCCAGTCCGAAGAAGCGTTGTCTACTAGCGAGAACGAGTACCAAAAGGCTGTATTGTCATACAACCTGGCTGTTGTAGCTTTTGAAACAGCTCTGGGCAACTAACTGAAAACAAGATTTGTAAGCTTTCGAATCCAATTGGAAAAAGGTTCAGTCGTGACAGCCCGCCATATGTCCCCTATAATACGGATTGTGGCGGATGTCACTTCGTACATAATGGACAGGTGAATAACGAACCACGAAAAAAACTTTAATTTTTTTTCGAAGGCGCCGCAACTTTTGATTCGCTCAGGCGTTTAATAGGATGTCACACGAAAAACGGGGAATTGTGTAAAAAAGATTCACGAATTCTAGCAGTTGTGTTACACTAGTGATTGTTGCATTTTACACAATACTGAATATACTAGAGATTTTTAACACAAAAAGCGAGGCTTTCCTGCGAAAGGAGGTGACACGCGCTTGCAGGATTCGGGCTTTAAAAAGAAAGATAGATTAACAACAAATATTCCCCAAGAACAATTTGTTTATACTAGAGGAGGAGAACACAAGGTTATGAAAAAGGTCGTTAACAGTGTATTGGCTAGTGCACTCGCACTTACTGTTGCTCCAATGGCTTTCGCAGCAGAAGAAGCAGCAACAACTACAGCTCCTAAAATGGACGCTGAAATGGAAAAAACCGTAAAACGTCTGGAAGCTCTTGGCCTGGTAGCAGGTTATGGCAACGGCGAATACGGTGTAGACAAAACTATCACTCGTGCAGAGTTCGCTACTCTGATCGTTCGCGCTCGCGGACTGGAGCAAGGTGCGAAATTGGCACAATTCAGCAATACTTACACTGACGTTAAATCTTCTGATTGGTTTGCTGGTTTCGTAAACGTAGCTTCCGGCGAAGAGATCGTAAAAGGTTTCCCGGACAAATCTTTCAAACCACAAAACCAAGTTACTTATGCTGAAGCAGTAACTATGATCGTTCGTGCACTGGGTTATGAGCCAGCAGTTAAAGGTGTATGGCCTAACAGCATGATCTCCAAAGCTTCCGAGCTGAACATTGCTAGAAGCATCACTTCTCCTAACAATGCAGCAGTTCGTGGCGACATCTTCAAAATGCTCGACAACGCTCTTCGTGTAGACCTGATGGAGCGTAAAGGATACGGTACTGAAGCTACTTATGAGGTAACAAACGAGAACCTCTTGACTAAGTACCTGAAAGTTACTGTTCGTGACATGGAATGGGCTCAAGAAGCTGGCCGTGACGGCGATGACTTGCCACTGGTAACAAACGTACCTGCTATCGGTTTGGGCAAAATCAAAGCTAACGAAGTAACTTTGAATGGTAAAAATGCTGGTATCGGCAACACTACTTACAAAGTAGCTGACGGTATCAACTCTAACGAATTCGCTGGTCAACACGTACAAGTGTGGATCAAAGACGACCGTGAAGACGTAATCGTTTGGATGGAAGGTTCCACAGACGAAGAAGTTATCATGGACCGTGTGAGCGAATGGGAACTGAAAGGCAAAAAGTTCTCCGATGCTAAAGATCTGAGCAACTCCGATCTGAAAGATCTGAAACTGATTTTGGATGCTAGCGAGAAATCCTACCGTCTGAACAAAGACACTGTTGTTACTTACAACTTCAAACGTTACACTGATGCAGTTGACGGTTTGAAAGAAATCATCAAAGATGGCGATGGCTTCACTTTTGGTGTGAAAGTTGTTCTGGATGACAACAACGAAATTGCTTACATGCACGTAATCGACGATCAAACTATGAACCAAACTGACGAAGGTCGCAAGTATGGTTCTGAAGTGATCAGCAAAGTCGATGTTGAAAAGAAAAAGATCACGAACATTGACAACGACAAGTTCAATGAGCTGGAAAACAAAGATGAAGGTAAAGACTTCCTCGTATTCCTCAATGGTAAACCAGCTAAATTCAGCGATCTGAAAGAAAACATGGTTTACAGCGTTTACTATCCAGAAGGTGACGAAGACAAGTTCCTGATCTTCGCTACTGACACGATTGTAGAAGGTAAAGTAGACAAAGTTGTTATGCGTAACAGCAACGACTACCGTCTGACTGTTGGAGACAAAACATACCGTATCTACAAAGGTGCTACTTACTCCGATAACGGAAACAAAGACGTTGAAGATACTGATGGATCCAACTGGGATCTGATCAAAGATCTTGACGGCGAAACAGTAAAACTGTACCTGGATGCTTCTGGTCGTGTTCGTCACGTAACTACTAAGGATCCAATCGACGATCGCAAACAAAAAGCAATCGTTACTCGTGCAGCTTACAATGACTATGGTAAAGACAAATGGCAATTCACTGTATTGACTCAAAAAGGCAAAAAAGTGAATGTTGAGTTGGAAGCTAAAGACATCTATGATGTAAACGGCAAAAACTTCGACAAAAACGGTAACGAGAGCGAACTGGAAGAGCTTCTCCAACCTAAGAAAGACGACAGCAACGTTCTGCTTGAAGTTGAACTTGACAAAGAAGGTAAAGCAGAAAAAGTTCGTATCCTGAAAACAGATCTGATTCGTTCTTCTGGAACTGACTGGAACAAACTTGCTGACGAAGACGATGAAATGGTTGACGACTACGAAGTAAATGAAGATACTGCGATCTTCGACATGACTGGTGAGATCAAAGACGCAAACAAACGTCCTGAACTGAAAAACGCTAAAGCTACGAAGTTCAAAAACATCGCAGATGAAGACGATCTGACTGTATACTACACAGTTGACGAAAATAAAGATGAAGTTGAAGCAATCTTCGTAGTTGAAGGTGACGGTTTGGGTGGCGATGCCCAATACGGTATGGTTTGGGATTACGGAAGATCCGGTGGAGATGACACTATCCAAGTTCTCACTAAAACCGGTGACAAAGTCGAATTGAAAACTTACCCATTGGACAAAGATTCCGAAGATCTGAAAGACGATCGTGGTATCAAACGCGGCGACTTCATCGCATTCCAATTGGATACTAACGATGAAGTAGTTGTGGACGATGTTGTTGAAGTAGTTAACAACAACCTCGAAGATTCCGACGAGAAAATGCTCGCTAAGATCGCTGACAAAGACGAGTGGAAAGATGCTAGCATCGACAAAATCAAAGTGGGTCTGGTATCTAACGTAGATGGCAACACCATCACCGTTAAAGATGCTGATGACAAAAAATCCACTATCTCCACTAAATCTTCTACTGCATTCCTGGACATCTTCGATGATCTGGAAGGCGTAGACGGCGTGAGCAAAGGCGACTACATCGTTGCTATCGATAGCTCCGACGTTTCTGGTAACAAGTACGACTACGTATTGATCATTTCCGACGAAGATGAAGTAGATAAAGAAGGTTGGGAAGATGAAGCGGAAGCGTTCTTGAAACAAGAAAAAGGCGATACTCCAAACCCAGGTAAATGGGATGCTATTGCTGACTCCGCAACTGGTAAACAGTTCGCTATCGGTCCAGTAAACTCTTACTCTGTAACTGTAGAAATCAAATCCGGTAAAGAATCCGAGATTGATAACGCAGTTATCAAAGTTGGCGGCGAAACCTTCACTGGTAAAGTAAGCAACGGAGAAATCGTATTCGAATTCTCTACTGACAAAACAGATGCTACTACTGGTGTAATCACTGTAACAAGTGAAAAAGGCGACACTGACAAAGCAAACGTAACTTTCAAAAAATAATTTTGTGAGTTAAAGCCTTTTACGTGAGTCGAACAGCGGAGGGAGTCACCTCTCTCCGCTGTTCATTACATACTCACTCACAAAAAATAGAGACTTCCTATCAAACTTACGGAGGGGTAGTACGTGAATAAAAAAGTAGCTCTTTCCATCCTTTCTGCTACAGTAGTTGCTAGCATGGCTTCTTCCGCTTTTGCAGCACCAAAATCTGGTGTTTATTTGGGTGGAGATGTAGACAGATACTATGAATTGCGTGACCTGTTCAACCTGACAGATGCAGGTAAAACAAAATTTGCAGCTGACATGAAAGTAACTGCTTTCGACAAACTGATCTACGTTGACTTCGACGGTAAAGGTGCAAGCCTCCGCGAAATCATGAACGGTGAGTTCAGCAAAGTTAAGAGAGACCTGAAAAAATCCGATTTCGAAGGCGTTTATACGAAATCTAACCTCGATGGTTCTAACGGTGCAACTTACGATCCTCGTAACGATGCAATCGATGGACCAACTGGCGATCTGAAAGTTGATTCCGTAGCTGCTGTAAGCGGTAGCCAAATCAAGATCAACTTCAGCATTCCAGTAAGCAATGCTGGCGGCGAATTGTTTAATGCTCAAACTAAAGTGATCAACTCTAGCAATATTACAGTTGCTGGATTGGGAAGCGCTGCTCAACTTGGAACTTTAACTGGTTCTTTGAGTGAAGATGGTAAAACTCTTACTATCACAAACTCTCTTGCATTTAACGGTGACTACTCCGTTTATGTTAAGAAAGATTCCATCATCAGCAAAGACGATGTAAACAAAAAAGTTGCTGAATTCCTTGGCAACGTAAAAATTACAGACTCTACTGCTCCTACTTACACTGGAGTAACTTATGATGGTTCTACTGCTATCGTGAAGTTCAGCGAGCCACTGAAATCTGTGGGAACTGTGACACTTGACGGTAAAACATTGACCACATCCGACTACACACTTTCCGGTGACACACTCGAAGTTACTGGTTTGACTGCTGGTAAAGCTAGCACTTTGGTTATTGTAGGTGCTACTGACAATGCAGGTAACATCATCGCTCCAAACCCAACAACAGTTGCATTGACTGCACCAGTTGATACTGTGAAGCCTACAGTAGCTGTTTCTGCGAAAAACACTACATTGACCTTCAAGTTCAGCGAAGCTCTTAAACTCGTTGATGCAGATGGAGATCAGGCTACTGATGACTATGCAAAAGTAACTATTGGTTCTAACACATTCACCCTGGGTGCAAGCAACCAAGATACTACTGACAAAACCAAATTTACTTTTGATGCTGCGCAATATGTGGCAGGTAGCTTCCTGAATGCTACAGTTAAAGTTGAAGCATTTACTGACAAGTCTGGCTTGGTAGGAGATGCTTTCACAACTTCTGTAATGCTCACTAAAGATAACACTGCACCAGCATTTGTGTCTGCTTCTTCTAAAGATGATAAACTGATTGTGAAGTTTGATGAGGATGTTGATGCAAACAGCCTCACTAACGTTACAATTAAGTACACGGACAAAGATAATGTTGTAACTAACATCTCAGCTGCAGCATTGGGTCAAGTTGCTAGCCATTATGATGCTAACAACAACGGAGCAATCGATGGTGAAGATGAGAATTACTTGGTACTCCCAGTTACTGAACAAAACCTGCTTGAAAATGCTAAGCTGAAGCCAGGTAAATATGAAGTAACAATCGCTGCAGGCAAAGTACAAGATAAAGTACCTAACGCAACTACTGCTGATACTAAATTTACTTTGACTGTAACTGGTTCTTCCGAATCTTCTGCTGTTGTTGAAGTAGTGGATGCAGATACTAAACAAGTAGCACCAGGCAAATTGTTGGTTAAATTCAACAAACAAATGGCTTCTTCTGCTCTGGTTGCAGGCAACTATTCCTTGGATGGAGTTGCACTGAACCCAAGCACTTCTAACCTGTACTTCGATAGCTCTAAAGACAAAGTGGTTATCGAGTTGCCAGAAGGTTTCATTAGTGCTTCCGGTAACCGCCTGTTGAAAGTTGCTAACGTTGTAGACGTTGATGGTAACACTTTGAAAGCTGGCGAAGATACTGACGTAGTAGACTTGGATGAGAACGTGAAACCAGTAGCTTCTTCTGTAGCTTTGGTTGATTCCTCCAACTTCGTAATCAACTTCTCTGAAGAAATCTCCTTGCCACAAGGAGCTGTTACAGGTGTAACTGTTAAAGTTAATGGAGCAACAACAAAACTTGCAGATACTACACCGTTTACAGTGAATTCTGACAACAAGTCTGTAACTGTTGCAGTATACAATGCAAACTCCTTGTCTGTGAACGATCAAATCAATGTTACTTTCCAAGGCGCTAACATTGTAGATAAGAAAAACAATGCAGTTAAAGACGGTTCTGTAAGCAACCGCTAATAGCTGTGCAAGAACCCCTTTATGGGGAGAAGGTTGTCGAGAATTTCTCGGCAACCTTTTTTTGCTTTTCTTGAAGTACATTTTCATGTGGTATATATTCTGTAAAATGATCATTACATCAATTTTTCATTTATCGTGGGAATGCGAATTTGTATCATTGCAATAATTAATATGCGTTGTTAACTGGGAGAAAAGGAAGGTTTGGTTTTGGCTGAGTTACTAACATAGTTATTATCTTCAGAGTTGGGGAGTCCTAGTAATAGGCTCTTTTTTTTTGTTTTCAGCAACTAATTTATAGGAATGTGCTAATATAGAATGGTATCTCAGTATTTTCTAGAATATGGAGGACCTAACGTTCATGAAGTACGTACATTTAGTGGGTGTATTCCTATTGTCTTTAGCGATTATTACTGGATGTGCAAAGGAAACCGAAGCACCTACACCTATAGCTCAAGAAAAGAAGACTGAAACTTCAAATCCTGGTAAGGAAAAGTTTGATGCTGCATTAGCTCTATACAACTCTGGAAAAATGGATGAAGCAAAGTCAGCATTTGAGGAATGTGTAAAGCTCGACGCTTCAAATGGTATCTATGAGTACTACCTGGGTAATATCTCTCGGAAACAAAATGATCTCAGTAAAGCACTGAGTTATTATCAAAATGCAGTTACAAAGTCACCAGACATGATCGAAGGCTACAACAATATTGTAGCAATTCAAATGTTGAATCAAGATTTCGAGAATGCGCTTCTTACGGCTAACAAAGGCCTTCAAGTAAAGCCGGATTTTGCAGATCTTAAATTTAAGCTCGGACAAATCTACTTTGTTCAAAATAAATTTGAAGAGTCGGTAAAAGTCTTGTCGGAAATTACGAGTGATCCTAAGTATTTTGAAGCTTACCGTTTTATCGGATTCGGGTATATGCAATTGAACAAAAAACAAGAAGCGGTAACCAATATGAAAAAATACTTGGAACTTGCTCCTGAGGGAACGAATACAAAGGTTGAGGTTGCTAACATAGTAAAGGAACTTGAATCTAAATAGGAAAGAAGCAAGCCGGAGGTCTAAAATGCAACAATTAGTGAAATGGGGGCTATTTGCAGCTTTAGCCCTCCTATTTTTATGCACGCCATATCTTCGAGGACTATTTTTTGATACTGATTTTTATTTAATCGAAGTAAGTCTAATTCTACTATTTCTGATCGCAGCCCTATGGATGATCAGGAAAAATCAACAATATGAGCATTTAATCTATTTGATTGTATTTTTCATTCCACTGACTCATGTTTTATCACTACTCGGTGCGGAAACTCCCATGGGAGCTTTGGACAACTTATTTCGTTGGTTAACCTACGCGATTCTTTTTATCATGTTAATTTGGTTACGACAGATCGACCACAATGATAAAGTGGAAAAGCTGCTGCCAATCGTTTTTAATGCAACGGGCGTATGGATTAGTTTTTTTTCACTTGCTGGTTTTTGGAATTGGATTGTATTTAAGGATATAGTCCTTTCGGGAAGGCTGGCAGGGCCACTCCAATATCCCAACACATTTGCTACGATTATCTGTGCATTTTGGCTGTATGCTCTTGTCTATTTGGCAAAAAAAGAAATCAAAGTCTTGACTACACTTTTCTTCAGCTTGCCGTTGGTAGCATATGGCGTTTGTTTTTTCTTATCGTACTCACGTGGCGCAATGGTCGTTTTTCCTGTGGCGTGGTTCATTGGAGTACTCCTTCTCAAGGGCAAGGAACAAATTCAATACCTTGCATTTACTGTTTTCTCTCTAGTCGCTTCACTCCTAGTGTTCCAAAAAATGACTGCAGCTGGGTCTGAAAACGTAGATGATGCAGGTTTACTCGCATTCGTTGCGGCAAGTATTATCGTAATGGTACTGGTGCTGCTTACACAAAGGATCGTTAATAATAGTAGTTTTATGAAAGAAACGAAGAAACCTCTGATTCGCTTTGTATTGCCCGGTTTTATTTTATTAGTTGGGTTATTAACTTTGCTGGATTTCAAAAACCAGGGATTGCTATACCAGGCTATGCCTGAGTCATTGCAGCAGCGAATAACTGATATTAACTTGGGTACTTCTAGTGTATTGGGAAGAACCAATATGTATATGGATGCTTTTGCAGTGAGTAAGGAGGCCCCTGTATTCGGTTTTGGTGGCGAAGGATGGAGAGTCGTTTATCCTGCTCATCAAGAGCTTCCCTACTATAGTAATGAGGTCCATAACGGTTATTTGGAGATATTGCTTAATACAGGATGGTTAGGGCTCATTGTTTTCATTGGCGTGATATGCTTTCTGGTAGTGAAGATACTCATTCGCATCAAGAAAGAACAAGAGGAGGATAGCGATTCGACTATCGCAGTTGCCTCCCTAGTATCCTTGTCCATTATATTGATGCATGCTTTCATAGATTTTGATTTCTCTTTTGGTACGGTATGGTTTATTGTTTTCTGGCTGATAGCAATTGCAGTACCATTACAGTCAACAGATATGAAAACACGCTTCCAATACTCGCGGTTCTTGATCACTCTTATCGCTGTTTGTGTAGGAATAGTCGGTGTATATTCGGGAAGGATTCTCTTTGCACAAAACACTATTTCTGCGTTAACAAGTGAAGTAGATGTAGAAGCTGCACAACCGATATTGGAGAAAGCAGTTAAGCTAAACCCTTATCATACGGAATATGCGATGAACCTGGCTAAAGTGTATGCGACGAAGTACACACAGTCACAGCAGAGCGAGTGGAAATCTAAAGCAGAAGCAACATTAAATAGTACTGAGCAACTCGAACCCAAGGCGTCTGAGGTTTTATACAAGATCGGCAACGTATATCTCTTCATGAATGATTGGGTAAAAGCCGATCAATATTTCCAAAAGGCTTGGGAGCAAGATCATTTTAATGTTCACTTCTATGATGCGAGCATTCAGGTAAATGCACAGGTTGCATTCCAATTGGCAAAACAAAATCAAAAAGATCAAGCATCAGTACTTGCTGGGAAGGCTTTAGATAAATACAAGGATTACGTAAGTCGGATAGAACCTTTCAAGGCAGAGGCAATCCCTGACAAGCGGCCATTAGATTTGAATGCCTATACGTATTTTTATCTTGGGCAAGCGAATATTATTTTAGGGAACTACGCAGATAGTCTTGAACAACTTAAATTGGTTACTGATCCGAGTATTACACTCGAAGTGCAGGCTCTCATGATCATTGCATATGAGAAGTTGGGGCAAAATAGTGTAGCAATCGAATTGACTCAGAAATTACAAGGACAGTCCCCGAAGTATAAGCAGCTTTTGGATGACTATCGGGCCATGTTAATAGAATAGTTGGGTAAGGATAAAAGGATGTTGAAATCATATCAACATCCTTTTTTAGCGTAATAGAAACTATGTAATTGTCGACTTCTGTATAATAATGAAACTTATATTTGCAGTAATATGATGTTATTCTACAAATATATTTTTGTTTCATTCATGGTATAGTAATACAAGAAGAAAAGAATGGAGATAGAATCATGATACATTTCGCCATAGTAGGCTGCGGCCACATTTCAAAGAAACACATTGAGGCGATCGAAAATGTCGAAAACGCGAAACTTGTAGCAGTTTGTGATACGTCAGTTGAGAGATTGCAGGAGACTTGTGAAAAATATCAAGTGAATGGGTACAAAGATTTAGATGAAATGCTGGATAAACAGTCAGAAATAGATGTTGTATGCATCTGTGTACCAAGTGGGCTGCATGCAAAATTGGCAATTCAAGCGGCTAAGGCTAAAAAGCATCTGATCGTAGAGAAACCAATCGCATTGACTATTCAGGATGCGGAAGCGATTGTACAAGCATGTAAGGACAACGGAGTAAAACTATCTGTCGTGCATCCAAATCGATTTAGACCTGCCATTATGGCTCTTAAGAAAGCAATGACAACCGGCCAATTTGGAAAGATAAGTCACGCTAATGCAACGTTACGGTGGAATCGTAACCAAGCCTATTACGATCAAGCAGCTTGGCGTGGAACGAAGGAAATGGACGGCGGAGTTTTAATGAACCAAGCTATACATAATTTAGATTTACTATTGTGGTTAATGGGGCCGGTGGAAGAAGTACAAGGATACTCTGCAACACGTCTTAGAAATATAGAAGCTGAAGATGTTGCAGCCGCAACAGTTCGATTCCAAAATGGGGCATTGGGGATCATCGAGGCTGCGGCTACCATATTCCCAAAGAACTTCGAAGAGTCCCTCAGTATTTTTGGTGAGAGCGGAACAGCTGTTGTATCTGGAACTACAGCTAACTGGATCAAGCATTGGGAATTTGAGTCTCTTCCAAAGCAACATGCAGAAGCGCTCATTCAAGAGGTTGAACAAGATCCATACGGTACCCCTGGGCAGGAAGAAATCATTAGAGACATGGTTGAGGCAATTCGGAGTGATCGGGACCCGGTTGTAAGTGGAGTAGATGGGCTAGAGGCTTTAAAGCTTGTATTAGCAATCTATAAATCAGCGGAATTAGGAAAGCCAGTTAAATTAAATGAACGAGTAGAAGAGGAGAATCGTCAATATGAATACAACCACTCATAAGGTACCATTGCTTGATTTGGTAAAGCAATATAGAAGCATCGAAGCTGAGATAAAAGCAGCTGTTGATGATGTATTATCGAGTGGCAATTATATTATGGGTAAGCATGTTGCTGACTTTGAGCAAAAGATGGCAGATTACTGTAACGTAAAATGCGCTATCGGAGTTGCAAATGGTACTGATGCATTGCTTCTCGTACTTGATGCACTTGGAATAGGACCAGGTGACGAGGTTATTACTACACCGTTCACCTTCTTTGCATCTGCGGAAGTGGTTTCTCAACTAGGTGCTAAACCGGTATTTATTGATATCGATCCAAAAACATATAATTTTGATGTAAGCAAGCTGGAGGCAGCAATAACGCCAAATACGAAGGCAATCATTCCGGTACATATTTTTGGACAACCTGTAGATATGGACGAAGTATTGGCATTGGCTAAAAAATACAATTTATACGTTGTCGAAGATGCGTGTCAAGCAATTGGCTCAAAATACAAGGAGCAAAAAATCGGTTCATTGGGTGTCGCCGGTTGTTTTTCATTCTTTCCAACGAAAAATTTGGGGGGATATGGAGACGGCGGTATGGTCGTAACAAATGATGAAGAACTGGCCAAAAAAATAAAAATTCTACGCGCACATGGTAGCAATCCTAAATACTATCACTCCATGATTGGTTACAACAGTCGATTGGATAGTCTGCAAGCTGCAATGCTGAACGTAAAGCTTGCTTATATTGATCAGTGGAATGCAGCTCGTAGACAAAAAGCAGCTGTTTATAACGAGGCACTGAAAGATTTGCCTATACAGGTTCCTTTTGAAAAAGAGAACCGCTATGCAGTTTATCATTTGTACATTATTCAAACCGACCTTCGTGATGAACTAATGGCCTTCTTGCAAGAGAAAGGTATTTCTTCTGGTGTCTACTATCCTGTCCCACTGCATTTGCAAGAAGTATATAAAGATTTAGGCTGCGATAGAGAAAGCCTGATTGAGTCTGAAAAAGCCGCAAAGGGTACTATGGCTTTGCCACTTTATCCAGAAATGACTGAGGAAGAGCAACAGTACGTAATTTCTGTTGTGAGAGAATTTTTCGAGATGAGAGGAGCAACTTCATGAGTACCATGCTAGAGAATACGATATCTCCCTTAGCCGAAAAACTGATTAGAAAATTTGAAGAAAGAACAGCAGTCATCGGTGTGGTAGGATTGGGCTATGTTGGTTTGCCTCTGGCAGTAGAGAAAGCAAAAGCTGGGTTTCAAGTAATTGGATTTGATGTACAATCTGATAAAGTCGATATGGTTAATAAAGGAATTAATTATATCGGGGATGTACTGAACGAAGACCTTTTGTCTACTGTAAAAGCAAAAAAGTTGAACGCTACTGCCGATTATTCTTTTATCCATCATGTAGACGCGGTGGCAATATGCGTACCGACTCCTTTAGATAAGTATCATCAACCAGACACGAGCTATGTTAGCTCTTCGGCACGAGAAATAGCCAACCATTTGAAGCCTGGTATGCTTGTTGTGCTTGAGAGTACTACTTATCCAGGGACAACTGAGGAACTAGTAAAGCCAATTCTTGAAGAATCGGGTTTAAAATGTGGAGTGGATTTCTTTTTAGCATATTCACCGGAGCGGGTAGACCCAGGAAACAAACACTATAACACAAAAAATACTCCTAAGGTCGTTGGGGGTGTTACAACCGAATGCGCAAGAGTTGCTGCTACTATGTACCAGACTGTACTTGAGGGAGAAATACATGTCGTATCATCTCCAGCAGTAGCTGAAATGGAAAAAATTTACGAAAATACATTTCGTCATATTAACATTGCCCTTGCAAATGAAATGGCGGTACTTTGTAACAAAATGGGGATAGACGTATGGGAAGTAATTGATGCGGCAAAAACAAAGCCTTATGGTTTCATGCCATTCTATCCTGGGCCTGGTTTGGGAGGACACTGCATCCCTATCGATCCATTCTATCTTACTTGGAAGGCTCGTGAGTATAACTACCATACTCGTCTTATTGAGCTCGCAGGCGAAATTAACAATGCGATGCCAGAGTTTGTAGTAAATCGAGTAATGAAGATTTTAAATCAAGAGCGAAAATCATTAAGTGGTTCTACGATTTTAATACTCGGTGTAGCTTATAAAAAAGATATAGATGATTATCGGGAATCACCCGTTCTTTCTATTATTTCACATTTAGAGTCACAGGGGGCAACTTGTATCGTAGTTGACCCAAACATTCCAGTATTCAAACATGAGGGTAACAAAAAAGAAACAGTTCGTTTGACAGATGAAGTGCTGGAGCAATCTGATATTGTATTGTTAACAACAGAGCATACAGCATTTGATTATCAATTAATCTCTGAAAAAGCAAAGATCATTTTTGATACGAGAGACGGAATGAAAGACAAAGAAAAAATTCAGGGAAAATATTACCGATTATAGGTAGGAGCTAAATATGAAGATTGTAACGATTGTTGGGGCTCGACCGCAGTTTATTAAGGCAGCTGCGGTTTCTCGGGCAGTATTAACCCAAAAGCAAAATAATCCTCGAATTTCTGAAGTGATCGTTCATACAGGACAACATTATGATCGAAACATGAGCGAAGTATTCTTTGAGCAACTCGATATTCCTGTTCCGCATTATCATCTTGGGATCGGTTCATCAGCTCATGGTCAGCAAACCGGCCAAATGTTAGCAGAAATTGAAAAGGTACTTTTGGAAGAAAAGCCGGATTGGGTTCTCGTATATGGAGATACAAATTCTACCCTTGCTGGCGCATTGGCTGCATCTAAGCTCCATATTCCTGTTGCCCATGTGGAGGCGGGGCTCCGAAGCTACAATCGACATATGCCAGAAGAAGTAAATCGTGTACTAACCGATCATGTTTCCAATTTGCTTTTTTGTCCAACATCCCACTCTGTTGATAATCTCCATAAGGAAGGTATCAATGAAGGGGTACATGTCGTCGGTGATGTTATGTACGATTGTATGAAGCATTATCTTGCCAAATTAGATAATGAGCGAACTACAATTTTGGAATCGTATGGTTTGGAAGCGAACCAATTTGCACTGGCAACTGTTCATCGGGCTGAAAATACGAATGACAGAGGCAGGCTAACGGAAATTTTTGAAGCGTTCGGTACGATTGCACAAGATATCCGTGTGCTCGTTTCGTTGCATCCAAGGACTCGTAAATACTTGGATGAATACGGAATTAAGGTGAATCCGAATATATTGCTCATCGAGCCAGTTTCATATTTAGAAATGATTGAATTAGAAAGCAACGCAGCAATTATTCTCACTGATAGCGGCGGTGTTCAAAAAGAAGCATATTTCGTACAAAGACCTTGTATTACGATGCGTGATGAAACCGAATGGGTAGAGACAGTAAATGCGGGGGCAAACGTATTAACTGGTGCTCAATCAAACTCAATCGTTGAGGCTTATAATCGTTACAAGGAAGCAGCTTTTACGATAAATGAAGTCCCTAAAGTATACGGTGACGGAGATGCTGCTGAACAAATAATCCGTTTACTAGTTGGTGGAGCATAGTGAAAATACTACTTGAGCCATTTACATTTCTTTATAAATATCGAAAGCTGTTGTGGCAGACTACGAAAAGCGACATCAGGACCAAGTATGCTGGTTCTTTGCTAGGGTTAGTGTGGCTGTTTTTGTACCCGTTACTGCTTTTGGGTGCATACGCAGCAGTGTACATATTTATTTTCAAGGTCAAATTTCAACTTTTTAACTCTAATGAATACGTGTTGCTTATTTTTTGTGGTTTAATTCCGTTTATTGGGTTTTCAGAAGCCCTAGGAAATGGAGTAAGCAGTGTCGTTTCCAATTCGAGTTTAATTAAAAATACAATGTTTCCGATTGAGCTAGTTCCGGTAAAAGCAGTTCTTGTTTCACAAACCACCCAAGTGGCAGGAACGATATTGCTATTAATCGGTTTGCTGTCATTTGGGAAGTGGACGGCATTGTTGCCGTTATTTGTATTTGTATGGGTCTTTCAAATTCTATTTACATTAGGGCTTATTTGGATTCTTTCTAGTGTTAATGTGTACGCAAGGGATCTACAAAGTATCACTGGCGTGCTCATACTCTTTTTGATGATGATTAGTCCGATTGCTTATACGGTAGATATGATTCCCGAGTATTTGCGACCGTTTTTAAGTTTGAATCCCATTTACTATTTAACAGTATCCAATCAGAACATTCTCATGCTTGGCAAATTGCCTCCAACTTCAACGTTTGTTACATTAGCGTGCTTTTCTCTTGCTACTTTTGTTCTTGGCTACTGGTTCTTTAAGAAAATGAAGCGGGTGTTTATAGACAATGTCTAATCATGCCATTAAGATTGCTAACCTAGGAAAACTATATCGATTGTATTCCAAACCTATCGATAAGGTTCTTGATGTGTTTGGTCTTAATTTTTGGCGCAAAGATTATTACCAAGAGTTTTGGGCATTGCGGGATCTTAGCGTAGAAATAAAAAAAGGGGAGAGAATTGGATTAATTGGTCGGAATGGTGCTGGAAAAAGCACCCTTTTGAAAACGATTATAGGAAATGTCACACCGACAGAAGGAACACTTGAGGTAAAAGGCAATATTCAAGCCCTTATGGAATTAGGAACGGGATTTCATCCTGAATTTACGGGCCGCCAAAACATAAAGGCGGCTTTATCTTATTTAGGATTGTCTGATAAACAAATCCAAGAAAAAGAAGAAGAAATTATTGACTTCTCTGAGCTTGAAGAATTCATTGATCAGCCAATCAAGACATATTCGGCAGGTATGTATGCAAGACTAGCTTTTTCTACTGCCACATCTATTGAGCCAGAAATTTTGATTATTGACGAGGTATTGGGAGCTGGAGACGCTTACTTTGCAGGAAAATGCGTGGAGCGGATGCAGAAACTAACTGCTCAATCAGGAGCAACAGTTCTATTTGTCAGCCACGATTTAAACAGTGTACTACAGTTGTGTGATCGGGTAATCTGGATCGATCGTGGTCGTATACGACAAGACGGAAAGCCGCTTGAGGTGATTAAAAATTACAACGCAATGATTCGCAAGGAAGAAGAAATACGTCTTCGGGCAAGGGACTTGAAGATACAGAAGAAGCAGGCTGCCTTGCTTGAAAGTATGGATGATCTATTTCAATCCGTGTTGTTCCATTTTGTAGGTGAAAACGGGAAACCACCAAAAGGTTCTTGTCGAGTTTATCAAATCAAGCTTCTTTCTGGTACAGAAGAAATTGGGAC
This sequence comes from Brevibacillus sp. HB1.4B, assembly GCF_013284285.1. Classification (NCBI taxonomy): domain Bacteria; kingdom Bacillati; phylum Bacillota; class Bacilli; order Caryophanales; family Paenibacillaceae; genus Brevibacillus; species Brevibacillus sp. HB1.4B. The sequence continues at coordinate 249,302 of NZ_JABSUT010000007.1, forward strand.
AATTGATGTAGGTGGGCCCATGGATAATTCACCTGATCAAATGCACTACATAATGGATACAAAAGGATACATGGATTGGGGACCATCATTAAGAGATGCGAATGGTTATTACCGAGAGTATAAAAATCTCGGCGGGAAATATTGTCACGCACCTTTTGAGTATAAGGTTCCGAAGGTTTACCTGCAAAATCTACAGGAACTGAGCTTACAAGTGACGGCACAGGTTGCTGGTGAAAATGTGAATCTTGAAGTGTTCGATGGCATTGAATACAGACAGCTAGGCGCATTAATTGCTGGTGAGTTTACAACATATGAATTTATTGTTCCACCACAGTTTTTGATGAATGAGGAAATGGCGAAAACAGGGTTGGAAGATAAAGGGATATCAATGAAGGAAAATGAGGAAGAAGAAGTACGAGAGAGTGAAGTCTTACGTATAGCAGAACTCTCTGAATACGGTAGTAAAGAAGCGAGAATTGTATCTGTTCGGATGCTAAATGAGTCACTTCATGAAGCAAAAATATTTGAAACTAGGAAACCTGTTCAGGTAGTTATTGAATATGAATCGAATATAGAAATGGTCAACCCAGTGTTTGTGTTTTGTATATATATGTCTGATGGAAAAGTTGCCAGTCAGTGGATTGCCGATACAAAAGAAAGCGGGATTGCTACATTGCCGAGAAAAGGAGCATTCTCTTTTGATGTAGATGAACTTTTAATTGGCCGAGGAAAATATGTAGCGAGCGCAGCTATTTTTAAAACACTCACGAAAAGCGGTGTGGAAGCTGAAAGTTATCATGTGCTAGATCGCAGTATACATTTTGAGATTGTACAATCGCTTGAAGATAATATTGAGAAGGGGCTTTGTTTACAGCCATTTGGGGTGAAGTTATCGGATGCAAAACGACAACCAACAGTACTATAAGCAGGCTGAAATTTGGAGTGATACACCAGATTTGTATCAGCGCCAAGTATTACACGATATCCTTAACATGATTCCCTCAGATGTGGAAAGCATTCTCGACCTGGGGTGTGGAGACGGGAAGATAACCAATCATCTTCCCGTCCATATTCATGTTGTGGGAGTAGATATAAGTGAAGAGGCTCTAAAATACGTAAAAAGAGATACGGTAGTTAGCTCCATTACAGAGTTGCCTTTTCCAGATAACTCGTTTGATTTGGTCATGTCCAATGATGTATTTGAACATTTGACAGAGGAAGAGTTTGCTCAGGGCCTTCTAGAAATGAAACGGGTGGCTAAAAAGTACATTCTATTAACGGTGCCACACAGTGAGCAGCTTGCTGCGAATGAAACGAAATGTAGTAACTGCGGGGAAGTCTACCATATTCATTGGCATCAACGGAATTTCGATAAAAAGAAAATAGTAGATTTATTTTCATTAATCGATTGGAAGGCAAGAGAAATTCGTTACAGTGGCGCCTCAACATTGCCTCCACACGATCCAAGCATACAGGTAAAGCAAGGATTAGGGATCTTCCATTATTGGGATGGAGCAGTATGTCCAAACTGCCAGTCAAAAGAGCAACATATTCCCGATCAAGAGGCTACCCAAATACTGCCGTATTTCGATGCTATCAGGCATGAGAAATGGTTTGATGGGATCGAGACTACTTGTATACAAGATAGAAGTGAACTAATTGCACTCTATCAGTATCCTTATTTGGAAGAAGCTCCATTTAAAGAAGTACCTTCCATTACAGAACAAGAAGATAGCATCCATCGAGTACAGTTTGCTAATCATTTGCAAGCAGTTAGTCCTGATTTTACAGTTGGTTCAGTGTGGGCAAGGTTTCGTTTACCTGAAACAACCAAGATAGTTGAAAATGGTATTACAAATCAAAGCGATAAAACTACTGAAGTACCAATCCGTATGTCAGTCGTATCTAAAGCTGGTGATAAACTAGTAATAAAGGCGTCAGGTTCCTCTAATAGCGATCGGGTAGAATTGTATGCCATCGATGGAATTACTGGATTACCCACTTTATTATTCGCTTCGTCAGTAGAAGAGCAAGATCAAACATTTGAAGTCCCGATAAATAGTTCCTGGAATGCTGATAAATTTGGATTACCCTTATCCCTCTATTTGTATGGGAAGGTTATTGTCAATAGTTTAGAGTATATTGCCCCAAAAACTGGTTGTGTACAACCCTTTCTTCAGTTGAGCAGGGGGTTAAATATATTATCTTCAAATGATGAACCTTACCAAGTGTCTTGGAGCCTATGGACGGACCACGAAGGATTATGGCCAAAGCCGATGTGGTTCAAACATGATGGAGTAGAGTATGTCCCTGAAAAAGAGATTTCCTGGATCGATTTGATAAAGAAGACGTCGGAAGCGAAGAAGCTTTATAACAATAGAATCGATTATCTCAACGAGTTATTAAATAGAAATGAAAATAACCGTTCTCTTGCTGAATCAGCATTGGTACTAGCGCAGAAGCAACTAGATACTATTGAAGCAGAACGACAATTGGAAAGTCAACAAAACCTGTTGGTATTAGAAGAAAATAAGTTAATCAAACAAGGCATGGTGCAAGTCAGCGAACAGTTTGAGAGTTTGCAAAATGAAGTGAAAGTTCTAGAAGGAAAGCATAAAATTTTGACTGAAGAACTGGAGATTACTGCTGACAGATGTGCGCAGGTTGAGCTTGATTATAAAGAGGCTTTACCCGCTGCTACTTTATGGACCAAAAATCTCAATCGAAAAGTGAAAAGAGTTTTGGTACTCAGTCACATGTTCCCACATCCTGATCAAAAGGTTAGCGGACCATTTATTCATGAACAAGTAAAAGCATTGAGAGAGTATGAAGGAATTGATGCCAGAGTCATTTCATGTAGGCCATTCTGGATGAACGGAATCAACATAAAAAGTTTATGGAGAGCGAATCAAGTATATCCGCAAGTTCTTGCTGACACGAAGTGGGAGGAATACGACGGAGTCCCAGTATTATACCCGCCTTATCGAGTGGGGTCACCATTCATTCCGTTCCGCTTTCATGCTTGGTCTTACAGTCAAGCCGTTTTAGGAGTGATCGAGAATGTATGGAAAGACTTCAAGTTTGATTTGATACACGCTCATACAGCCTATTTAGATGGCACTGCTGCGTCTAGTGTTGCGGAAAAATATCAAGTTCCACTTATTCTCACAGAGCATACAGGCCCATTCAGTAATTTAACAAAAAATGCTTTAATTAAACAACTAACTTTACGGTCGATTGGACGTGCAGATCAGGTCTATTGCGTTAGTGAATCGTTGATGAATGAAGTGAAGAGCTACTTCTCAGATAAGAATGTACTGGACAAAATCAAAACACTGTATAACGGGGTATCTATTGATGACTTCTATGTTGATCCTGCTTTTTCGGTAAATACCCAAGCATTACGTTTTACGTATGTTGGTTACTTGGAAGAGGTAAAAGATCCCTACACACTAGTGAAGGCGTTTGCTAAAGTTCATCAGGCATTACCTGAGGCGACTTTAAAAATTGTTGGAGATGGCACAATAGGAGCTCAAGTAAGGGAATTGATTCAAACGTTGGGATTGGAACAATGTTGTTTTGTCTTAGGGCTTCAATCAAGGCAAGAAGTTTCACGTATTTTACGAGAAGAAACAGATGTTTTTGTTTTGCCTAGCAAAGCGGAAACATTTGGAGTAGTGCTTATCGAAGCTATGGCTTCAGGGAAGCCTGTAGTCGCGACTCGATGTGGAGGACCGGAGAGTATCGTTACAGAGTCGTTTTTAGGAGAGCTTTGTGAGAAAGAAGATCCGCTAAGCTTGGCCGAAGCTATGATTACTGTAGGGTGCAATATTGAAAAATATGCATCAGAGGATATTCGGAAGCACGCAGTTAATCGTTTTAGCTATAACTACTTAGCATATAAATTGACGGACATTTATCAAAACACTTAATAACATCACGGGAGACTATAATTGATGAATATGTGTAATCCACGTACTATGAAATGGGTTTATGTTGTACTTGCCTTTTTTCTTTTACTTGGTAACGTTTATTTTCCTTCAAGAGCAATAGCAATAGAATCAACAGAAAAACTTGTCAAGAATATCGAATGGACTCCAAAATCAACAGTAATTGATGTGAATAAAAGAGTTAATCTTTTTCCAATAGAAAATACAATATCAAAAGAACAATTGGTTTATCAGATGTGGGTCAAGGTTCCTAATGAAGACTGGGAATTAGTTCAGCCATACGGGAAATTACCCTTGATAGATTTTGCATTCACAAAAACCGGGGAAAATTATATTCAGATTGATATCAAGGATCTAAAACATCCAGAGAATGTCCAGCACTGGGTTCAGCAGTTTAATGTTGTAGAGCCGATCAAAGATATGGAATTGGTAGAGGGAATTAGCTGGGCACCGTTTTACGTTGAAAAAAAGGTTAATGAACCTATCGACTTTATTATCAAAGAGGGCAAATTTCAACTGAGTGATCTTGAATTTCAATTATGGGGCAAGTATGGCGAAGAAGATTGGAAAGTAATTACTCCCTATCAGGCATCCCTTGCTACTGGTTACCGATTTCCTAAAGAAGGTATCTATTCACTGCAAGTTGATGTCAGACACAAAAAACATCCAAACTACAGACAACAGGTATGGGTTGGCCAATTTTTTGTATCTAATATAGAGCGTGAAGCAAACTCAGATTATTTGATCAGGCGTTTACTCTCTAACTATCCCTCTCCTGCACAGAACGCCGGGCAAATTTCAGAGTCATTAATCTATGAACTGAATTTAGCTATTCATATGTTAATGTGGGAATACCATAAGGTCCCTCTTATGGATAGAGTGGATAAAATGAGGAATTTACCGGGGATTGTTATTGGTAGCGTAAGTAATGACTCAATTGTTGGCTTGAAAATTGGCACTGAATCTAGAGAGGTAGATTTAAGCGCTAACAAATTAATGAGTGATGATCAGCTTCTTTCTATTTCATTGAAACAGTATCCAAATGTAAAGAAAGTATTAGATGATGTTCGAAATTTACCAGATGATATTCAGTTCTTATCGGTCTTAACCTATCTATACTCTGTTAATTATATGTATAGTCAGGTTCCAGAATCAGATTTAAGACCAAGAATTCCCTTGTACAGTTTGACAGCGCACTGTTTAAATCTCGCAAGTGAAATGCATGACATTTTAAGACTATTGAATTATAACGTCAGGTATCAAAGTATAAATTATTTCGAAGACGCATTTCATGCTGTCATCGAGGTGAAGGTCGGATCACAAATAATTACACTGGATCCTACCGTTGGTTTGTTATTCCAAGATAGCTTAACTAGTCTTAAAAGCAGTTCAAAAGCTACCCCGATCGTATTTCCACAAGTGCGGGACTTAAATTTTCTTTGGTCTCCAGGGTACAGAACAAACATAAAATCTATTAATATTGAAGAGGCTTACGGAAACTGGTAGAGGGTGGATTGAAGTGAAAATAGTAATGATAACCCCAGATAGTTACATGATTGATCGAAGGATCCTGCTGGAAGCGAAAACCATGGTAAATGCAGGCCACTCTGTTACATTGTTGGCTGGATTTGAATGTGAAAAAGAAGAACACTACAATTGGGAAGGCATTGAAATTCATCGTTATCAGTACGATTGGGATGACGAGCGCTTAAAGAAGATTCGATCCTATCTTCCCAATAACGATAGAGTGAAAATGTTCGTAAACAAGGCATTTATGAAGATTGCTAGATCAATTCTGGAGATTGATCCTTTTGATCAATTCATGCTTACCAAACTGCTGGAGCTTGATGCTGACGTTTATCATGTTCACGACTTGCCGTGTTTAAAAGTAGGTGTGCATGCAGCTGCAAGAAAAGGGGTTCCATTGGTGTATGATGCACATGAACTCTACTATGCCCAAGAGGTCCTACCAAAGACACTGCAGCGTAAGTACTATGAGTTGGAGAAGAAATATATTCAACAACCGACGGTATCGATTACTGTAAATCCATTTATAGCTCAACTTATGGAAGAACGTTATCAGGTGAAAAGACCGGAAGTAATTATGAATTGTACGGAAAAGCCAGTTAACTTCAATCCTGATAAATCAAGGACCCTTCTTTGTGAAAAGAGTGGGATTCCCGAAGACTGGAATATTGTCCTTTATCAAGGATGGATTTCCCCTGAGCGGAATCTTGAAACCATTGTCCGAGGAGTGCGTTTCTTCCCAGAAAAAACAGCATTGGCGATTATCGGGTATGGCGAATACGAAAAAGTTTTGAGAGAAGTGGCGATTCAGGAAAATATTCAGGATCGTATTTTCTTTTTGGGAAAAGTTCCAAGTGAGGAAATGCTTCATTTTTCTGCTGGGGCCGACATAGGTATCATTCCTTATCGCCCGATTGATGACAACCACTTATACTGCTCACCGAACAAATTGTTTGAATATGTTTTAGCTGGGGTTCCGATTATTGCAGATGATTTGCCGTTTTTTAACTTGATGCAGGAAAAGTACGGATTTATTCAAGTTACAAACATGGGGTCTTCTTCTGCCTTTGGACAAACCGTATGCGAGATGCTTAAGGATGTAGATAGGAAAAACGATTTGAAAGCGAAATGCAATGCAGCTGCGACTGAATTAAACTGGGAAGTTGAAGGACAGAAGCTCCTTCATATATACAACACTAAAGTATTCAAGAATTAGGAGTGTTCAGGACATGTGCGGTATTGCAGGAATCCTATCAAATAGGGGTGCGTTTGATGAGATTAAGCATCAGGGGCGAAATATGCTCGATGCTATTGCTCATCGTGGTCCCGATGGTTTTGACGAATGGATGTCCCCGGAGAATCGGCTCTGGATTGGGCACCGCCGTTTAGCTATTATCGATCCAGAGGGTGGGAAACAGCCACTTTCAAATGAAGATGGAACCGTTTGGATTACCTTTAATGGGTGTATTTATAATTACATGGAATTAGCACAGAATCTTCGAAGCAAAGGACATCGTTTCCGTACGTATTCGGATACAGAAGTCATTGTGCACGCTTATGAAGAGTTCGGGATTGATTGTCTTAAATATTTTATTGGGATGTTTTCCTTTGCGATTTGGGATGATCGTAAGAAGCTGCTCTTTTGCGCAAGGGATCGCATGGGTGTAAAACCTTTTTACTACTGGCACCAGAATGAAACCTTTATGTTCGCTTCGGAAATTAAGGCGCTACTCTCTACAGGTCAAGTCACTCGAAATGTTGACCAACATTCTTTGGAAGAGTACCTTGTTTTTCAAACCGTGCTGGGAGAAAAAACATTGTTTGATAAGGTTAAAAAACTTCCTCCAGGTCATTACATGCTAGTGGATCCACAAGCGGGGATCCAGAAAATCGAAAAATACTGGGATTTGAATTTTGATATCGATTATGAACACACGGAAGAGTATTTCACTGATCGGCTCAAAGTACTGATCGATGACGCAGTGAAAATTCGCTTGCGTTCTGATGTAAGCTTGGGTGCTCATCTGTCAGGTGGTCTAGATTCTAGTACGGTAGTTAGCTTGGCCTCAATGTTAAATGTGACGGGGAGCTCATTAAATACATTCACGGGTGCCTTTGAAGAAGGTGAAAGATTTGATGAGACTCGCTATGCAAAGTTAGTAGCACAGCAGACTGGAGCAACGTATAACGAAATATATCCTTCATCAGCAGATTTTATGGAAACTCTTCCTAAAATCATTCGTTTCATGGATGAACCGGCTGCAGGTCCTGGCGTTTTCCCACAATTCATGGTTTCAAAATTGGCTTCTGAACATGTGAAAGTTGTGCTGGGCGGCCAAGGCGGCGACGAAATCTTCGCTGGGTATACTCGCTATTTGGTTGGGTATTTAGAAGAATGTCTAAAAGGTGCAATTATGGAGACCCAGCATCGCGGAGAATACGCGGCTACCTTAGCTTCCATTATTCCTAGTCTGCCAATGCTACAGCAATACGTACCAATGCTTAAATATTTTTGGGCCGATGGATTGTTTAGCTCCCAAGATGAAAGATATTTCAGGTTAATGGATCGTTCTGGGGACACGAAAGCGATTTACAGTAGTGATCTATTTTCTCATTCAGATCGTGTAGTGAATGAGTTCGGTTTAATATTTAATGGTTCTAATGCTGCTTCATTTTTGAATAAAATGCTTTACTTTGATATGAAGGTCCATTTGCCTGCACTTCTACACGTTGAAGATCGTACTAGCATGGCATGGGGGCTGGAATCCCGTGTGCCTTTGTTAGACCATCGCATTGCTGAACTGATGGCTTCCATTCCTCCTGCTATTAAATTTAAGGGTGGACAGCCTAAATACTTATTCAAGAAAGTAATCAAAAACCATATTCCTGATGAGGTATTTAATAGAAAAGATAAAATGGGCTTCCCAGTGCCTCTTAACCTCTGGTATAAAGATGCGCTGTTGCCATTTGTTCGTGAGATACTGCTTGATAAAAAAGCTCGCGAGCGCGGAATCTTTCAAACAGATGCATTGGAGAAGGCAATATCCAATGAAAAGGATTTCGGTCGTGTAACGTGGGGAGCGTTATGTTTGGAGCTTTGGTTCAAAACTTTCATTGATGGGCAATAGTTAATAAGGAGCTTAATAACATGTGCGGCTTTGTAGGTATGTTTCACTTTAACAGACAGCCCGTAGACCCTCAGTTGCTTTCGAAAATGCGAGATTCAATGATCCATCGAGGACCTGACGACGAAGGGATTTATACGTCTGGTCCTGTTGGATTGGGATTTCGAAGGTTAAGTATTATTGATTTGGCTGGCGGACACCAACCGATGGCTAACCATGATCAAACAATGTGGCTTGTTTTTAACGGGGAGATTTATAATTATCAGGAATTGCAGGGAATGCTGCGCCGAAAAGGACGCAACTTCAAAACGGAAAGTGATTCTGAGGTTATACTACATCTCTATGAGCTTTATGGTGAAGAGTGCGTTGCATATCTTAATGGAATGTTCAGTTTTGTCATCTGGGATGAACGAAGACAGCGAATCTTTGCTGCTCGAGATCGGATTGGGATCAAACCGTTCTATTACTATTTGGACGATGAGCGGTTAATCGTTGCCTCAGAAATAAAAGCGATCATTGAAGATAGAACAGTCAAGAGACAACCAAATTACGAAGCCATATTAGATTACCTTCAATACATGTATGTGCTTGGAGATAAGACGTTTTTTAAAGGGATTAAAAAATTAATGCCAGGACATACACTAAGTAGTGATCTCTCGGGCAATTCCAAAATAAAGCAGTATTGGGATGTATCGTTTCGACACGATCATACGCTTACAGAGGAAACAGCTAGTGAGATGATTCTAGGAACATTGCGCGATTCGGTAAAAATCCATTTGCGAAGTGATGTACCACTTGGATGCCATCTGAGTGGAGGAATAGACTCGAGTGCGATTACTTGTTTATCTAGAGAGCTACTTGGTGACCAGCATACGTTAAAAACCTTTTCAGGCAAGTTTGCGGAAGACCCCTTCTATGACGAAACAAAATATGCAAAAGCAGTAGCAGAGCATGCGAAGACTAACTATTTGGAAGTAGTGCCACAGGGGTTAACATTTCCTGATGTAATGGATAGAATGACATGGGTTATGGATGAGCCAGCTGTTGGTCCGGGGTTATTTCCTCAATATTTCGTATCAAAACTAGCAAGTGAGCATGTGAAAGTTGTTTTGGGTGGACAAGGGGGAGATGAACTATTTGGTGGCTACCCACGATATTTTTTAACCACTGGGACAATGGCAGCTACCGATCTTGTAACTCCTGGTACTTCGTCACCAAGGACTTCTTCTAGATTTAACAAGATACATTTCTTGCTCAATTATTTAAAACGTAGAGGCATCAGAATGACCATTAACAAAGCTCTTCAATACTTATCGGTTCGTTCTAGCTCACCAGAAGAAAAGTGGAAACACTTCAGTACCTCTATGGCTTTAGATGTATCATTATTAGGTAGTGAGGTTTTATCTACCTACCACTCATACGATAGTGATGTAGAGTTTTTTAAATATGTAAACAGTGATAACGCTGAGGAGCTATTCGACAAGCTTCTTTACCATGATTTTAAAACTTACTTACCTGCATTGTTGCAAGTAGAGGATCGTACAAGTATGGCGGTCTCCATTGAATCGCGTGTTCCAATGCTTGACTACAGACTTGTAGAATTGGCTGCTAAAATCCCTCCGGGGCTCAAAGTCAAGATGGGTGACCCTAAGTATATTTTGAAGGATGCAGTCAGAAATGTTATCCCTAAAGAGGTTCTAGAGAGAACAGACAAAAAGGGATTTCCTACCCCCATTAACTATTGGTTTAAAAATGAACTCAGAAATTATTTAAATGAGTCATTGTTAGATAAAAGATCGTTAGACCGTGGGATGTTTCAACCTAAACAACTTCAAGAAGCATTGAACAAGAAAGAAGACAACAGCTGGGAGCTTTGGGCTTTGTTAAATGTAGAGCTTTGGTTTAAGAAGTTTATTGACTAAGATTGAGACTTAGGTACCGTGGAGGTGTCACTTACGATTTGCGCAAGGGAAATTCAGAGATTGATATTTGTATGATCGTCAGTAACACTGTTACTCCAGATCCGCGTGTACGGAAAGAGGCTGCTTCTTTGGCTGCTTCCGATTATAAGGTGAAAATTATAGGACTTCGACTGAACAAGGATGATAAGCCAAAGGAGCGATTCTCGCCTGGTTATGAAGTGGAGCGGGCTAATGTATCATTTCTCACACAGAAAGTAAGGAGAAAGATTGACCAGTTCATGACTGGTGACTCCACATTGAAAAAGAAGCTGGGATTTCCATTAAAGGTATTACTTAAGGCTTATCAAATGGTATGGCTTTCCATGAAAACATTTGGGACAAAAGCGACGGTCTATCATGCCCATGACCTTGATACTCTCCCTATTGCTTTTATTGCGAGTTTCATCCATCGCTCAAAGCTTGTCTATGACTCCCATGAACTATATACGGAACAAAAGCAAGGAACATCTGCAGTAATAAAACGATGTCTACAAATCGTAGAAGGTATGTTAATCAAGAGAGCAGACCGTATAATAACAGTCAATGGTTCGATTGCAGAAGAGTTACAAAAGCGATACAACGTTGCGCTGCCATTGTCTCTGAAGAATTACGTTAGTCAGAATATGACCCCTGTGAAAACAATCACGAGAGGGACAATTCGTGAAGTATCCGTATTGTATCACGGTGGATTCATGCCGGATCGCGGGTTAGAAGAAATGATTCAAAGTGTAGAATATTGGCCAGATGATTGCAAGCTTTTCATTCGGGGCTTTGGTTCTATTGAGAATGAACTGAGGCAACTTGTGGCTGATTTAAAGCTCACGGAGAAAATTACTTTTTTAGAACCTGTAACGATGGAACAACTGACAGAGGGAGCTGCGTTTGCAGACATCGGAATAATTCCCTACAAACCGACATGCTTAAATAACTATTACAGCTTACCAAATAAATTGTCCGAGTATATTATGGCTGGACTTGCTGTATGCGCCAGTGATTTGCCAGAAATTCGCAAGTTGAATGATCAGGTTCACTTTGGAGAATTGTTTGATCCCGAAGATCCCAAAAGCATTGCGGAGGCAATTAGAAAAATGGTAAGTGAAAGAGAGTACCTCCTACAATACCGGGAAAACGCTTGGGAGTGGGCAAGAATGGAAGGTAATTGGGAAGAAGAAAGTAAGAAGCTGTTATTTCTCTATGCTAACTTGTTAGGTGAAAATCATGAAAAGCATTTGGATTGTTAATCAATATAGTGTTACTCCTGAATATCCAGCTAGTACTCGACACTATGAGTTGGCGAAGTACCTGGGTAAACAGTACAAGGTTACTCTCTGGGGGAGTAATTTCATCCATCACAATAAGCAATTTCGGTTTTCCAGATGGACCCTAGCAAAGAAGCAGTTCATGGAGGGGTTCTGTTTTCTGTGGTTAGGATCAATTGCATACAAAGACAACGGACCTTTTCGTATGATCAATATGTTGTTGTATGCATGTTGGTTTTGGGTTGTTGGACTTTTTCAACGTGACAAGCCTGATGTCATTATAGGTTCATCCCCCCCTTTATTTACTGCTTTTTCAGCAATGCTTGTAGCGAAGATCAGAAAAGCAGTTTTTATTCTTGAAATAAGAGATCTTTGGCCAGACTCACTTGTCGATATTACAGGTAAAGATGATACATTCGTCATTAAGATATTGCGATGGATGGAAAGAGTGCTGTATCAAAAAGCTGACAAAATCGTTGTGCTTACTGAGGGAATCAGCAGTAGAATCCAGCAAAAAGGAATTAGGGCAGACAAGATTTTTTTCCTGCCGAATGGCATTGATCTTGAAAACGTGTCCATGCCTGAAGATTGCTCCGTGCAAAGAAATACGATTAGGGAACAAATGGGGATAGGGCAACATGATTTCGTCTTTATGTACGCAGGAGCACATGGTCCGGCAAATGATCTTATGCAGATAATTGAAGCAGCCAAACTATTGCGTAAAGAAAGTAACATAAAGATCGTGTTAATGGGTGAAGGTGTAGAGAAGGGGAAACTTCAGCAGAAAGTTATGGAATATGGATTAGACAATAACGTACTGTTTCTCCCAGCTGTTTCGAAAGCGTACGTTCAGAAATATCTCTCGTGTGCCGACGCATTCATTATTTGTTTAAAAGACGTTCCATTGTTTGAAGGGGCATTACCCAATAAACTATTTGACTATCTTATGCATGACAAACCAATCATAACAACGGTTAGGGGAGAGATAGAAGCCTTTTTAAAGCGAAATCACTTAGGCATCTATGGGAACATGAAAGAAGATGGCTCAGACTTTTTACCTACAGTGATTTATAATCTTGCTCAAGGCAACATGTATCCGTTGGTATGTTTGGGCAAGGAGATTGTTGAGCAATATTTCTCACGAGAAATGCAAGCAAAAGAACTGGTCGCAATTATAGAAAGGTAAGTCTTATTTGGAGGGATCGTACGTATGAATCTACACATCAGCGGTCAGGCTACTGTAGGAGAGAATGTTACATTCGGATTCAACTGTATAGTGGAAGAGGATGTTGTCATCGGTAATAATGTGACGATCGGTCATAACGTTATCATTTACAAAGGCACGAAAATCGGCGAAGGATGCCAAATACATGACAATGTTGTAATTGGAAAAAAACCTATGCGTGCTGCGAGATCGATCTTAAAGGCGCAATCAGATCATCCACCAACTGTGATCGGAAATCGTTGTACAATTGGAACCAGTGCGATTGTTTACGTGAATGCGCAACTGGCAGATGAAGTATTCGTGGCTGATCTTGCTACTATTCGTGAAAAGGTAACAATAGGCACCCAAACGATTATCGGCCGTGGAGTGGCTATAGAAAACGAATGTAGCGTAGGCGCATATTGCAAGATTGAGACAAATGCATACATCACTGCTTTTTCTACGATTGAAGACTATGTGTTTGTTGCACCTGGTGTTGTAACAAGTAATGATAATTATATTGGACGTACGGAAAAAAGATTTTCTGCTTTTAAAGGGTGTACAATTCGAAAAGGCGGCAGGGTAGGAGCAAATGCCACTCTGTTACCTGGACTGATTGTGGAGGAAGATGGAGTCATTGGGGCAGGAAGCGTGGCAACTAAACAGGTAGTCTCTGGGAAGATTGTTGTCGGTAATCCAGCAAAGCCGTTAAGAGATGTGGAAGAAGACCAACTCTTAATAAATCAGCCTAAAAAATCCTAAGAATCGACATAGACATATGAATGTGTGATGTTTGGAAAACAGTAAGTATGTTAAAATACCTCTAGCAATTGATATTGTTAGGGGTTTTTTTATGTTTAATATATTGGATAGACGCATTGATAAGTTTATTTTGTTAACGGTCGACTTGTTCATCATTTTTTTAACATATGTTCTGGCTTTTTTCTTGAGGTATGAAAATATTACAGCCAGAAACTGGGAATCGTTTCTGGCGCTTGCACCTTGGATTCTTTTGATTAGCTTGTTTTTTCTAACAGTCTATGAGCTTTATACATTAAATAGAAAAAGCATATGGGATGTTGTCAGAAGTATTTTCGTTGCGACTACATTCATTACGTTCTTAACAATGGCTGCTTCTTTTATTTTTCGTGAGTTTGCGCTGCCGAGATCTGTCATAGTAATTTCTTATTTTCTTATGATTGGATTACTGTCAGGATGGAAATTTATTTATTCGAAATGTAAACGTGATTATAAAGCAGGTACAACATTGCTAATTGGTTCACAGGTTGAATTTGCAAAGATCGACATGTCATTCCTCGGCGCTATAAAGTGGAAACACGTTCAGCCTGATCAAAGCCTAGAAGAAATCATTGCACAAATGAATAAGGTAGATTCCGTCATAATAACCCCAGAATTATTGGAAGAAAAGAAAGCCCAGATCATTTACCAAGCTATGAAACAGAATAAGATCGTATATGTTGTTCCATCCTTATATGATTTGCTGCTTTCTAAATCGATTATCACATCACTTGATGACACGATGGTCCTAGCAGTCAAGCCATTTGGTCTTCCTGCTGACCAGCGATTGATCAAGCGGGTTTTTGATATGATTTTCTCTTTTCTTTTTTTGGTGCTCTTATCCCCAATTTTTCTTTTCGTGAGTTTTCTGATCAAGTTTGAGGAGCCAAAAGGAAGGATCATTTTCAAGCAAAATAGAATCGGTCAGCATGGAAATGAATTTCATATTTATAAATTCCGCTCAATGATAGAAGATGCAGAAGTACATACGGGACCAATCATCGCTAAGCAAAACGATTCTCGAATTACACGGGTCGGAAGGTTATTGAGACTAACCAGAATTGATGAACTGCCTCAATTGTTTAATGTACTCATAGGTGATATGTCACTTGTGGGTCCAAGGCCGGAGAGAGAATATTTTACTAAGCAGTTTGTCCAACAGTTCGAGTCCTATGAATACCGACATGTTGTAAAACCTGGAATTACGGGATATGCCCAAGTTATGGGGAAGTACACGACGGATGTTGAGGATAAGCTGCGATATGACTTGCATTATATTAGAAACTACTCTCTTCTGCTAGATATAATCATTATGTTACGTACGATCATTGTCTTGCTTGATAAAACCAAAGCAGAAGGACGAGAAAAGCCTGCAAAGGTTAAAAAAGGTGACAGTAAATTTCCTGTTAATTATTGAGAAGATAGAAGCCGTCACAAATGCGTGAAGAGGAGACTTTAATGAAAGTACTCGTAACTGGAGGGGCAGGTTTTATAGGTTCCCATATTGTAGATGAATTAATTGAGTGTGGACATCACGTTGTCGTGTTGGACAATTTATCCGTAGGGAATAAGGGGAATCTCACTAGGAACGTTCGAATCATTGAACAAGATATTAGAGATGATTTGCATCCGCTCTTTTCTAGAGAAAAGTTTGACATTGTAATACATCAGGCTGGGCAAGTTAGCGTACCTAATTCTTTAAGAGACCCCATTACGGATCTTCAGGTCAATTTAACAGGGCTACTCAATCTTTTAGAAGCAGCTCGAAAGCATCAAGTAAGAAAAGTAATATTTGCTTCGACAGCTGCTGTATACGGAATGCCTATCGAATTGCCTATCAAAGAGAGTCATCCGCTGAAGCCAGTTTCTCCGTACGGCTTAACGAAAAAGACATCAGAAGAATACTTGAGGATGTATCATGAACTTTATGGTATCGATTTTACTATTTTACGATATGCCAATGTTTATGGCCCAAGGCAGTCTTCAAATGGAGAAAACGGTGTCGTCTCTATTTTCACTGATTTATTCAGCAGAGGAGAATCACCGATTATTTATGGAGATGGGAGCACCACGCGTGATTTTGTGTTTGTAAAGGATATCGCTAGAGCAAATGTACTTGCACTGCAAGCAGGAGATGGAGAAATCTTTAATGTTTCCACAGGAGTTTCTACAAGCTTAAACGAGCTGTACAACCTGTTTAACAATTTATTAAGTGGACAGGGAGCACCTGTTTATGTAGATTCAAGATTAGGTGACATTAATCATTCTGTTTTATCTAATTCTCACATTATGGATAAATTAGGGTGGGGGCCTAAAACAAGTTTAACTGATGGCATTCGAGAGACGTTGGATTGGAAACTACAATTAGCGATTAGGTAATCCTCCGTTTATGTTAACAGAAAACGTGGTAATCAAATCTGAAGGTCCAGCCAGTAACAGGCAGGTCCTTTATTTTTTTGTATGTATATTGTTTATCCCCATAATAGAAAAAAGACCAACTGAGCTGGTCAGTTGGCAAATGGTGCTTCCCCAAGTTATTTGTTTAGACACTTATATTCTAGCAATATTGAATAATATTGTAAACTTTAACATCTTATAGGTGTCGAGCTATGAAGTAAGGATATCTTTCCATTCCTTGACACCATCTGCTTCATACGGGTATCCTAACATAACTACTATTACGAATGGCTCTGTTCTATGGTTGCACAAGACGTATATTTGCTGTTTGTAATGCCAAGTTTTCTATGTTGCAAAAGGATGTCACTATGCTATAGTGGATGACGAATGCAAACTGTATATAGATGTAGAGAAAAGTTGGGAGCGACGATATGTTATCCTTCTTGAAGAATTTAATGGGGAATAAACCAACAGCGAAAGAGGTACAAGAGCAGGTTCAGGAGGAATCGATCTTGTCCGCTTCTGATACCGCACAGTCACATCAAGAAGAAAGCCAGGTACAGGATGCATCTTCTGGCGTCATCACAACGCTCTCCTTGCATGAATCATGGGAAGATAAGCTTAGTCAACAGGAGAAGTATTCGCTCTCCTTTATGGCTCAAGAACTGACTCCATTGCAGGCGGGAAATATCTCTCTGGCAGGGACTGCTCTTGTTCCACATGATGAAGGGATTGAAGTGACAGCGTTCATCCGGAACAGTTCTGATGAACCTGTGCAGCTGAATGAGACGACACTGGTGGTACTGTTCGGTGATCAGGAGTTGTTTACCCGCCAGACATTTGATCTGAGCGAGATCGGGGAAATTCCACCACGTTCCGCAAGACCGTGGTCGTTTGTATTTGATAGAGAACACTTCCTGAAAGTGGATGTTCTTCTGGCAAATTGGAAAATTGCTTTTGAATTGGCCGAGAAGAAAATGGTTCTGCCACACCAATTGGAGTTAGAGGAATCCTGGATTAAGGCGCTATCTGAAGAACAGAAAACTTACTTGATTCAGTTAGCCAAGAATCTTCCTACATTAAAAGAGGGAGAGGTCAATATCCAGAGTGTACAGCTTGGGCGTTCGTCAGAAGGCGATATTCATGTCATGCTTCTGATACGCAATGGTTCTGCGCAGCAGACCCTTTCCCTGGAAAAATTGCCGTTGGCGCTGTTTGATGCCAGTGGAGATAAAGTGGCAGAAGGCTTATTTGAACTGGACGGCTTGACTGTAAATGCAAATACCAGCAAGCCATGGGTGTTTATTTTTCCGCCGTCAAGCATCCTAAAGGAAGCACCAGATTTGTCGCGTTGGAAAGTGAGCGTACCCCAAGGAGCTTGATTTTTTGAGTGGCCAATTTGCATGGGCTAGTCTAAAAAGTTTATGATGATAAGAGAAGCTTCGTTCGTGCCCGGACGTGTGAGGAGGTATCATATGTTTTCTTTTATGAAGAATTTGTTAGGTAAAGATCAACAAAAGCGCTCCCTGGAGGATCTGAAAAAGGAGATTCAGGAAGAGTCGACAATTGATTTAGCTTCCATGACTAGCAACGAAGTCGAAATGGATAGCAATGGTGGACCAGAAAAGTCTGCTACGAAGGCTGAGAAAATTCGAACTGAGCTATCGTTGAGCCCGATATGGGAAAGTGAGCTGGATTCGGAGAAAAAGTATACCCTCCGCTTTTTGCAAGCAGAATTGCCTGAGATGGTACCAGGCATGATTAGCGTAACAGGCTTCAGTATGATTCCACAGCCAAACGGAATGACTGTCGCTATGTTTTTCCGCAACGCCACAAATAAACCTGTGCGTATTAAAAACGTAGGATTAGCGATTTATCTGGACGACAAGCCTTTTGCGCGGATGAGAGTGGATTTGTCAGATATGGAGGCTATTCCACCGCATTCCAGCCGTCCATGGGAGGTTTTGTTCCCGGAAGAAAGCTATTTGCATGACAATTTCACCTTTAGCCGTTGGAAAGTGGTCATGAAGGCCGGCAGAAATTCACATGTTTGGCCTCGTACACTGGAGCTTGATCCTGAAATGGAGAAGCGCATGACTGATCGTCAAAAGGATCGTTTGGAAGCATTGACACAGTCTTTGCCGTTAGTTCCTATTAATACGGTGGAAGTAACGGGTTTTGACATCCGAAAGACCGAGGAAGGGAACCTGGTGGTAGCCATGCTTTTCCGAAATGGTCTCAACCATGATTACCGTCCGGAAAAACTCAAATTTACGATTTCGGATTCGGATGGAGATGTAGTTGCGACAGGTTCTCTGGATGCAAGCTCCATTCGTGTAAAGCCTGGAAACAGCCGTCCGTGGCTGATTGTATTCCCACCTAAATTTGTGAAAAAGCCTGATGCCGACCTGAAAAGATGGGCGCTTTCTGTAGAGTAGATCGCACATTTTTTAGGGATGGGAAAGAGGAGGTTGCTATATGAGTTGGTTATTGGAAAATTGGTTTGGTTCCAAAGAGAGCTTGGAGCAAGTACGCGAAGATATTCATGAGAATCTTCATAGAGAGTTTTATCTGGGTGTATCTGGACTGGATAATCCGCAACAATCTGCGAACCGTGTGGACTCGAAGGAACTGTTTTTGGTGATGAATGGTCCTTGGGAAAATCAATTGGATGACGCTGAGCAGGAGCTATTGCAATACGCGCATGATGAAATGCCTCCGGTTGTTCGTAACGAAGTCGGTATTATTCCGTTCTTTACGCAGGTTACCAATGATGGTTATCTGGTTCTTGTCTACATTCGCAATGCGACAGACCGCAGTGTTTTGCTACAAAAGCTTCCGTTGACTTTGGTTACGGAGGACGGAGAAGAGGTCGCGAAAAAAACGTTTGACCTGATTGCCTCAGGACCAGTAGGAGAAATGTCCAGTCGCCCGATGGAATTTATGTTCCGCTGGGATGAGTTCGACCGTATCCCTGAAAAAGAAATACCTCTGATGCTGACTTTTATCAAGCCTAAAAAGCACGGAGTAGAGGATAACCAAAATTATAACTGGGGTCTGAGTGCAGATGAGTCGGAGCAGTATTTGCAACAGGCTGAAGAGAAGAACCCCATTGCAGAGGGCGAAGTAGATTTGCAAGTCCTCGATATCAAGCCTGGTGAAGATAACGGCTTGAAAGTTATCGTTGCTTTCCGTAACGGATTAGGAAAACGTCTGGAGTTTACCGAAGTGCCAATTATTGTTCATGATAAAGCTGGCGATACGGTAGCACGCGTACACTTCACGTTGGAAAACATGAAGGTAGAAGCGAACAGCCATCGCGTGTGGGCGTTCGATATTCCTTCCTCTTCCTTTAAAAAAGAAGCGGTAAATATTGCGGAACTGACTGCCTTTATTCCGAAAGCGCAACAACGAAAAAAAGAAAAAGCTCAGGTAGCACCTGAAGTAGAAGACAATAAAGGTTTGTTACAGTAAGGAGAAAACCCTTTTTGCCGATGGTGAAAAGGGTTTTCTTCTGTGAGAATGTCCCAAATATTGGAGGATGAGGGTTGCATGTCCCCCTTTTCATCCGCTATGCTAAAGACCAGATTACAAATACCTGAATTCCTTTTAGACTGCTACTTTTGCAGGGGAGAGAAGGAAGGACTGTTTTACATGAAAAGATCAGTGAACATGTCAGTGACTGTTACATTAATGGTCACGCTCATTATGGCAAACAACCAATCAGTCTTCGCAGCAGCACCTCCGGCATCCAATGACTACTATTTGACCAACCAGCTACATCTAAGTCAAATTAAAGCAGATAAAGCTTGGCCAACGGTAAATAGCAATGAGCAGATTATTATTGCTGTATTGGATACTGGGGCAGATTATAAACACCCTGATTTAAAGGGCAACCTTTTACCTGGTGTGAATCTCGTCAATGCTGGGAAGTCAGCACAGGATGACAACGGGCACGGCACAGAAGTAGCCGGTGTTCTTGCTGCTAGTGGAAATAATAATATCGGTGTTTCAGGTGTTCTTTGGAATGCCAAGATTTTACCGATTAAAATCTTGAATAGCAAGGCGTCATCGGATGAAGAACTGATTGCAAAAGGTATCAATGTAGCCTTGGATCGTGGTGCCAAAGTTATTGTGATGTCCTTTAGCAGTATGGCTTACTCCAAGTCGTTGGCAGCTGCTGTACAACGAGCGGAGAGAAGTGGAGCCGTTTTGGTTGCAGCAAGTGGTAATGAAAGTAGCCGTGTGGCATATCCAGCTGCCTATCCAACAGTCGTAGCGGTAGGGGCTGTGAGGAGTAACAATGAAGTCTTGTCTCAGGCAAATACGGGGCCGGAACTGAATTTGGTGGCTCCTGGGTTGAATGTATACACAACGAAGCTAGGGGGAAAATACGGCTCGTTTAGTGGTACTTCAGCAGCGGCACCGCAAGTAGCTGGTGCAGCCGCGCTCATTCTCGCTCGGCACCCTAATCTCAGTCCATTTGATGTGAGGCAATTGCTTTATCAAACGGCTACTGACTTGGGGGAGAAAGGATGGGATCGGAAGACTGGATACGGCTTGTTAGATGTCAACAAAGCAGTGAAAACGGCACTTTCTTACGACTTTTTAGAACCGAATGATTCTCCTTCCAAAGCGAAGGCGTTTCCGATTGAGTCACAAATACGCGGCAATTTGGGTCCAAAAGATACCGTAGATTGGCTGAAGATGGACATCCCTTACGATGGAAAGGTCAGCTTTACGGCTACAGTAACATCGGGTATTTCTTCGGCGGTGGCTGCTACCTTTTACCCTGAGAATCGTCAACCGATTACACAGTACTTCGGGAATGGCGATACGATAACGGTCCCGGTCAAGGCAGGAAGTATGAACATCCGCTTAATGCGCAATGGAGGCGTCAACAACGCTTTTAACTACGTGTTGACGAGTAAATTTACGATCAACCCTGACCGAAATGAACCGAACGATACACAAGAAACGGCCAGACCGCTTGTAGGGAACCAAATCAGTGTAACAGGCAATTTTCATGATGAAGGCGATCAGGATTGGTTCTCTTACTATGTTCGCGAGTACGGGCATTTAGATGTCACTGTAAGCCCTGACAACAAGAGAGTGGATCTGTTGCTGGGTCTTGGCAAACAAGCGCCTGGTCAAAAAGCAGTAGTCTGGGATCCTCTATACGATAATGGGACAAGGGACAATCCGACAGAGCGGGTCAGTAAAGAGGTGTCCCCGGGTAAATATTACATCCGTGTGAGCGAGTATTCGCGAAATGCAGTCAATGGCGAATACCAGCTGGATTTGGGGTACACGCCAGTTAAAAAAGATTTCAATGAGCCGAATGATACCTATCAAAAAGCGTCTCCGTTAAGCGGTGGGACAGTGATGTCAGGAACAATTCCGACAGCAGCTGATCCCGACTGGTTCCAATTTACTGTCAATAGCGAATCATATGTGACATTCCGAGCGCCGTATATTCCTGTGGATAGTGGCTTTCGTTTCGCACTCTACAGCGATCGAAACATGAACTATGCGCTTGCTTCGACGAATGAGGTAGCCGAGCTTTCCAATAGTGGGAATGAAGTTATCGGTTTGCGCTTGCAGCCAGGAAAATACTATGTACGCCTCAATAGTGGTACTTCGTTCAAATATGATTCCTACCGACTCACGGTGACGCAGCAGAAATTGATAGCGGGCTATCGAGATATTTCGGACCACTGGGCGCGCTCAGAGATCGTCAGACTTAGCTCTCGCGATATTGTAAATGGATTCAATGATGCTTCGTTCAAGCCGAATCAGGCAGTGACCCGTGCAGAGTTTGCGACGATGCTGCTTAAATCGATGCGTGCGACCGGTTCCAAGGTAGCGACTACCTATACAGGAAACACGACCTTCCGGGATATGAAAAAGCGGCACTGGGCGTATCACAACCTAGGTGTAGCCTATCAATTAGGAATTTTGAAAGGGTACCCGAAGAATGAAATGAAGCCGGATCAGCCGATATCGCGTGCAGAGATGGCGGTCATGATCGCGCGGGCACGTGATGTTTTAATGTATAACCGTGGTACCTCGAATTATCAGGATGTGCCAACGAGTCATTGGGCTTCTCCTGCCATTGAAGCTTTGACATCTAGAAAGTGGCTCAGTGGTTACGGTTCTTCCTTTAAACCGAATGGAAGGGCAACTCGTGCAGAGGTAGTAGTGGTACTTTCTAAGGCCTATCAAATATAAGTAAAATTTTTCCTATTGACATCTCTGAAAAAAACAATTATTCTATTATCCGTAATGGATACTCTTATCCAGAGCAGGCGGAGGGACTGGCCCTATGAAGCCCGGCAACCGATCTAGAGCGGTGCTAACCAGCAGAACGGACATCTGTTCTGGCCGATAAGAGGATGAAGGAAGCAAAAAACGCTCAAACCTTTTCCTCCTAAAAAATGGAAAGGGTTTTTTATTTGCGTTTACGTAGATAAAATCCTGACTCGGCTACCACACTATTTGTATGAGGTCAAAGGAGGTATTTTCTCATGGCTTTGCAAAAAGGTCGTCGTCTGTTTACATCCGAATCTGTAACCGAAGGACATCCGGATAAAATTTGTGACCAAATTTCCGACTCCATCTTGGATGCGATCCTGTCCAAAGATCCAAACGCTCGCGTAGCTTGCGAAACTTCCGTAACTACTGGTTTGGTTCTCGTAGCAGGTGAAATCACTACAAACACTTATGTAGATATCCAAAAGCTCGTTCGTGAAACCATTCGTGAAATCGGTTATGACCGTGCGAAATTCGGTTTTGACGCTGACACTTGCGGTGTTATTACTGCAATTGGCGAGCAGTCCGCTGACATTGCACTTGGTGTAGACCAAGCATTGGAAGCACGCGAAGGCAAAATGACTGACGCTGAGATCGAAGCAATTGGTGCTGGTGACCAAGGTTTGATGTTTGGTTTTGCTTGCAATGAAACACCTGAGCTGATGCCACTTCCAATCAGCATGTCCCACCAATTGGCTCGTCGTCTGACTGAAGTACGTAAAAACGGAACACTTGCTTACCTCCGTCCTGACGGAAAAACACAAGTAACCGTTGAGTACGATGGCGACAAACCAGTTCGTATCGATACAATCGTTATTTCTACCCAACATGCTCCTGAAACAACTTTGGAGCAAATCAAGCAAGATCTGGTTGAACACGTAATCAAACCAGTTGTTCCAGCTGAACTCTTGGACGCTGATACCAAATACTTCATCAACCCAACTGGCCGTTTCGTAATTGGCGGACCACAAGGGGATGCTGGCTTGACTGGCCGCAAAATCATCGTAGATACTTACGGCGGTTATGCTCGTCATGGCGGCGGTGCGTTCTCCGGTAAAGATCCGACAAAAGTTGACCGTTCCGGTGCTTACGCAGCTCGTTATGTAGCGAAAAACATCGTGGCTGCTGGCCTCGCAGACAAATGCGAAGTACAAGTTGCTTACGCAATTGGTGTAGCGCAACCAGTTTCTATTGCAGTAGATACATTCGGCACAGGTACGATTTCCGAAGAAGCTCTGGTGAAATTGGTTCGCAAACACTTCGACCTGCGTCCTGCTGGTATCATCAAGCAGCTCGACCTGCGTCGTCCTATCTACAAACAAACAGCTGCATATGGCCACTTCGGACGCAATGACCTGAATGTTCCTTGGGAGCAAACAGACAAGGCAGAAATCCTGAAGCAAGAGGCTGCTCAACTGTAATATCATGAATGACATAAAAAGAGCCTGGTGTTGCTACTGGGCTCTTTTTCATTTTAGGAGCAAAGTCATCCAATTATTGGGCCAATTGTTGCACAGGAATTTGTAGGACTGTGTCGAATCTCCTAGTGAGGAAGTAGAGGAGGGGTTTTTTTGCCGAACAGAAGGCTCTTCCTGATCGTGTTTCTTACTTTTTTGTTTTTTGCAGTGGCTATTGGGTTGTTAGGCGAATCTTTTCTGGAAAAAAAGAATAAACAAGAAGTGCAACCTTTTCCCCAAGTGGATACGTCTATAAGCATAAGTGAGACAAAAAATGCTGAGCCAAACGTCACACTAATTGAAGAAGCAGCGGTTCAAACGAAAAAGTGGTATAACAATCAGGTTGTGGTTTTGACGTACCATCATGTCACGGATCAATCGAATCAGCGGTATGTCATAGCTCCTGATCAATTTGCCCGACACATGAAATTTTTGCATGATAACGACCTGAATCCGATTTCGTTGGATGAGTTCCTCCGATTTATGGAGACGGGTACCTTACCGACTGAGAATGCTGTTTTGATTACGTTTGACGATGGGTATGAGAGTTACTACACAGAAGCATTTCCGATCTTACGTACATACGGCTACCCTTCAGTGAACTTCGCGATTGCGGGGCGCTTAAGAGATGTAGCTGATCGAAAACGGGAGAATATGACGCCACCACTTACGCGTCAACAGGTTAACGAAATGATTCATTCGGGACTGGTTACAATCGGTTCCCATACGTACAGTCTGCATGAAGAGGAAGAACGAAATAAGTGGGGCGATCTTGGCCCAGAAACAGCTCCGGTCTATCTGAAAGACTTGCAGCGTTTAGAGGAAGAAAAAGAGTACAGGGACCGACTCTATGTAGATTTCAGTATATCTCGCGTTAGTCTAAGCGAATGGATGAAGCAAGAGATCCAAGTCATCTCGTTGCCATTCGGCTACACAAGTCCAGTCGTACTGGAGACAGCTCGTCAAGCTGGCTACCGCTATGTATTTACATCCAATCGTGGATTCGTAAAACAGGGAACAGATCCGTTTGCCATTCCACGCAATGACATGGGACTGCGAGATGTTGAAGAAGAGCACCTCCAACAGTTGTTCACGAAGGCTAAAAATGAGTTTGAAGGAGAGCAATCATGAACAAAGCGATAGACATCAGCGTGCTGGACGGGGTGATCAAGCGAACGATTGAAACCGTAGAAACGAGTAAAACCCAAATATTTGATATAGCTGAAAACGCCAGACAGCATGGCAACTCATTGAAGTTTGATTTACATGAACTTCGACAAGAAATTTCCAAAGTGATTCAAAAAGTCGATGCACTTGAACTCGCGTATCGCAAATCGCGCAACAAGCTCGTGTTGGTTAGTCGTAATTTTCATATGTACACGGAGGAAGATATCCGGGTTGCGTATGAAGAGGCGAGCCGTATTCAGGTAGAGCTGTCCATTTACCGCGAACGGGAAAATAATTTGAAGCGCAGAAGAAATGATTTGGAGCGTCAACTGCGTACCTTGGAAGAAACCATCGTCCGTGCAGAAAAGCTTGTTTCTCAAATGGGCGTTGTGCTAGGTTACTTGACGGGTGACTTAAGCAAGATAGGCGAGGCGCTGGAATCGGCTAAGCAGCATCAGTTGATGGGCTTAAAGGTAATCCAGGCTCAGGAAGAAGAGCGCAAGCGTGTCGCACGCGAAATTCACGACGGTCCAGCTCAATCGATGGCGAATGTCGTGCTGCGTTCGGAAATTGTAGAGCGCATGTTGAAGAACGAGCGCATTTTGGAAGCGCAAATGGAACTGCACGAGCTGAAGGAAATGGTACGCTTGAGCTTGGCGGATGTTCGACGTATTATTTTTGATTTGCGTCCAATGGCATTAGATGACTTAGGGCTAGTACCTACCTTGCAAAAATATATTCAAACGTGCGAAGAGCGTATTCAGTCTTCCATCGATCTGGTAGTATTTGGTGTAGAGCCTCCTTTGCGCAGTTCGGTAAAGGCTGCGATCTTCCGTTTGGTTCAGGAATGTCTGAACAATGTGGAGAAGCACGCAGGCGCTACGACAGTTCAAGTGAAGCTGGAATTTGTACAAGATTCGTTAAGTCTTATCGTCAAAGACGATGGGGTTGGGTTCGATCTGGAAAAACGCATGGCGAATGGCAACTCTTTTGGACTCTTGGGAATGCGTGAGCGTGTACAGCTCTTAGAGGGCAGTGTTGAGCTGCAATCGGCTCCGGGAGAGGGAACCAAGGTTATATTCCAAATACCGATAAAATTGTGACATGATACGTAAATAAGTACTGGGGGATGAACCATGGATAAGAGACAGCAAGAACTCCGCATCGTGATTGTAGATGACCATCAATTATTTCGCGAAGGCGTAAAGCGAATATTGGAAATGGAAGAAGATTTCAAGGTCGTCGGGGAAGGTGCGGACGGAGGAGAAGCCACAGTATTGGCGGAAGAGCACAAGCCGGATGTCTTGTTGATGGATATTAACATGCCGAACATAAATGGCGTTTCTGCTGCAGAAAATGTGATTTCGGTAAGCCCTTCTACTCGTGTGATTATGCTCTCGATTCATGATGATGAGGGATATGTGTATCGTACACTCCGCGCTGGAGCGTCTGGCTACTTGCTGAAGGAAATGGGAACGACAGACCTCGTTGATGCTGTGCGTGTAGTGGCGAGTGGTGGTGCATACATACATCCGAAGGTGACGGGCAAGCTGATTGAAGAATTCCGTCGTCTGAGCGAGCAGGAAGGGACGGCAGAGCGTAGCTTCTCCGTAGATGAATCGCAAGCCATCGATCCAAAAGTGATCGAGTCGCTTACCCGTCGCGAGCGGGAAGTATTGCAGCTGATGGCAGAAGGGAAAAGCAATCGTGCCATTGGGGAATTCTTGTTTATTAGTGAAAAGACGGTTAAAAATCACGTTAGTAGCATTTTGCAAAAGCTGAATGTGCAAGACCGGACACAAGCTGTTGTCATCTCCATTAAAAATGGCTGGGTGAAACTGTAGGAAGCGCTTCCTATTTGCACGCTGTTCAAGCCGTGCGGCATACCTTGGTATAGGAGGAGGTATGACCGTGATGGAAGAGCTGATTGTATGGCTTTTGGCAGCATTTGGCTGCTCCTCTTTGTTGGTAATGATCGCGGAGCGCTGGACCAATCGGACGGATAGCGCGAGCGAGCTCCCGCATGAGCATTATCGGTTGCTGGTGCGCAATTCGGAACAGGTGCTGGAACGTGTAGTGCGGAGTCTGCTGTTTCGCTCGTATTGGAGTGGCAGACCTATCCGAATTACCTTGATAGATGATGGATCAGACGATGATACGAAACAGATGACAGCTGTCTTGAATCGTTATCCGTACGGACAATGTTTGGGAGACGGACAGGAGGATATGGCGGCTGGAACCATCGTCATTGATCTGCGGGAGAAAAAAGAGGGAGCATAAAAGTTTGTTAAGCGTAAATATTACGAGCTGTCGACAATAGATCGGCGGCTTTTTTATTTTTCTACGGCATGATTTTGGTTCCGAAATTTATTTGCCGGACCTATCTGTCTTTTTGCACACTAAGGGCAAGAGGGCGGGGGAGTGAGCGTATGCGTGAGTATTTGCTATATATCAAAGCTTGCGGCGGATCAATACCACAGGTGCAGACTTATGTTACGCCGAGCTTTTCTGTAGATCGTTCTTTTTGGCAGGAGAGAGAAGGATGTGTCCTGCATGTCATCGGGAAGACATCGTCGCTTGCTCTGGCCTTTTCCTTGCGTGCAAAGGTGAACGGGTATTTGATGGAACAAGTCGGCAAAGGACGGATGCTGACTGATGGATATGTAAAAGAGTTGAGAGCACTGGCGGTAAGTAGCGTGTGCGAAGCGAGCAACTTATATGGAAGGGAAGCAGCGAGTGTACAGGACCGCCGAGAGCAGAGGTGGTTTTCTTGGGAGTCAATCGAGGAGAGTGTGGAAGTTTCTTATGTAGGTAGCAAAGAATCGGGGAAATTGCCGGGTGCTCGGTTGGGCTTTTTGGGTGGTCACGAGCTTCTTCGAAGGAGCTCATCTCGGGTGAATATACAAGAAGCTGTTTTGAGAGAGATTTTGGACGGGCGTGCGCTCCTTTGGGATGAAGTGGAGTCCTTGCTGAAAAAGCGAGGGGTGGACGTGCATGATTTGTCAGCCATTTTGCATGCATTCGTGCTTGCAAACAAAGCGGAATGGCGACCTGGTATTCGTTTTACGGTCATAAATGGATGGTGGCGCAATCGGTTGGAGTTGGTCTGTGAACGTTGCGGAAGCGCAGGAGAGCAGGTGGAGTTTACTTATTGTCATACGTGTGAGCAAGGGTGCGCTTACTGCACAGCTTGTTTGGGGATGGGCAGGAGTAAGTGTTGCACTCCGTATTTTTTAATGGATGTAGGAGAATCTCTTATCCAAAGCGCAGACCACTTGCAGAACGTGGCGAGATTGGAGTGGGCGGGGAAGTATTCGGCAGATCAATCGCGGGCAGCTGAGCGAGCGCGTTGCTTTGTTGCCAATCCGAGACCAGGGCTATCGGAGTTTTTGATCTGGGCAGTTTGTGGAGCGGGCAAAACAGAGTTGTTATTCCCTTCGGTTACAGAGGCACTTGCTGCTGGCGGTCGCGTTTTGATTGCGACACCTCGAAAAGACGTCGTACTAGAGTTAGCCCCGCGTATTAAGCGAGTCTTTCCCGGGGCTAAAGTGATTGCTGTTCACGGTTCGAGCTCAGAGAAGTGGGAAGAGAGTGACATCACGATTGCGACCACGCATCAGGTCATGCGCTTCCATCGGCGTTTTTTGCTGGTGGTTCTCGACGAGGCGGACGCGTTCCCTTATCATAATGATCCTATTTTGTATCGCGCTCTATCCAGAGCGGTGAAAAAGAGTGGGAAGCTCCTCTATTTAAGTGCAACACCTCCGGGATATTTGCAAAAGCGGCTCGTTAGAAAAGGATTCTCAACCCTAGACTCGTCTGGGGCGATACCGCTATTCTCAGATACACATGTTCTGTTACCTGGACGCTACCACGGTGCTACGCTTCCTGTCCCCAAGATTCTCACGGTACAAGGCTTACATAAGCGCGTTCAGACGAATCGAATTGTGGCACCGTTTATAGAAGCGGTGAGTAGTTCTCTGAATGAAGGCCGACAAGTTTTTGTTTTTGTCCCGCGAGTTGATGAAATTGACAGGGTGCTATCATACCTTCAAAAGTGGCTTCCTGCTCACGCGGGGGAGATGGCCGGTGTTCATGCGGCAGACCCTATACGGGAGGAAAAGGTACTCGCATTTCGAGAAAAATGTTATACCGTCATGGTGACGACTACGATTCTAGAGCGAGGTGTGACCATACCGAAGAGTGACGTAGTAGTGGTAGGCGCGGAGGCACCTGTATTTGACGAGGCATCATTGGTGCAGATAGCAGGACGAGTAGGGCGATCCGTTGATGATACGTCGGGTAGTGTTTTATTTTTGAAAGCAGAACGCGCTACTTCTCCAAAGCGGGCCGTCAGACAGATATTACAGATGAACAGCTTGGCTCAAAGGCTCGCGGAACAAAGAGGCCTTTCGTGATTAGTGGGATGTGTGTCCGTTGTGGTGGGCGTATCGCAGCTCTCCAAAAGGAATCGGTCGTTCGTGAAAAGGCACGACAGCTATCCGATCAGGCGAGCTATCCGGTCATCTACCGCATGTTAAAAGGGATTGTGTTGTGTGGAGTCTGTCTTGATGCTTTGTCGTTGATTGGGGATGATATTTGCCGGCAGTGCGGGCGTGACAGGGAGTTGCAGGCTAGTATCGGCAACGAAGGGCTATGCCGGGATTGTGTTCATGGAGAAGATGATCAGATATTGGTGGCAAATCGGAGTTTGCTTCGCTATGAAAAGGGAGAGAAGGATTTGCTCGGATTGTTTAAATACCGCGGTGATGAGCGGCTAGCTTTATACTACGGTACGCTTCTCGCCATTACGGTTCAGCGTTATTACAGGTCTTTGGGGTTTACCTGTATCACGATGGTTCCTTTACATCCACAACGATTGCGGGAACGCGGCTTCAATCAGGTTGACCTGCTGGCCCAGCATTTAGGAGCGGCAATCAAAATTCCTGTCAAACCGTTGCTTCTCAGGACGAAGGATACCCCAAAGCTGAGCAAGCAAAAAGGGCGCGCAGCTCGTCACGAAAGCATGCGCGAAGCTTTTGTGTGGGATGGGGTGAATGTGCCTGTGCCCTCTACTGCTAAAATCCTGCTTCTTGACGATATTTATACAACTGGTTCGACGTTGCGTTCGTGCGCGAAAACAATCAGAGAACATTTGGGGCCAAGCTGTGAAGTATATTCCTTGACAATATACCGATAGCCAGTTTGGAAAAATTAAGCTATGATGTAGGCATATAACGGATGTGGAACCGTATGAACTTTCTGAACGGAAAAGGGGTTGTCCGATATGTCTATGGGCAAGTTGGCAAACTGCTCGCGGTGTGATGCTGTATTTGTACAAGCAGTCCGTGACATTTGCCCCAAATGCTATAAAGAAGTGGAACAAGAATATGAAGCATGCGCCCAGTTTTTACGCAAGCGTGAAAATCGCGGAACGAATATTCATCAAGTGAGCGAAGCCACCGGTGTGAGCGTGAAGCAAATCACGAAGTTTATCAAGGAAGGGCGCATTTCGGTTGCTGGAAGTCCAAATCTTGGTTATCCATGTGAGCGCTGCGGTTTTTTGATTCGAGCAGGCAACATATGCGAATCTTGTCTAAAAGGCTTGAAGCATGAAATCACGCAACAAATCGAGGTAGAGCAGCGATTGGAGGAGTTCCAACGCGCCGATCTGGCTAAGGCAGCTTATCGAAGAAAGCAGAATAGTGACGAATAGTTTTGCGCAAAAAAACTAATCGTACATCATGAAATTGCCGATGATACTACTAAGAGGTGTCATCGGTTTTTTCTATGAAAAGACCGTTGGTATGAGAGGATGGTAATCAGATGCGGATTAATGAACCTAACCGTGTCGGGATGATCAATGCTTACAACAAGACAGGTAACAACCAGGTAGGCAAAAGCGGTAAAATCCCGATGGGCAAGGATGAAGTAAACATTTCCACAGAAGCGCTTGAAATGCAGAAGCAAGTAGAAGATGTCAACTCTCCACAACGTCGGGAAAAAGTGGAGCAGTTGAAGAAGCAAGTGGAGGAAGGAAAATATCACGTCTCAAGTGAGCGGATCGCTGATAAGCTCCTGTCCTTTTGGAAAAAGCTGTAACACAGATCTGAAGAGGACCTTTTGAACAGCCTCTTTAAATAGTTTTCGATGGAAGATGAGGAGAAGCAAGGAATGGACAGACTCTACGATCTGCTCGACAACTTGATCCAGTTGCACAAAGCCTTGTACACCCTAGCCTCGCACAAGAAAGAAGTGCTGGTAAAAGGGAGTGTGGATGAACTGGTAGCCATTACACGCCAGGAGCAAAAACTGATCAAGGGCGTCACAGAAGCTGAAGCAGCCCGCCAACAAGTCGTAAAAGAACTGACAGCACAGAAGGGGTTTGCGCTGCAAGAAGGCACACTGGCTGAATTGATCAAGTTGACGACCAGTGCGGAAGAGAAGATGCGACTCACTTCCTGTCGTAATGAGCTAAGCCGGATTGTGACCGAACTGCGCGATGCTAACGACCTGAATCAGCAGTTACTGGAGCAATCCCTTTCTTTTGTAAACATGACGCTCGATCTGATCACAGATACCCCCGAGGACGACTTCATCTATGGAAAGCCGACCTCGGATACGTATCGTCAGGCTAATCGAACTTTTTTCAACAAAAAAGCGTAAAGAGGTGTCGAAATGCGCTCTACTTTTCATGGAATTGAAGTCAGCAAACGCGGCTTGTTCGCTCAACAATCCGCGCTAAATACAACGGGACATAATATCTCCAATGCGAATACGGAAGGATACAGTCGCCAGCGCGTGAATATGCAGGCTACGACTGGTTTGCCTTATGTAGGGATGCAAGCGAGTATCGAGCCGGGATTGCTCGGTACGGGTGTGCAAGCGACTAGTATTCAGCGTCTGCGAGAAGAGTTTTTGGATATTCAGTATCGGAACGAACACAAACGTCAAGGCTACTGGGATGGTCGTTTGGAAACGTTGGAGAAACTGGAAGGCATCATGAACGAGCCTTCTGACACTGGCTTGCAAAAGGTTATGGACCAAATGTGGCAAGCATGGCAGGACTTGGCCAAAGACCCGACAGATACATCGGCTCGCGCAGTTGTTCGGGAACGAAGCAAGGCAGTAGCGGATACGTTTAATACACTAACCAATCACATCAAGGAAGTACAAACCGATCTCAACAACGTGGTCAATGTAAAAGCGATGGAGATCAACTCCTTGGGTCAACAGATTGCTAACTTGAACAATCAGATTGCAAACGTTGTACCGCATGGTTATCAGCCAAACGATCTCTATGACCAACGTGACGTATTGTTGGATAAGCTCTCCAAACTGGTGGAGATTCGTGCAACTCAGTCAACAGCTGGTATGGTTAACGTGACCATTGAAGGTCGTGAATTTGTTACTGGAATTACATCGCAGCCGGTAGCTACTGTACAGAATCCAGCTACGGGCCTGAGTGACATGACGCTGGGTGGGGCGGCGTTTGTGCCGACAACCGGCTACATGGCAGGAACCCTCCAATCTCGTGATCAGATCGTGCCGAACATGCTGAAACGCTTGGATGTTTTGGCTGTGAATCTGACGAAGGAAATCAACGATCTGCATCGGGCAGGACGAAGCTTGAGTGATATTAACAATGGGACTGTACAGGATCTGCCTTTCTTCGTGGATGCGAATTCACTGGCCGCTAATCCAGTGACCAAAGATTATCCGAAAGGTGCATCTAGCCTCGTTATTAACCCAGAGATCATGAAGAGCCTAGATGCGATCGCGGCAGCACAAGAAGAAGCAGGTCGTACTCCTGTAGGGAATAACAAGAGCGCTCTCGCCATTGCATCGGTTAAGTTCAAGGTATTGGCTGCAGGCACTGGCCCTAATGACTTGGCAGAAAGCTCTACGCTGGATAACTACTACCGCTATACGATCAGCCAATTGGGTGTCGATGCCCAGGAAGCCAAGCGTAATCAATTGAACTCCGAAATGCTCGTTGGTACTGTTGACAATCAGCGACAATCTGTATCAGGTGTTTCTATTGATGATGAGATGGCAGAAATGGTGAAGTATCAGCATGCATACAGCGCATCTGCACGTGTCATGACAAGCATGGACGAAATTTTGGATAAAGTCATCAATGGCATGGGCCGAGTTGGCCTCTAATTAGGAGGGTATAAAAAATGGCGGTACGTGTAACGCAGAACATGCTAAATAGTAATATGCTGCGGAATTTGCACAATTCCATGCGTAACATGGATAAGCTACAAGATCAATTAGCATCTGGTAAGAAGATTGCAAAACCTTCTGATGATCCTGTTGTAGCAGCACGTGGTATGTTTTATCGATCTTCATTGATGGAGAATGATCAGTATAAACGGAATGTGGATGAAGCAAAGTCTTGGTTAGATATGACGGATAGTACGATGGATGAAGTTGGAAATGTTATTAAAAGAATCAAGGAGATCCTAGTTTATTCTGGGGACGGAGCTATCTCGCCGGACGATTTGAAAACCATGGGTTCCGAGGTGCAGGAGCTCAAAAATCATCTAGGAACACTTGCTAATCAGCAGATTAACGGGAAGTATATATTTGCTGGTACAGATACTAATAAAGCTCCATTTGACCCTACAGCTAATGCGGGGAAAGGCGATTTCGTAAGTACAAACAGCTCCCTTATCAACTTAGAAGTGAGCCAAAATGTTTTTGTGACATCCAATATTAATGCACAAAAGATTTTTAACTTCCCTGATAACGCAAACAATATGTTTAAAGTGCTTGATAATGTTATTACTGAATTGAGTAATGGGAGAGGTGCGTCTCAATTCATAACAGGTATGGACCAGCAGTATGATAAATTACTGGCAGAGAGAGCCTCATTGGGAGCTAGTGTTAACCGGGTAGAACTTATCGCAGATCGATTAAAAACTCAAGATGTTAGTATTACAGAATTAATGTCAAAAAATGAAGATGCAGATATGGCAGGAGTTATGACGGATCTCAAAATGCAAGAAAGTGTACACTCAGCTGCACTTGGATCAGGTGCACGGATTATTCAGCCAACTCTGCTTGATTTTCTGCGATAGGTAATTAGGGGGTAGTGTGATGCAAATTCCTCAACTAAGGATGGAAAGCACATTTGCTCAATTAGGTTTAAACATAAATAAACCTGTACAATCGATCAAACAGCCCCAAGCGGAAATGAACCTTAGTCAGACACCCGCTGAACTTACAATTGTGCAAGGTAAGACAAAATTACAGATCGATTCTAGTCAAGCTAGAGCAAACATTGGGATTATGACATCTATGCAATTTAGTGATACGAATGCTGCTTATGGGCGTGAGAAATGGCTACAGTCGATCTCCGAGAAAAGCCAAGAAGGCGACCGATTGATGAGAATATATACTAAAGAAAATGCTATTGCTCAAATAGGTAGGGAAAAAGGATTGAGAGTATTGGAGGGAGGCTACCGACCACCGTCAACATCTAACGATGAGGGTGTAGATGTTAGCTTCCAAGCTGTCCCAGCTACTATTAATGTGAAGCGAAATGGAATGAGTATTCATCCAGTAACTAGACCTCCAGAGCTTTCCTATACACCAGGTAAAATAGAACCATATATGATACAATATAATAGTTTGAAGATTAGTGTGGTTGGTAGCCAGCTAGATAAAATGATGTAAGTGAGGGGATAACATGAACGAAAACCAACAAGTCGAATTGGGTAAGCTGTTTTTTGAGGATGGTATCCCTGGTTTTTCCCATTTGCAGTTTTTTCAGTTGGTACAGGAAGAGGAAAGCCCCTTTTTTTTGATTCAATCGACAGAAGAAAAAGATGTTGGTTTTTGGGTAATAAATCCGTTTTCATTCTTCCGTACCTATGAATTTTCGCTTTCGTCCGGGATAAAAGAGGCATTGCGAATCAATGAACAGACTCCAATAGCTATTTTTTCTATCATAACCGTACGGAATGATAATCAAGTTACTGCAAATCTAAAAGCTCCAATTGTTGTCAACTTATCTAATCGTATGGGGAAACAAATCGTTTTACAAGAAGAAGTGTATTCCATTCGGCAACCGTTGTTTGAGCAACAAGCAGCGGATTTTGAATAGGTGGTGTTCACATGTTGGTCCTTTCTCGAAAGAAAAATGAATCAATTATGATAGGTGACACCATTGAAATTAAAATTATTTCTGTGGATGGAGAGCAGGTGCGAATTGGAATTGAAGCGCCTAGGAATCTAGACGTGTATCGAAAGGAAATATTTGATGCGATCCAAGAAGAAAATCGCCTTGCGATAAAGAGTCAAATACAGATGCCAGCAGCAGTAAAACAGTTAATGAAAGAGAATAAGGTAAAAAAAGATGATAATTAGATCATCTTTTTTTTGTTTAGGAAAGGAAAAAACTACTTAATAATCCAATCGTACTATCCGATAACATAAAAGTAGGGATTAAGTCACAAGCACGTGACTGTAGTTCCATCTAATATCTAGCAGTCACATGGACGTGATTGTCGACAACTCAAGGAGGAAAGAACATGATTATTAACCACAATATTTCTGCAATGAACACACACCGTCAATTGGGCGTAAACACAGGTAGCTTGGCAAAAAACGTGGAAAAACTGTCTTCTGGTTACCGCATTAACCGTGCTGCTGACGACGCTGCAGGTCTCTCTATCTCCGAGCGTATGCGTGCACAAATCCGTGGTATGGAACAAGCTTCCCGTAACTCCCAAGATGGTATCTCCCTGATCCAAACAGCAGAAGGTGCACTGCAAACCGTTAACAACATGCTTGTTCGTATTAAAGAACTGGCTACGCAATCCGCGAACGGTACGTATGATGACACGAATGACCGTGCTCGTCTGCAAGAGGAATTGTCTGAGCTCTCAAAAGAAATCACTAACATTAAAGATAAAACAAAGTTCAACGGTATCAATCTGTTGGCAAACACTGGCGACGAAATTAAAATCCAAATCGGTCAAGAAGCAGGACAAACCTTGTCTCTCAATACTGCAAACTTCTCTATTGCTAATGTAGCTACAGCAGTAGGAGCTTGGAGTTTGGGTAGTGCAGGCGCAGCATCTACTGTACTGGGAAGCATCGATGATGTAATCAACCTGGTGAGCAAAGCGCGTTCTTACCTGGGTGCGAACCAAAACCGTTTGGAAAACACGATTAACAACCTGAATATTACTACGGAGAACCTGACAGCTGCAGAATCCCGTATCCGCGATGTGGATATGGCAAAAGAGCAAATGGCGTTCACGAAGAACAATATTCTTACACAAGCGTCTCAAGCAATGTTGGCTCAAGCGAACCAATTGCCACAAGGCGTGCTGCAATTGCTCCGTTAAGATCTGTTGCAGTTTCATTGATAGACTTCGATCACTCGAAGTCTATCTTTATTTTCTGCTACGAGTAAGTGTCAGATTTTTAATAGGAAAAAATGAAAGGCTGCCGATAAAAATCGGCAGCCCATTATTTAGGGTTATTTAATTCTTTTAGAAGCCATGCTCTAATGTATATGAGCCATTAAGGTTACTGATCATTGTAAAGCAGTATAACCCGCCGTATTCACTATATACTGTGAAATATCCATACGTATTATTTAAAAATTCCTGTGCATTAGGGAATAATGTTCTTATATTCATTCCTTTACTAAAATTCTCAGCATGCTCTTCATAGAGTATAGTAGTTTCTATGAATGTATTCTTGTCACTAGAGTACAAACGAATGTTTAACGTAGTGCTCTCTGTAGACTTATATATTTGGGGATTATCTACAATAATTAGTTTTGAATGGTGAGAGAAGCTACTTACGCACAAGCACCACCACAGTTTTTTGGGGGGCCTCAAGCAAGTCATAACCCCGAGGCTGCACTCGGCTGGGAGCAATCCTGTATCATTTTCACAAACTAAACCGGTAACGAGACGTGTTGGCAGTACCCCGTTTTTTTTCTTGAACGTTAACGACTGCTCTCCTTTGACTGGTATTAAAACCTGCTCCCCTGTTTGAAAATCTTTTTGATTATTTAGGTAAGAAACTTCGTACGATCCTGGATCAGAATCAGGATAAATGATAACGTATTTATCATCCACATCACAATCAGGCACATTCATGTAGGCATGAATATCATCTATATCAATTTTATCAGTGCCATGATTCGAGTAATTAAAGTTTGAATGAGTAATCTGATAATCTAAACCATCTAGTGACTCATTCCCCACTAATAGCCTTGTAAAAGCATCCGAAACAGCAAAAGAAATATTGGCATTCGCTACTTGACCAACTAACCAGTGAGACAAATCTGGAAAATAATCAGAGGGGTAAAGTTTTACTGTGCTATAAGGTAAAAGGCTAGGCAGCTCTATGAGAGTTTGGCGAATCTCGTTGTTTGGTCCTGTTATACGGAGAGTAATCGTTTGATTATCTTTTGCTTTGCCCCCATTATGGAAAACGCAAAATGAGCGAACGGTAGCAGTATCACGAAGGGTCCAGCAAGACTCTTCTCCTTTCGTTATGGTCTGACCTTCTTCTATTTCATATGGAGAATAGGTTCGTGAATAACTATGGACCATAGAAATGCTCTGTTTTGTTTCATAAATGGCCATGATAGCAGCGTAAGGGATGTTTAAATTTTTGGTACTAAAGACTTCAATTTCAATACTTCCCTCAAAAAATGAATGCAGCTGTAGGTCGGGAGAGTAATTAATAACCTCGCCTTTTTCAAAGGAAAGTTCTTCTCTTTTTATTAGAGTACCAGCCATATCACGAGTTGAAGCCACAATAGCAACTTCGATTCCTCGTTTTAACTTCCAATAGTTCATGAATGAGAGAGTTGTTGAAATATCAGGAGCGGACTTATAGTAAAAAATTGCCGAAGATCGGAGTACCAAACCAAATTTTTTGTTAAAATTATCGCGTTGGGAAATGATTATTTTATCATTTTTTTCAAGTATATCTTGCTGCATGGTGGACCTCTCCTTTAACGGGATTGTTACAGTAAGTAGCTACTACTATTTCTTTCGGCTTAAATTGAGTTCCTTTGTATAATGAAATTATTAATACATTTTTCGGGGGAAAACAATGTTAAAACTACTAACGATTGTACGAAATAATTTTATGATTGACCCTCAAATAGTAAATTCTCAAAAAGTAATAGAGTTATTAGAGTCTGACTTATTTATGACTCCCGAAGAATTGGCTGTACATATTTATATGGTTCAAAGGAAAGTCATTGATTATTTTGGCGAATCAAACTCCAAAGAATTGTTACAAGTGCTAAGCTATATACAGCGAATGTATACTCAAATAGAAATTTATTACTCCGCCGAAATAGGCAATAACTTAAAAATTATTCATGGGCTGGGTACAGTTATTGGAGCACGTGTTGAAATTAGGGATAATGTGACTATCTATCAAAACGTCACTTTAGGAGATAAAGGTGATGGAAGTAGAAGACGTCCTAGAATCGAGGACAACGTAACAATTTTTGCAGGCAGTAAGGTTTTAGGCGGTATAACTATCGGAGCGAATTCTATTGTTGGCGCTAATTCAGTAGTATTAGACTCATTCCCAGAAAACTCGATTATTGCTGGAAGTCCAGCTCGACTGATAAGTACTACTCGGAAATAAAAAAGGCTTGTAATGAAAAGTAACCGTGTTCGTCAATAATGAACATGGTTACTATCTTATTTCAATGACATAAATTACTAAGAAAAAATCACAAATTGCTTTTAACTTATCAGTTGAATTTCGCCGATAAAATAAACAGAGTGTGATTATGGGAGGCGTACAATATGCGATTGTCTATTATAGACGAGGAATATATTTTTGAAAATACAAGTTCAGCCATGATGCAACTTCTAGAAGTTATCAGCGCTAAAATAAATGAAAATGACCTTCTCGTAAGTCATCTTACAGTTAATGGTGTAGAAGTGTTTTCGGATTTCGAGAGTTACTTAAATGAAAATTTATCAGATGTCGAAACAGTAGTTGTTTATACAACGAACTCAAGTAAACTAGTTAACGAAATAATGCTATCTACTGAAGAATACGTGAATAGAGCAATTCCACAAGTAAAAAGTCTGTCTGAACAATTTTATCAGGGAGCGACAAATGATTCATGGTTAGCATTTGGCGAAATGTTAGAGGGATTGCAATGGTTCCAGCAGACTTCCCTGTTTATTCAAAATCAAGCGTTTCAACCAGAATTGTTGAATTTTGCAGCAGAAACCTTAGATTTTACAGATGAGTTAAGAAGTCTTGAGGAAGCCGTAGAACAGCAGGATGTTGTTTTAATAGGCGACATCATTCTCTATGAAATACTCCCGCAATTCGAGGAAATATCCGCTAAGATTGGCGAAATAAACAGTAATGAGGTATTAGATAATGTTATTAATTGATAATATTACTTTCTTAAAAAAATTCTGCCCGACTACTTGGCAGTATATAAAAGATAGGGAAGAACACATCAGGCATGAGAATATCCGTGTTGAAACAACCAAAAATGAAAAACTTACGATTGTAGTAAAGACTGAGACGGGATGGAACTACCTTCACAGTAAATACAATCCGGACGCTGAAGCAGAAAAAATTCTGAACGAGAACACAAATTATGCAGGAAAACATGTTTTCTTCTATGGGATTGGCTTGGGATATCACGTTGAAGAATTTATTCGCACAAACCCTGAAGTAACTTTTAGTATATATGAACCTAACCTCGAAGTATTTTATGGACTTTTGTCACACAAGAAAATATCGGATCTAGCCAATAAACATACAAAGAATATATTTGTAGGTGAAGATAAATCAAGTCTCTCTCAAAACCTTCAAAACTTTATTAACTCTGTAAATGAAGAAGTTATTTTTGTGATTCTTCCTAGTTACGAGAGAATATTTAAAGAACAAACCATACAGTTTATCGAAGAATTTCGTGATAAAGTTTTCAATAAGCGTGCAGGTATAGCAGCTAATAATTTTTACGAAAAATGGATTCCAATTAATGGCATAATCAATCTGCCTACAACATTTAAAACGCCGAATATACTTCATGAACTTCCACAAGAATTTAAGGGGAAGCCTGCCATACTAGTTGCAGCTGGTCCATCCCTTGATTATGAGTATGAAAACCTACGTTACATTAAGGATAACGGGTTAGCTTATATTTTTTCAGTAGGTTCTTCTATTAATTCGTTAATAGAAAATAATATTTATCCTGATGCTGCTTGTAGTTACGATGGAAGCCCAGAAAATCACCTTATTTTTAAAAAGGTAGTGGAACTTGGGATAACAAATATACCTTTAATCTATGGAAGTATTGTCGGATATGAGACAATTCGCCAATATCCTGGACAACTACTAAATTTCTTAGTAGGAAGAGATGTTCTTGCTCCCCTACTATTGAAAAGAGAAGACGGTAAAAAATTAGATTACGTTGATAACTCAAAGTCGATCGCAATCATAACTTTACAGATGTTGTATAAGTTGGGTTTTAATATGGTTGTGTTAGTAGGGCAAAACCTTGCATATTCAAAAGACCGTTGGTACTCAAAGGGAGTTGAATTTTACGGGGAAATAAGCGAACAGCAAAA
This sequence comes from Brevibacillus sp. HB1.4B, assembly GCF_013284285.1. Taxonomy (NCBI): domain Bacteria; kingdom Bacillati; phylum Bacillota; class Bacilli; order Caryophanales; family Paenibacillaceae; genus Brevibacillus; species Brevibacillus sp. HB1.4B. Next base: position 290,061 of record NZ_JABSUT010000007.1, read on the forward strand.
GAAAGATGCAATAGTTGTTAAGGATGTAGAAGATAACGATATATATACCAACAGAGGATTAGATGTATTTAGGAAGGAAATGGAGTTTTATGTTAATCAATATCATGATCTAGAGGTAATTAACACAACAAAGGGCGGGGCAAAAATCGCAGGTACAAGCTACCAACCTTTAGAACAGGTAATTGCGGAACGTTTAACGAAGAAGCAAATTGTAAATGAAAACTGGCTTACAAAGAAGGAAATCAACTTTGATAGTGGTTACTTTGAAAAACAATTTGAATGGATTTTGGAACAGCAATTAAAACTAGAAAATAGCTACGATTTACTTGAGGATACTTTAGAAGAAATGAAAAAGGCAGTTAGCTCAAAAAATCTTAAAAAACTCGATAGATTATTTACAGAGTTTGATCGGTTATTTGATAAACTGCAAGATAATAAAGTGTATTTACTACTTATTCAGTCGATGAATACAAATACCTTTGAGACCATCCTGAAAATGTTTCAAGAACTTCGTTTTAAAAAAGACCCAATTGTGAAAGCAGAGAGGGTTATTAATGAGTTTGGTTCTTATCTTTCTTCTTGCCGAGCTGATCTAGACACTGTAAAGAAGTTACTTGAGTCTACTTCTGAAAAAATGAACGAACTCATGCAGAAAATTGAATAATTTGGGGAGAAAACAATGAGCACAAGGGGAAAAAAGACACTTGTAACAGGTGCAGATGGATTCATAGGATCTCACTTAACTGAACAGTTGGTTCGCTTGGGTTATGATGTGAAAGCATTTGTTAATTATAACTCTTTTAATACTTGGGGATGGCTTGATCATTCACCAAGTGAAATAGTAAATGAATTAGAAGTTTTCGCTGGTGATATACGTGATCCACACGGAATAAAACAGGCAATGAAAGATTGCGATACAGTTTATCACTTAGCTGCATTGATCGCAATTCCGTATTCATATCACTCCCCAGATACTTATGTCGATACAAATGTGAAAGGAACCCTTAACATTTTACAGGCAGCAAAGGAATTGGGTGTTTCAAAAATTGTTCATACCTCTACAAGCGAGGTTTATGGAACAGCACAGTTCGTACCGATTACAGAAGAACATCCACTTCAAGGACAATCGCCGTATTCAGCGAGCAAAATTGGTGCAGATCAAATGGCAATCGCGTACTATAGCTCGTTTGGATTACCTGTGTCAATAATAAGGCCCTTTAATACGTATGGCCCTAGGCAGTCAGCACGAGCGGTAATCCCTACAATCATCACACAAATCGCGAATGGACAACAATCTATTCGATTAGGCTCTCTGCATCCAACTCGTGATTTTAATTATGTGGAAGACACAGTTCGAGGTTTCTTGGCTGTAGCTCAATTAGATAAATCAATTGGAGAAGTTATTAATATTGGAAGTAACTATGAAGTATCAATTGGACAAACTGCAGAGATGATTGCTGAACTAATGGGAAGTCAAATAGAGATATTTTCTGATGATCAACGGATCCGCCCTGCAAAAAGTGAAGTAGAACGACTTTGGGCAGATAATACGAAGGCAAAAGAATTATTAGGATGGGAACCAACATATGCTGGCGTAGATGGATTAAGGAGAGGGTTGTCTCAAACAATCGAATGGTTCTGCAATCCTGATAATCTAAAACAATACAAAGCAGGTTTATATAATCTATGAAAAATTATGTGGATATCCAAGCACTGGTTAATCAACTTAAGAGTGTCGTAGCTATAGACAATGATTTCATTGCATTACATGAACCGTCTTTTCTAGGGAATGAATGGGCTTATGTAAAGGATTGTCTCGATACAGGATGGGTATCTTCTGTAGGGAAGTACGTAGATCAATTCGAGGATATGCTAAAGGATTACACGGGAGTGAAGCATGCGGTAGCAGTAGTGAATGGAACAGCTGCATTGCATATAAGCCTTATGCTAACCGGCGTAGAACAGGGTGATGAGGTACTAGTGCCTACCTTAACCTTTATTGCAACTGCTAATGCCGTATCTTATTGTGGTGCAGTTCCTCACTTTGTAGATAGCTCAGAACTAACACTTGGTATGGATCCGATAAAACTCCAGCAATATTTACAGGAAATTGCTGAAGTGCGTGACGGATTCTGTTATAACAAGTTTTCTGGTCGACGGATTAAAGCAGCTATTCCCATGCATACATTTGGTCATCCAGTTGATTTGGATCCTTTGCTTGAAGTTTGCCAACGATACCATATTAATCTGATAGAAGATGCAGCTGAATCGTTAGGGACATATTATAAAGGTAAACATACGGGAAACTGGGGGAAGTTATCGATCCTCAGCTTTAACGGCAATAAGATTGTAACTACCGGTGGTGGTGGAGCAATCTTAACAAATGATGATGAATTAGCGAGATTAGCTAAGCATATAACGACAACTGCGAAAGTTAAACACACGTGGGCTTTTTTACACGATCAAGTGGGATTTAACTACCGCCTACCGAATATTAATGCGGCTTTAGGATGTGCACAATTAGAGAGGTTACCTCAGTTTATTCGGAACAAACGGTCGTTAGCGGACATGTATCAAGCAGCTTTATCCAAAATAGATGGGGTAAGACTGTTTATTGAACCTTCATTTGCGGAAAGTAATTACTGGTTACAAACTATTATTCTTGACGATAGATATATGGATGCTCGGGATGATGTTTTAAACTTTACAAATGAGCATGGGTTTATGACAAGACCAGTGTGGACTTTGATGCATCGGTTAGCAATGTATGAGAATTGTCCTAAAATGGATCTTTCAATTGCTGAACGTTTAGAAAGAAAAATAATTAACGTACCAAGTAGTCCATTTCTTGGGGGAAATCATGAATAGACGTAAAATTTGTATTGTTACGGGAACGCGTGCCGAATATGGCCTTTTATATTGGCTCATGAAGGAAATTGAAAGTGATGAAAGTTTTGAGCTGCAAATTGTTGTTACAGGAATGCATCTCTCTCCAGAGTTTGGTCTAACTTATAAATTAATTGAACAAGATGGTTTTACCATTCATGAAAAAATAGAAATGTTGCTATCGAGTGATACTCCGGTTGGTATTGCGACATCGCTTGGATTAGGAACCATTGGATTTGCTTCTGCTTTTGATCGACTTAAACCTGATATTGTTGTGGTTTTAGGAGATCGATTTGAAACAATGGCAGCCGCTCAAGCCGCAATGATTGCAAGAATTCCAATTGCCCATCTATATGGTGGGGAAATTACAGAAGGACTTATAGATGAGGCTATCCGACATTCTATTACAAAGATGGCTCACTATCATTTTGTTTCAACTGACTCCTATCGTAAACGAGTGATTCAATTAGGAGAACACCCAGAAAGAGTTTTTAATGTAGGTGCAATTGGATTAGATAATATTCGGAAAATGAAACTACTTACCAAAATAGAATTTGAGAAAAGTATTGATTTCACTTTGGGGGAACTAAATTTTCTTGTTACTTATCATCCGGTCACTTTAGACAAGATTGGTCCCGAAGAGACAATGGTTGAATTATTTGCTGCCCTTGATGATTTTCCTAATGCCAAGGTAATATTTACGAAACCAAATTCTGATACAGATGGCAGAATTATATCGAAAATGATAGATGAATATGTTTCCAGTAACCAAAAACGAAGTATTTCTTTTACTTCATTGGGACAATTACGCTATCTAAGCGCAATTAAGCATGTGGACCTCGTGATTGGAAATTCATCAAGTGGAATTATTGAAGTCCCCTCTTTTAAAAAGGCAACAATCAATTTAGGAAATCGTCAACGGGGACGTTATCGAACAGATTCTATCATTGACTGTGATGAACAAAGAAGTTCCATAATAAATGCGATTCAGCAGGGGATTTCAAAAGAGTTTCAACAAAATTTACAGACACTTCAATCCCCATATGGTGAAGAGTATGTTTCATTAAAAATACTCGAGATTTTAAGAAACGTAGATTATAAAGATTCTTTAATGAAATCATTCTTTGACCTTGGAGTAGAACAATGAGAACTGTTTTTATTGGGTGTGTACAATTCAGTTGTGAAATGTTAGATACTTTGTTGACTGTAAAAGAAGCAGAAGTTGTAGGAGTAATTACTAGAAAGCAATCACAATTTAATACTGATTTTGCATCATTGGAGCCTTTAGCAAAGAAAAACAGAATTCCCTGCCTTTTTGCGGAAGAAGTGTCGCATAATGATTTGGTTTGTTGGCTTGAAGAGTTAAAGCCGGATATTATTTATTGTCTGGGATGGTCGTACCTTCTTAAGCAAGAGATATTACAAATACCGAAGTTGGGTGTTATTGGTTATCATCCTGCAGCATTACCACAGAATCGTGGAAGGCACCCTATTATTTGGGCACTTGCAATGGGGCTAACAGAAACAGCCTCTACTTTTTTCTTCATGGATGAAGGGGCGGATTCAGGGGATATCTTAAGTCAGATTATGCTTCCTATTGAAGATCAGGATAATGCGAGAACCTTATATGATAAGTTAACTTTAATTGCGAAAAAGCAAATTATTGAATTTACACCCCGAATAGCAGCAGGTTCATTTGAAAGAATTCCTCAGAACCATTCTGTAGCAAACTACTGGCGGAAGCGTGGGAAAAAGGATGGGATCATAGATTGGCGAATGTCTGCAAAATCCATACATAATTTGGTGCGTGCATTGACTAAGCCGTATATTGGGGCTCATTGTGTTTTTGAAGAGAGTGAAATAAAGATATGGCGTACAGAAGTAATATTGGATAATTCAAGTAAGAACATTGAACCAGGGAAAGTACTTGAGATAGAGGGTGGCTATATTTTCGTGAAATGTGGGGAAGGAACCCTCAAAATTATTGAACACGATTTTCAAATACTGCCACAAAAAGGGTGTTATTTATGAGGAAAGTTTTAGTTATTGCCCCACATCCAGATGATGAAACATTAGGTTGTGGAGGGACACTGTTAAAGCATAAAAACGAAAATGACGAATTGTTTTGGTTAATCGTTACTGGTATGAATGGAAATGATTTATATACGCCTAATCAAATAGAGATTCGGGAGAATGAGATTAACAAAGTTGGAAAATTATATGGGTTTTCGGAAGTATTCCAACTAAACTTGCCTACAGCTACTTTAGATACAATCCCAATGTCAGAAATGGTAAATGCAATTGGGAAGATAGTCAAAACGGTTAATCCAGATATTATGTATATTCCGTATAGAGGAGATGTACATACCGATCATGCAGTTGTTTTCGATGCAAGTATAGCTTGCACGAAATGGTTTCGTTATCCTTCAATAAAAAGAATATTAGCGTATGAGACATTATCAGAAACGGATTTTGGTTTGAACCCAGATAACAATGGGTTTAGACCAAATGTCTTTCAAAATATTGAAGAGTATCTAAATAAGAAGGTAGATATTATGGAGGTTTATGCGAGTGAAACAGGGCAATTCCCTTTTCCACGAAGTGAGGAGTCAATTAAGGCACTAGCTTCGATTCGAGGTACAGCAGCTGGTTATAAGTCTGCGGAAGCGTTCATGTTATTAAAGGAGGTTCTATAGTCTAATGAATAAAACTTTTATTATTGCTGAGGCTGGGGTGAACCACAACGGCTCTATTGAGATGGCTAAAAGGTTAATAGATGTAGCAGTTGAAGCAGAAGTAGATGCCGTCAAATTTCAGACGTTTAAAGCAAATAAAGTAATAAGCAAATTTGCTGAGAAAGCAGATTATCAAAAGCAAACAACAGGCTCCAATGAATCTCAGCTAGAGATGGTGCGCAAGCTAGAACTTGATACAGAGGCACATTACGAACTTCAAGAATATTGTAAGCGACAAAATATCAAGTTTTTATCAACACCTTTTGATTTGGATAGCGTTAATTTTTTGGTTAACGAGATGAAAGTAGAGTTGATAAAAATTCCATCAGGCGAGATTACAAATGCTCCTTTAATACTAAGCATTGCTCAATCTGGCCTACCCGTAATCTTATCTTCAGGAATGGCTACATTAGCCGAAATTGAACAAGCACTTGGTGTTCTTGCTTTTGGCTATACTGCGGTTGATGCAAAGCCTTCAAGAAAAATGTTTCAAAATGCGTTTTATAGTAGAGAAGGGCAAGAGTCTCTTCGATCGAAAGTATCTTTACTACACTGCACTACTGAATATCCAACCCCATATGACGATGTCAACCTTCAAGCTATTGACACAATGAAACAAGCATTTGGTCTCAGTGTGGGTTTATCGGACCATACAGAAGGAATAGCAGTTCCGATAGCAGCAGTTGCTCGTGGTGCAAAGATAATTGAGAAGCATTTTACATTAGATAAAACCTTACCAGGTCCAGATCACAAAGCTTCTCTAAATCCAAAGGAATTAATAGACATGGTACGATCGATTCGACAAGTGGAAATGGCTATTGGTTCTCCAATTAAAACCCCCGCCTCATCAGAGGTGAAAAATCAGGATATTGTCAGAAAAAGTCTGGTAGCATCAAAAAATATAACAGCTGGTGAAATATTTACTATTGAGAACCTGACTAGCAAGCGTCCAGGTAATGGAATCTCTCCTATGTATTTTTGGGATGTGTTAGGCACAGAAGCTGATAAAGATTACCAAGAGGATGAGGTTATTACCAATTATGCAAGTCGAGTTTGAACAAGCAAAGGCGATTTTTAATAGGTTAGAAACTCCTCTGAAATGCCCTTCACAGACACCAGATTATGTTGTGATAGATGCAAAACGTGAAAAAGGCTTAGAGCCCACTTTTTTTGTATATGAAGCTAATGGAGAAATATACTATCACTCTTTTCATATATCTCCAATTCCTGATTCTGTTTATTATGATGTTCAGACTCCATATGGCTATGGCGGACCAATCTCCACAACTGAAGATCCGCATTTTCTAAAGCGTGCATGGAATGCCTACTCGGAGTGGGTACATGAGCGGCAAATAGTTGCTGAGTTTGTAAGATTTCATCCAATTTTAGAGAACTGGCGTTACTATCAAGGTGAGGTTATCTCTGATAGAGAAACTGTATGGATAGATTTAACTAATGAGAATATATTTAATGAATATCAAACTCGTGCAAAAAGAAAGATTCGAAAAGCTATAAAAAATGAGCTAGTAGTACATTGGGTTACTTTCGAGGAGTTCTTTACCCATTTTCCTGCGGTTTATAAAGAGGTAATGAATAGCTTACAAGCAGATGATTTTTATTATTTTCCAGAATCCTACTTTGAAGCTTGGAAAACTGTAAGAAATGCCCACTTTGCTCTATGCAAACAAGAGGAAAGAATAGCTGCAGCTGTGTTTTTCTATCACAACAGTAACATGATGGAGTATCATTTATCTGCTGCAACTGACTTGGGTAAAGAGTTGGCTGCAACTCCTTTGATCATCCACGAAGCAGCATTACTTGGGAAACAATTAGGATATAAGCAATTGCATTTGGGTGGAGGAACGAATAATCAAATCGACAATCCATTGTTCTTTTTTAAATCAGGATTTTCAAATCAACGAGGGAACTTCAGGATTGGAAAAATTATTCATCAACCTGAAATATATGACAAAATAAAAGCGGATTGGATTAGAAGAAATGGTACTGTCTCAAGCCGTATTTTGTTTTACCGAACGTAACAGGGGGAATCTAAATGTCTTGGGATCCAGTATGGGAAGAGGTTTTTCGTCAACAAGCATGGGGAAAGTATCCAGGGGAAGACCTCATTAGGTTTATCGCTCGTAATTTTTATAACGCTAAATCACGACCGGAAGTGAAAATCCTGGAGGTGGGTTGTGGACCAGGGGCTAATCTTTGGTACATGGCAAGAGAAGGTTTTACGATATATGGAGTGGATGGTTCCAAAACGGCAATAGAACAGGCGAAGACTCGCCTAGACTCTGAATGCCCTGGATGGACAGGAGAGTTAGTAGTTGGGGATATTAGTAAGCTTCCTTTTCCAGATGAAATGTTTGATGCAGTAATTGATAGTGAAGCATTGTCTTGTAATACATTTGAAAACGCAGCACATATTTACTCGGAAATGGCTCGTGTTACAAAGCGGAATGGGAAGTTTTTCTCTCGTACATTCGCAAAGGGAAGTTGGGGAGACGAGACGGGGGAGAAGGTAGGCTATGATACATATGTAGTAGGAGAAGGACCTTTGCTAGGAAAAGGATTTGCACGCTTCACGAATTACAATGATATCCCAGAACTTATTAAACACTTTACGATACAACAAATACAATTGCTCAGTAGAGAATACTTACAAGAAAATAAAATAGTAAAAGAATGGGTTATCGTTGGAGAGAAGTAAACGTTTCGTTAAAGAGATAGAAGGGATGAATAATGCGTGACATGGGATCCAGTATGGGAAAAGATTTTTCGTCAACAAGCATGGGGAAAGTATCCGGGGGAGGATTTAATTCGTTTTGTTGCTCGTAATTTTTATGGGGTAGGGTCTCGCAAAGATATAAAGATATTAGAAGTAGGTTGTGGTCCAGGCGCTAATCTCTGGTATATGGCCAAAGAAGGATTTCAGGTATACGGTATAGATGGTTCTCCCACTGCTATTGAACAGGCTCAAATTCGGTTAGATTCAGAATGTCCAAATTGGAACGGCCAACTCTTAGTAGGTGACATCAGTACATTACCTTTTCCAGATGAGTATTTTGATGCAGTAATAGATAATGGTGCAGTTACATGCAATTCACAAGAGAATTCAATTTTAATATATAGCGAAATGGCTCGTGTAGTAAAAAAACAAGGAAAAATATTTTCCCGTACAATTGCCAAGGGCTGTTGGGGAGATGAGACAGGTGAGCATGTTGGTTATGATGCTTACATTGTAGACGAAGGCCCGTTGCTGGGGATGGGATACATCCGATTTGCAAAATATGAGGATATCGAGAATTTAGTAAGGGATTTTTCAATACAAGAAGTGCAATTGCTTAGTAGAGAATACATGGATGTAAAAAAGTCAGTAAAAGAATGGGTCATTATTGGAGTGAAAAAATAAGCTCCTTGATGAAAGGTGTGAAGCATCTATGAAGGATTGGACTAGTATATTAGCTAAGCCTACGACCCCTATTCTAGAAGTGTTAGAGATAATTGATGCTGGAGCGAGACAGTTAGCCTTAATTGTTGATGAGAATCAAAAGTTGCTCGGAACTGTAACAGATGGGGATATTCGGCGAGGATTGTTAAAAGGCAGACAGTTACATGACCAAGTGTCGACAATAATGAATGCATATCCAACAGTAGCATCTCCATATGACTCTCGAGAGAATATTTTGGCGCTGATGAAAATTAGACAATTGCATCAGATACCAGTTGTCGACGAAGATGGACGTGTTATCCATGTAGAAATATTGAATCAGTTGATCGGCCCAATTAAGAAAGATAATTGGGTCATTCTGATGGCTGGAGGATTAGGGACCCGTTTGCAGCCGTTGACTTATGATTGTCCAAAACCCCTCTTAAACGTTGGTAATAAACCCATTCTGGAAACTATTTTACTTAGTTTTGTAGAGCAAGGGTTTCACCGTTTTTATATTTCAGTTAATTATAAGGCGGAGATGATCAAAAATCATTTTGGGGACGGTAGTCGTTGGAATGTAGAAATAAAGTATTTACAAGAAGAGCAGTCTCTTGGAACAGCAGGGGCACTGAGTCTGATTCCAGAAAAGCCTACGTCACCTTTCTTTGTAATGAATGGGGATCTCCTGACGAAAGTAAACTTTAGTCATCTGCTGGATTTCCATTCTTCACATCGAGCGAAAGGTACCATGTGCATTAGAGAATATGATCATCAGATTCCTTATGGAGTTGTTAAATTAGCAAACCATCAATTACTAGAAATAGAAGAGAAACCAATTCAACGCTTCTTTGTAAACGCAGGAATCTATACTTTGGATCCAAGTGTGCTTGATCTGATCCCGGAAAATAAGTATTACGATATGACTAGTCTTTTTGGCGTTCTGGGCGAACAGCAAGGTCAGACAATAGCCTTCCCGATACGTGAATACTGGATGGATATTGGACGTCTGGCTGATTTTGAAAGAGCGAACGTTGAGTTTGCGGAGGTATTTGGATGATTCAGGGGAAATCTGTTTTAGCAATTATCCCTGCTAGAGGTGGATCAAAAGGGATACCACGTAAAAATATTAGAGAAGTTGGCGGAAAGCCATTATTGTCATGGACGATTGAAGAAGCTAAAAAATCAGCTTATATTGATCGACTAATTGTATCAACAGATGATGAAGAGATTGCCGATGTGGCACGCCAGTATGAGGGTGAAGTTCCGTTTTTGCGTCCGAAAGAATTGGCTATGGATGATACTCCGGGTATTGCTCCGGTATTGCATGCATTAGAGCTCCTTCCGAAGTATGACTATGTTGTTCTCCTACAACCAACCTCGCCACTAAGACAAGTGATAGATATTGATGGGTGTATTGAGAAGTGTTTAAAAGAGCAAGCAAATTCATGTGTTTCAATTACAGTGGCAGAGAAAACGCCATATTGGATGTATCATTTGTCTGATAATGATGTGCTTGAACCAGTAATTAAAATAGAAGAGCGATTTTTAAGAAGACAAGATACACCAACGGTATTCTCTTTAAATGGAGCAGTGTACATAGCCGATACCAACTGGCTGCAAAAAACTCAGTCTTTTTTGGAGCCTGAAACAGTGGGGTATGTAATGCCCAAAGAGCGTTCTATAGATATTGATAACCAAATGGATATAGTAATTTTCGAAGCAGTATTGAGACAAATGAAAAATTGACTTGAAAGATAAGTAAATCCCTATCCCCGTTTTTCCGATAAAGGTAATAAAGGAAGAATGGATCAATGGATCAATGGGGGAGGAAAAATGGATATTAATAGCAAAGGTGTAGCAGTGAACGGTGTATCTGGTTATTCAGATAAGGTGCTAAAGGTCAATGGCAGTAATCAAGGAAAAGAAGACATTGACGGACAACAGCAACCCAGTGGGAAAACCCTGAATTCAAAAGAATTGGTACGGGAAGTAGACAATCTAAATAAGTTTATGCAATCCAGTACTACTCATATCAAGTTTACTCTTCATGAAAAGCTTAATGAATACTATGTCCAGGTAGTGAATGATCAAACGAAAGAAGTAATTCGAGAAATTCCTTCTAAGAAAGTCATGGATATGGTTGCTAAAATGCATGAGATGATTGGATTACTAGTGGACGAAAAAAGATAGGGAGGGATCGTCATGGGAATTCGGATTAGTGGTATGGCTTCGGGAATGGATACAGAAAAAATGATCAAAGACCTCATGAAAGCTCAAAGAGAGCCGGTAAACCGATTACAACGAAGTAAAACTTCTACTGAGTGGAAACGCGATGCGTATCGGGATATGAATACGATTCTAGCAGACTTGCAAAATACTCTGAAAGACTTACGTTTATCTAGCAGTTTTAACAAAAAGACGGCAACTTCAGAAAACGATAATATTGCTTCTGCTAGGGTAGTCGGTAAGCCTACTCTTTCTTCCTACACAGTCGAGGTTTTAAATCTAGCCAAAGCAGGATCACCTCCAAGCGCAGAATTTACTACCGGTTTAACTGATAGTAAAGGTGTGATTGGAGGCGCAGACTTTACTATTACGATTAACAAGGATGGAGTAGGAGTACCTATTTCTGTTTTGGGAACAGATACTATGGAAGGTGTTTTAAGTAAGATTAATAATGCAAAAGCTGGAGTTAAAGCTAGTTTTTTCAATAACAAATTAGTTCTTACCTCTGAGGACGGAAAGCAGTTTGAGGTTAAAGCATCTGGGAGCAATAATTTAAACATGGGGACTTCTACGCCATCAACTGCTGGAACAGTAGGAACTCCTGCTACTTTTAAAATTAATGGAGTAGAATACACATCTAAAACGAACTCTATTTTATTTGATGGAATCGATTTTACATTAAAACAGGCTAATGTTGGAAATCCAGTAGCCGTAAACACAAAAACTGACGAAGATGCAGTTTTTAATATGATCAAAGGCTTCGTAGACAAGTATAATGCTGTTATTGATACGATGAATAAAAAAATCTCCGAGCCGAAATATAAGGGCTACCAGCCGCTATTAGATGAAGAGAAAGAAGCGTTACCTGAAAAAACTGCAGAAAAAATGGAAAATATGGCACGTAGTGGATTGCTTTTGCGTGATCCTATTTTAACAAGTGGATTAAACGAATTGCGTCGTGCACTTAGTACACCGTTACAAGGGACTGGAGTTAATAAGTCTTTTGACACTCTTTCTGAAATTGGGATCGGGGGTCCTCCTAGTGGAAAGTATGCATACGAGGAAAATGGGAAGCTCTATATAAACGAGACCAAGCTTCGTGAGTCCATTAGAACGAATGGAGACGATGTTCTCAAACTGTTCACGAATTACAGTGATGAAACGGTAGATCGAAATAAGAAGTACAACGAGTCGGGTGTCGCAGAACGCCTTTATGACAAACTCAAAGATGTAATGGAAAAAGTAACAAAAGAGGCAGGGTCAGCAGGACGTGCATTTGACGACAGTAACTTAAGTAAGAAATTAAAAGAAACCGATAGAGAAATCGATCGCTGGGAAGATCGCTTAAAAATGATCGAAGATCGTTACTGGAAGCAATTCTCTGCAATGGAAAAGGCTATGTCGAAATCGCAGTCCCAAGGTGCTTGGTTTGCACAAATGTTAGGGCAGAAATAACAGGGAGTGATGCAGATGTTACAAAATGCTGCACAAACATACCAGTCCAATCAGGTAACAACGGCTACTCCTGCTGATTTGACACTAATGCTGTACAATGGAGCACTTAAGTTCATTAAACAGGCAAAGGTAGCTTTAGAGGAAAAGGACGTAATAAAAGCTCATGAGGCCTCATTGAAAGTTCAGAATATCCTTTATGAGCTCATGTCCACTTTAAACAGCGACTACGAGATCTCTAAGGAATTTGCCAAACTCTACGAATATATGCTTCAACGTACAATTGAAGCGAACATGCATAAAGACGTTAACATTCTAATAGAAGTGGAAGACCTGTTCATTCAATTCCGAGACACTTGGAAAGAAGCCATGCTTTTGGCGAAGAAACAAGGGTAAGGTATATAATATGGAAATGACAGTCGATGTTCTTCTAAATAGTTTGCTAGAAACAACATTACGCTTAGAGAAAGTAGTAAGTGAAAAGGATTCTGAACCGGATACATGGTTGTCGTTATTGGACGAACGAGAAGAAGTGATTTCTAAAATTCAGCAGCTGGGTATAGACAATGAATCTCTATCGGCAATGCAAAAGCAACAGCTAGAGCAAATGTACGAGATTAACCAACGTCTTGTTCCACTGATCGATGGAAGAATGCAAGGCGTCCAACAGCAGTTAAACAACCTCCAACGTAGCAAGCTCGCAATGAATACGTACAACGAAGCAGGTCCAAACGGCTATGGTGCCTTTTTCGACCGCAAAAAGTAAAAACGGCCGGGGAACCGGCCGTTTTCTTTTCACAACTTATGCACGAATATCGATCGTTTTTCCAAGAGATGGGTGACTTGCCTGAGCCGCTTGAACATTTTGCTGCGTCTTAGCCAAACCCTCCAACATGATGGAAGCCTGCGCTTGCGCAGTCTCCTGCACTTGCTTCGTCAAACTAATAGTAACAGCTTGCTTTAATTGTACGGCATTCACTGATGATCACCTCTTTGTTAGAATTACTTTCTTTATCATTATCGACATTTTCTATACCAAGCTTCACTATAACCATGACTCTATTCTCTCATCTTTTTTCCACCATCTGCTATACTTTAAGAACATCTTGTTGAAAAACTAGGAAGGTGAATCACTTTTGTCCACAAAACGCCGCTCACTCGTCTTAATCGGAGCCGTCCTCCTCATCTTCATACACGCGGTCTACCTAAACGGAACCTTATCGGACCTCCTCAACGTAACCGCCATTGAGCTAGTCGCGCTCTCCGTAGTCATGTCCTATGCAGTGAAACGCAAGCATCTCGACTTGAAAAAAATCTGGCATCTCCTCATCCACGGCCGACAAAGCAACGTCGAAGAAACGATCAAGCGCTTCTACTACTACGCGCTCGTCCAGAAGGAGCAGGGCTATATCGCGCTCGAAAAGGAGCTCCAGCAAGAAACCGATATCTTTGTCCAACGCGGCAGTCTGCTGGCGATCGAGGGTGTTCCCGAAGAAGAGCTACGCCTGATCCTGGAGAACGAGCTCAAGGGAGAGCAGTATCGCTACCAACAGTCAGCAGGGTTCTTCCGCCTCATTAGCTTGTTGGCGCCGGGGATGGGTCTGGTCGGTACTCTTCTGGGGATGACGGGTGTACTGAAGTCGCTCGAAGACATGGCCTTGACCGGACACAGTCTGAGCGCAGCGGTCGTAGCGACGTTGTATGGCGCGCTCTTGGCGAATCTGTTCGCGTTGCCATGCTACTACCGTCTGATGGATCTGTACGACCGGGAAATGTTTGAAAAGCGTCTTTTTATCGAAGGGTGTATTGGTCTGCAGCGCATGGAGACACCACGCTTGTTGTTTGAAAAGCTGAACTCATTCTTGCCAGGTGACCAAAAGCTGGTGCTCATTAAAGAAGCAGGCAGCATGAAGGGCACGATTGAAAGGCAGGACCGCTATGCATGACGAACGGTTATACGACGAAAAAGAGCTAGAGAAAAGCTGGCTGCTTAGCTACAGTGACCTGATTACGCTGTTGTTCGTGATCGTGATTATTATCGCGGCGACGCAGACGAAGAGCATTCAGACACAAAAAGAAGAGGTCCAAAAGGAAAAAGCGAGCTTGGAGCAGGTGCATGAGAGTCTCGACCTGCTCAACCTGCAAAAGCTGGAGTTGCAGCGAGAGGTCTACAAATTGGAGGCTCGCCAGAAGGAGCTCAAAGGCGAAAAAGAAGAAGGCTCCGAAGACACCGTAAACGTGCCAAAGCCGCCAATGGGCATGTCTGACTCGAGTGAGCGCGATATGGAGACGGTGCGCAACCAGCTATCCTCTGCTTTGGCTGAGCTGAATCTTGACTACGAGGAGACCGAAGAAGGCCTGCGTATCCGTTTGCCGGAAACGATCTTGTTTACGAGTGGTTCGGCAGAGCTACGGGCCCAAGGAAAGCAAGTCGTCGGGACAGTAGCAGGGGTGTTGAAGCGTTTCGAGCACAAGGTGCGAATCGAGGGCTATACAGATGATGTACCGATATCGCGCAGTTCCTACCAATCCAACTGGGAGCTATCCTCGGCGCGCGCGATCTCTGTCATGCGTGAAATGGTGGATGCTCACTCCTTACCAGCGTCTCGCTTTACAGTGGCAGGCTTGGGTGAATACAAACCGCTTGTGGACAACTCCAACGCGGAGAACCGTGCGAAGAATCGCCGGGTAGAGGTCGTGATTTTGGCAGAAAAAGAATAATTCATTATTTTCAGATAAAAGCAGGATTTTTATATGCAGGATAGAACTATATCCCGTATATATGAATCCTGTTTTTTTGCTGCTATACCTACTTATTCTCCCCGTTCGTTCCCCTTACTTTCGTACTAAAGTGGCAGAATATACAGGAAAATAGTTATACCCAGCTTGTGCACAAGGTCATGTGGATAATGTGGATAACTCTGTGGAGAACGCAAAAAAACCGTGATTTCCATGTGGACATTGCTGGGGACAAAATGGGCAGATAGAGAGACACAAGGGGGATTTCGAAATGCGTATCGGGACAAATTGGTTCAAATCGCTCGCGTTGGTCGTCGGTGTGGGGGTACTCCTCGCAGGCTGTGGATCGGGTGGTCAGCAAACGTCTGGCAGTGGCGGAGCGAGTGGTGGCAAGGTGTACGTAGTCGGTACAGATGCGGCATATCCACCGTTCCAAATGCTTGAGGCTGACAAGATTAGTGGGCATGACATCGATGTGATGAACGCAATCGCGGAAGCTGGCGGATTCAAGATCGAGTGGAAAAATACCGGGTGGGACCCGCTTTTTGATGGACTGGACAAAGGGACGGTTGATATTGGAATCTCGTCCATCACGATCACGGAGAAGCGCAAGGAGAAATACGATTTTTCGGACTCATACTTTGAAGCAAACCAACTCATTCTGGTAGCGGAAGATTCTCCAGTGACGAAACTGGCAGATTTGAAAGGCAAGAAGATCGGGGTACAAGCTGCAACTACGGGTGAAGAAGTGGTCAAAAAAGCGTTTGGAGATACGTACGAAGGCTTGAAAGGCTATGACGACATGCCATCCTCCGTCGATGACTTCTTTAATGGTCGAGTAGATGCAGTGATTGGCGACAATGGCGTTTTGTCCTACTACGTGAATAAAGTTAAAGATAAGAAGTTTAAGCTGATTAAAGATGATTCCTTTGAAAAGGAATTTTACGGAATTATCGTGAAAAAGGGCAATACCGATGCGATGAACAAAATCAACGACGGATTGAAAAAGATAAAAGAAAATGGAAAGCTGCAGGAAATTTACACCCAGTACTTTGGCAATAAGTAGGCAGCAAAATGGCCGGGTGCGTCCCTACGACGTAGCCGGCGTTTGTTCGCAACAGGGCTTGCTGACATGAAGAAGGGAGGATTAGCCATTGGACTGGAGTGTCATCTACGACTATCGTGAACTGTTTATCCGCGGCATTATTAATACAATTTTACTGACCGCAGTGGCTACGGTTTGTGGAACGTTTTTGGGGTTGTTTATCAGCTTGGGGAAAATGTCCTCCAAGCGAATGATACGGTGGACCTGTTCAATTTACGTAGAGCTGTTTCGGGGAACCCCGATGCTGGTCCAAATTTTGCTGATTCATTTTGCGGTGATTCCGTCGATTTGGGGTATTCTGTATCCGGGAGCGAGCAGTCCGGAAGCGATTTATTCAGGCTTCGTGGCGCTTTCGCTCAATGCGGCTGCCTATATGGCGGAAATCTTTCGGGCTGGCATCCAATCCATTGATCCGGGGCAAATGGAAGCGGCACGATCACTTGGCATGAACAAGGGCCTTGCCATGCGCCAAATTATACTTCCACAAGCGTTTACACGAATGCTGCCCGCAATCGGAAATGAGTTTATTGCTCTTTTGAAAGATTCATCCCTTCTGGCAGTAATCGCGACACCGGAATTAAACTACGCAGCCATGAACGTGGCGAAAAGTACATTTGAGCGCTATCCCCCGTATTTAACAGAGGCGGCGGTTTACCTGGTCCTTACGTTGTTCTTGTCCCGTGTCGTCGTGAGAGGACTAGAGAAAAAATATTCTACACGGTGATGACGTATTCGTCCATTTTTCGGCGATTCAGTCGGATGGGTTTCGTTCGTTAGATGAGGGACAGGCCGTAGAATTCGACATGGTGGAAGGGGACCGCGGTCCACAAGCGGCGAACGTCGTGAAGGTATAAACGAAACAATAGCAAAATCCCCCTGGTTCCTTGATAGGACAGGGGGATTCGTTTTTTCCACGTGTTTAACTGATCATTCTTTGAATGCGTAGGGAACGCTGCAGTCTCAGGTCTATAAAATCATTACCTCTTCGAACGAGAGGGCGCATAGGCTCATCAGTATGAATCATAATGATTTCGACGTGGTCGCCATTGCTCAAAAGCGCATGGGAACCAATGTAAAGTAAGATAATGTGATGGATAAAACGCGATACAATCATCGGATTTAATTGGCCTGAACAAGCTAACTCCCATAGAACATTCGCTGCTTCAAAGGGAGAGGTTCCCTTCCGATACACGCGATCTGTGCATATGGCATCAAATACGTCTGCGACACTGATGATTTGGCATTCAAAAGGGATGCCATCTTTTTTTCGTCCGAGGGGATATCCACTTCCATCCCAACGTTCGTGGTGCATCAGAGCGCATTGTGCCAGCAAGTTGTCGGCATCGTCCATGGTGCGCAGGAGCTCGTAGCCATAAACGGTATGCTTTTTCATAATCGTATACTCTTCGTCTGTCAAACGCTCTGGCTTGGACAGCAGCTCATCGGGAATTTTCATCTTGCCGATGTCATGAAGAAGACCTGCCAGGCCCAAAAAATGAACATCACGTTGCGGCAATCCTATGATTTTTCCGATTAAAGCTGCCACGATACCTACATGCAGGGAGTGGCGATACGTATAACTTTCTGTTCCTTCATTCAAATAAATGAAGCGCAGAAATCTCATGTGATGAAGAACTTGATCGAGCATAGGATGAACAGCGTCGCTAAATTGTTGCAGTCGGGGGGTATCCCCATTTGCGAGCTGGTTAAATAAATACTCGGTTTTTTGTACGGCCACCATATAGGCCTTTGCAGCCTCTGCCTCACTCCAATGAAGGAGAGGAAAAGGCATTTCGGGTGCTTCCGAGTCAGTAGTAACGTGTACGGCTTCCACCTGGTGAGCCTCTAGCAGTCGTATATCAGTTAGATGAAGGGTTGCACCAGCGGGTAATAAAAGCAGGCCGTACTCATTGTAGACGTCTTGAGCGAGCGTTGTTCCGATAAGTGAATG
Organism: Brevibacillus sp. HB1.4B; assembly: GCF_013284285.1. Taxonomy (NCBI): domain Bacteria; kingdom Bacillati; phylum Bacillota; class Bacilli; order Caryophanales; family Paenibacillaceae; genus Brevibacillus; species Brevibacillus sp. HB1.4B. The sequence continues at coordinate 308,594 of NZ_JABSUT010000007.1, forward strand.
GGAAGGTTTTACCTCGGCCATGAGGATTCCTCCAGTGCGATGTACGACCGCGATATAGGATGGGATGACTACCTCAACTATTATAGCATAGGGAATCTAGTAAGTATTGGTAAAAAAATGTCGGATATTGATGGTTTGTAAAAGATTTGCAAAGATTTTTTTAAGCTGAGTAGAAGGATTATTTACAGAGGCGGCGAATAAGTATGTATAGACGGAAGGAGGTTGGAACCATGAAATTTAACATTCGTGGAGAAAACATTCAAGTCACCGCTGCCCTTAGAGAATATGTCGAAAAGAAAGTCGGCCGTCTGGAAAAATATTTTGAAACTCCACAGCCTACAGAAGTACAAGTCACCATGCATGTACATCGCGGAGAAGGCACGATCGAGGTAACTATTCCACTGAGTGGGGTCATTATCCGAGCGGAGGAAACGCACGAAGATATGTATGCTGCTATCGATCTGGTAGTAGAAAAGCTGGAACGTCAGATTCGCAAACACAAAACGAAGCTGATGCGGAAGCTTCGAGTTGATTCGACAGGAAGAATCGCACAGCGTGAGAGTCAACCAGTAGCAGTCATGATCCCGGATGTGGATGAGGATGATATGGATATAGACATCGATATCGTTCGAACCAAACGCTTCGATCTGAAGCCGATGGATGCACAGGAAGCGGTCATGCAGATGGATATGCTGGGACACAGCTTCTTCGTTTTCCAAAACAGTGACACCAATGACGTCAGTGTGGTGTATCGCCGCAATGATGGGCGTTACGGATTGATTGAACCAAAATAACGAAACTTTACACATTCTCATTCGTATAAGACTAGGGAGTTGCTATTAGCAACTCCCTTTACTTGTGTAGAGGATGCTCTATTTGATAAAATATCTTTTTAGAAAGTATTATTTTCGTAGAATCGGTATCCTTTTTTATTATCTGGACTCATGCCGGCTTGTGCATTTTCGTTTGGCAGTATATGGAAGGGGTGTCCTTATGTTAGGACTCGTTAAAAAGATATTCGGTGACAGCAATGAACGTGAAGTAAAGAAAATGTTTAAGCGCGTAGAAAGTATCAACGCGCTGGAACCAACGATTAAGGCACTCTCGGATGACCAATTGCGTGAGAAGACAGCTGAGTTTAAGGCGCGATTGGCAAATGGAGAAGAACTGGACAAAATTTTGAATGAAGCGTTTGCCGTTGTACGTGAAGCATCGATCCGTGTACTGGGCATGCGTCACTTCGACGTCCAGATGATTGGTGGTATGGTGCTTCAGGAAGGCCGTATCTCCGAGATGAAGACGGGTGAAGGTAAAACGCTGGTTGCGACACTGGCGACATACCTGAATGCCTTGATGGACAAAGGAGTCCACGTCGTTACCGTGAACGAATACTTGGCTGAGCGTGACTCGACTATCATGGGTAGGCTGTATAACTTCCTTGGACTGACAGTCGGTTTGAACAAGAATGGACTGAGCCCTGAAGAAAAACGCGAAGCATACGCGTGTGACATTACGTATGGTACGAATAACGAGTTTGGCTTCGATTACCTGCGTGACAATATGGTTCTGTACAAGGAACAAATGGTGCAACGTCCACTCTTCTTCGCTATCATCGACGAGGTGGACAGCATTTTGATTGACGAAGCACGTACGCCGTTGATCATCTCCGGTTCTGCTAACAAATCGACAGAGCTGTACTACATCTGCTCGCATTTTGTGAAACGCTTGGAAGAAGAAAAAGATTTCACAATCGATGAGAAGCTGAAAATCGTCAACCTCTCAGATGAAGGCGTGAGCAAAGTCGAACAGGCATTCAACATCGACAACCTGTACGATACGGCACATATCACGTTGAACCACCACATTACGGCGGCGTTGAAAGCACAAGTGCTGTTCAAGCGCGATGTTGATTACGTAGTGCAGGAAGGCGAAGTTGTGATCGTTGACGAGTTCACCGGCCGTCTGATGGTTGGACGTCGTTACAGCGATGGCTTGCATCAAGCGATTGAAGCCAAAGAAGGTCTGCGTGTTCAAAGCGAGAGCATGACACTGGCGACCATTACCTTGCAAAACTACTTCCGTATGTACCAGAAGCTGGCTGGTATGACAGGTACAGCGAAGACGGAAGAAGAGGAGTTCAAAAAGATTTATGGTCTCGACGTCGTGGTGATTCCAACGAACAAGCCTGTGCAGCGTATCGATTCACCAGACCTTGTTTTCAAAACAGAGGCAGCCAAATATCGTGCGGTTGTAAACGACATTGTCGAGCGTCACAAAAAGGGCCAACCGATCCTGGTAGGTACCATCTCCATCGAAAACTCGGAGCGCTTGTCCCAAATGCTGAAGCAAAAAGGCGTACCGCATAACGTACTGAACGCGAAGCAGCATGAGCGCGAGGCGGAAATCGTTGCGCGTGCAGGTGTGTATGGAGCGGTTACCATTGCGACAAACATGGCGGGTCGCGGTACGGACATTCAGCTGGGCGAAGGTGTTGCGGAGCAGGGCGGTCTTCATATTATCGGTACAGAACGTCACGAGAGCCGTCGGATTGACAATCAGCTGCGTGGTCGTGCTGGTCGTCAGGGGGACCCGGGTTCATCCCAGTTCTTCCTCTCGATGCAAGATGAGCTGATGCGTCGTTTCGGTGCGGACAATATCATGAATATGATGGATCGTCTAGGTATGGAAGAGGATATGCCGATCGAGAGCCGCCTGGTTACTCGTGCGGTGGAATCTGCGCAGAAGCGTGTAGAGGGATCGAACTTCGATGCACGTAAAGGCGTTCTCCAGTACGACGACGTGATGAATCAACAGCGTCTGGTTGTCTACAAACAGCGTAAAGACATCCTGGAGCAGGAAGACCTCAGCGATGTTGCTTTGAATATGATCTACGCAGTAATGGAGCGTGCAGTGTCTCTGCATTGTCCAAAAGAAGAGGTACCAGAGGATTGGGATCTGCAAGCATTGGCCGATGCTGCCAATAATGGGTTCCTCCATGAAGAAACGATTTCAGCTAAAATGCTGAAAGGCATGGAAACAGAAGAAATTCTCGAGCTGTTGAAAGCAGAAGTCGATAAGCAGTACAAACAGCGTGAAGAAGAAATCGGCGAATCGATTCGCGAGTTTGAGAAAGTCGTTATTCTGCGTGCTGTCGACAGCAAGTGGATGGATCACATCGATGCGATGGATCAGTTGCGTCAAGGTATTCACCTGCGCGCCTACGCACAAAACGACCCGCTTCGTGAGTACCAGTTCGAAGGATACGAAATGTATCAAGGTATGCTGGCTGCTGTTCAGGAAGAAGTCGCTATGTATATCATGAAGGCCGAAGTCAGTCAAAACCTGGAGCGTCAGGATGTCATTCGCGGTCAAGGAATCGACCCGGAGAACTTGCAAACTTCCGGACCATCTGATCGTCCAGATCCGGAGACCTCTGGTGATGCTGATCCGAAAAACCGTGCACAGCGTCGCGCTCAGGAGCAAGAACGCAAACGCCAAAATAAGAAACACTAAGGAATATGACAAAACATTCTTCTCGTATCGGCAAATTCGGTACGAGGGGAATGTTTTTTTCTTGCCCATTCCTAATGCCTTGACAGTATTCGTCCTCATCTATTCTTCCTCGTCTGATATTAGCGATCTATTTGTCTAACACTGGTAAATGTGATCGAACGATTCAAGTGGTAATTATCTGAAAAATAAATAGAATCGTAAGTACAACACTTTTACCAAAAATTCACGAAGACGGGGGAATGAACAAATGAGAACGTCAGTGAACGTGATGGGGATACAAACGAAGAATATTATGGAGCGCATTTCTGTTACTTTAAAAGCAGTGCTAAAGACAGGAAAAGAAAATAAAAAAGTACAGCTGATTGAAAAGGAAGAGGGGATCGAATTACCGAGAGTCATCTCTGCGCAAGACCCGGTCTTTGAGGACAAGCGACTGATAGAGGAAATTCCGGAGCCGAATTGGAATGAGGCCTTGATCGCACCACCGAATGGAATGGTGGATCGAACGCGTGAAAGTCCGCTAGCCAAAAAATATCGAAAAACACACAACTGGAAGAGACAAGCCTTCATCAAGCAAGCTTATCAGCTGAAAGCAAGCGAAGCTCGGCGTACGCATCTCCATCTGGTTGCAGTACCACAGACGGAAAATAAACAACCACATGAAATCCGAGACCTGAGATCCTCGCCATCACCACCGGTGGCAACGTGACAAAGGGTAGCGGCGAAGTCCCTTTTCTAAACGTGACATGCTGCCGTATTTGCGCATCTGGCAAATTACGTTACAATAAAACATAGCTTACGTAAAGAGAAGGTGATTCGCAACATGGCATTAATCGATATTGCGGACATCAAACAAGAGATGTCTAGCATGGCTAAGCGATTAGCGGATATCAGGGGGTCTCTTTGACCTCCCAGTAAAACAGGAACGAATCGGTGAACTGGAAGAGCGCATGCTGGCACCCGATTTTTGGGATGACAATGATGCAGCGCAGAAGACAATCAGTGAACTGAATGCCATCAAAAGCCTCGTAGAGACGATGGCCAAGCTGGATTCCCAGTACGAGGATCTCCAGGTAATGCTGGAGCTCGTCATCGAAGAAGGGGATGCGTCCCTCATTCAAGATCTGTATGACAGTACGCAGGAGCTGCGGAAGTCATTTGAGAGCTTTGAGCTTGAATTGCTTTTGAGTGATGAATACGACAAGAACAACGCCATTCTGGAGCTGCATCCGGGAGCGGGTGGGACAGAGTCCCAGGATTGGGCGTCCATGCTTCTGCGCATGTATACACGTTGGGGGGATGCCAAGGGCTTTAAGGTGGAAACATTGGACTATTTGCCTGGTGATGAAGCCGGTGTAAAAAGTGTTACTCTCCTCATTAAGGGTTATAATGCGTATGGCTACCTCAAATCAGAAAAAGGGGTTCATCGTCTTGTGCGGATATCTCCGTTTGATGCCTCTGGACGTCGTCACACATCGTTTGTGTCTTGCAACGTCCTGCCGGAGATCGAAGACGATAATGCGGTAGACATACGTACAGAAGACCTGAAAATCGATACGTATCGTTCCAGCGGTGCAGGTGGTCAGCATATCAACACGACTGACTCCGCTGTACGGATTACTCACTTGCCTTCTGGAATTGTGGTGACGTGTCAAACAGAACGCTCCCAGATTAAAAACCGGGAGCGTGCGATGAAGATGCTGACGGCACGACTGTTCGAGAAAAAACGGGAAGAACAAGAGAAAACGTTGGCCGCGATTCAAGGTGAACAAAAAGATATTGGATGGGGCAGCCAAATTCGTTCCTATGTCTTCCACCCATACAGTCTGGTAAAAGACCACCGGACGAATATGGAGACAGGAAACGTTCAAGCAGTCATGGATGGTGAGATTGATTCGTTTATCGATGCTTATCTACGCGCGCAGATTAATCGTTAAACGAAACAGAAGGCTTCAAGGCTTTTGGTATGGAAATCGATACGGTGGTTCCTTTGCCGACATCACTGACGATGTTGATTGTACCGCCGTGATCGCGAATAATTTTTGAGCTTACCATTAACCCTAGGCCGGTTCCTGCTTCTTTTGTACTATAAAAAAGCTCTCCTAATCGGGGAAGTAGCTCGGCAGGGATACCTTGTCCTTGATCGCTGATTCGGATGACAACATCGGAAGAGCGCTCTACAACCTTGATTGTGAGATTTCCACCTAACGGCATGGCTTCCATGCCGTTTTTTATGATATTTATGAAGACTTGCTTGATTTGATATTCCTCACACAAAATGAGGGAAGTCACTTGCGGAAAATCAGTAAGAATAGATACATTTTTAAGAAGTGCTTGTGGTTCCAAAAGCTTAATGACAGACGAAAGCAATGGCAAAAGGCCGTTGGGAGCAAATCGCAAGGCTTGGGGCTTCGCCATTATCAAAAGCTCACTGGTAATCGAAGTGATCCGGTCGATTTCGGATCGCATAATTTGCAAGTATTGCTGATTGGCGAACTCGTCCCCTTCCATAAGTTGAATAAACCCTTTCAAGGCCGTAAGTGGATTGCGAATTTCATGGGCAATTCCCGCGGCAAGCTCACCTAGAACTGACAGCTTGTCAGAGTAACGAAGCAATTCCTCTGATTGTCGACGTTCTGTAATATCACGTGCCACAAAAACCGTGCTGAGAATATGACCGTTCGAACAAATGTCAGGTGTTCCTTTCACATCGAACAGCAACATTCTTCCGTCAGGGTGCAGGTAATGGTACTCGGCATCGAGTGTAATCTTCTGCTTCATCATTTGAGCAAAATCGCTTTTGGCGTTGGTTACTTGCTTAGGATGAATCAAGATCGAAAAATGCTGATTGATCACTTGACCAATCGTGAGACCAGTAACCGCTTGAACAGAAGGGGAAGCGTAGGTAATAATTCCATCCACATTTACAATAAAAATCAAATCCATAATGTTTTCGGATATTAACCGAAAGTTCTCTTGCATCTGGTGAAGAGCCTCTTCCACTTTCTTTTGCTGCGTGATGTTTTTGGCAATGGAATAGCGACTAATGATTTCGCCGTTTTGAAAAATGGGAAAGCTGGAAGCGATAATATCCACAACCTGCCCGTTTTTATGGAGCAACTGATAATGCTTATTTTTTCGGATTCTTGCAGAGAGGATTTGTTGTTGTTCCTTACTGTCGAGACCTTCTGTAGAAGCGAGAATTTCCCAAATTTGCATGCGCAGCAATTCTTGAGAGGTGTATCCTACCAATGCTTCACCAGCAGCGTTTACTCCTGTGAATCTTCCCTGCATGTCGAACATGAAAACAGCGTCAGGATTGTTGTGGAAGAGAGATGTATATAACTGTATCTGCGTGCCCATACCTATCCGCCTCTCTGTTGCTACTTGCTACCTTTGAATCGTTCGCTGTAGAAAGGAAAAATCCTACCAGACCAAAGTCCGTATTCATAATTATGTTATAATTCATGAAAGAACAAGGTCATGAAAAAGGAGAGAAACCGTCCATGTTGTATGCCGCATTTTTGCCAATCGTGAATCAAGAGCTGAATGCTCAAGTAAGACCTGCGCATCTTACGTATATCAATGATTTGTACAAGCAGGGAAAAGTGATCATGGCAGGACCCTTCACAGATAAGCTTGGCGGATTGGTTATTTACAAAGCGGATTCTCTGGAAGAAGCTCGCAAATTAGCTGAGGCTGATCCAGTTGTCGTGGAAGGCGCACGGACGTTGGAGTTACGTGAATGGAGCCCGTTAGAGTTTCCTTTGTCCTAAATGTGGCTCTGGTAAGAATGAGAAGTGGTAGTCGGAGGCATACTTAGCGAAGAAATCCGAATAAAGGAGGGAACAGCCTTGAAACGTATTCCACTCGTTTTGACAGCGGCTGTACTCGCATTCTCGCTAAGTGCCTGTGGTACCAGTAAGCAAACACAGCCGCCAGCACAACAACCAGCGACAGAAACGCCGGCAGCCGAAAAACCAGCAACAGAAACACCTTCGACGACGCCATCTGGCAGCTATGATGCAGCAACTGCAGAAACCATGTTCAAAAATACCTGTGCAGGCTGCCACGGACAGACGCTGGAAGGGGCAGTTGGACCGAACTTGCAAAAGATCGGTAGTCAGTTGAACAAGGAGCAGATCCTGGGCATTTTGGAAAAAGGAAAAGGATCAATGCCTCCGGGTCTCGTCAAAGGAAAAGATGCAGAAAACATCGCTGCATGGTTAGCGGACAAAAAGTAAACAGGGCAACAAACCAGCGCTCGAGCAATCGGGCGCTTTTTTCTTTGGACGTAAAAAAGTTTTTTTGTTGTATTCCAAATGGATTTTTATTATTATTCATGTATAAAAATACGGAATGAGATAAAGGGGAGAGGGCATGGTTCGGGTCGGGATTGTTGGAGCAACGGGGTATGGTGGCGCGGAGTTGATCCGTCTTTTGGCTGGGCATCCGCATGTTGAGATCGCAAATTTATATTCAAGTTCATCAGAAGGAGAAAGCTTGGAAAAATCGTTTCCACATGCAGCTGGGCTCGGATTGCCGACATTGTCACCGATTGATGCAGACAGCATGAGCGGTGTGAACGATTTGATCTTCCTCGCTACGCCTGCGGGAGTAAGTAGCGGGCTGTCTCCAAAGCTGGTCGAAAAAGGCGTAAAGGTCATTGATTTATCCGGGGATTTTCGTCTGGAAAACGGTGCGGTCTACCAAAAGTGGTACAAACATGAGCCTGCCCCTTCCCAATGGGTAGAAGCGGCGGTTTACGGTTTAACCGAGTGGAATCAAGAGCAAGTGGCGGGTGCCAGTCTCATAGCAAATCCAGGCTGCTATCCCACTGCTACGCTCCTCGCCCTGCTTCCGCTGGTAAAGACAGGCTGGGTACAGCCTAACAGTTGGATCGTCGATGCCAAATCAGGTGTGTCCGGCGCTGGACGTGGAGTATCGCTCGGTGTTCATTACAGCGAGAGTAATGAAAGCATCCATGCTTATAAAGTGGCGAGTCATCAGCATACACCAGAGATTGAACAGGAGCTGCATAAACAAAGCGGGGAAGAGACGCTTGTTCAATTTACGCCGCATCTGGTGCCGATGACCCGAGGGATTTTAGTCACGGCTTACGGACAACTAACCACTGATGTCACTCAAGCGCAAATCCAGGAGCTATATGAAGCTACTTATGCGGATAAGCCTTTTGTGCGTGTACGTCCTGCAGACAGTCATCCACATACAAAAGAAGTTTATGGCTCTAATTACTGCGATATCGCCATCCATGTTGATCAGCGCACGAAGCGTGTTATCTTGCTGTCGGTCATCGATAACATGATGAAGGGCGCGGCTGGTCAAGCTGTGCAAAACATGAATGTCATGTTTGATTTGCCTGAGAAAACGGGCTTGCCGCTCGTACCAGTATACCCGTAGAGGAGGAGAGCAGATGCAAGGAATTGTCGTGATCAAATGTGGCGGAAGCACCATGGATCAGCTACCTGACTCTTTCTTTCAGGCGATTGCTGGACTGCAGGCGCAAGGACAAGAGATCGTCATCGTCCACGGGGGCGGACCTGCTATTAACAGTATGCTTGATCGAGTTCAGATCACTCCGCAATTTGTCGATGGGCTTCGTGTTACCTGCGAGGACACGCTGCGTGTTGTAGAGATGGTCTTGTGCGGCAGTATCAATAAGGCGCTGGTAAAAAGGCTGACGCAGGCAGGAGCCAAGGCGTGGGGAGTTAGTGGCATCGATGGTCAGACTCTTTTGGCAACAAAAACGCCAAAGCCACTCGGGTGGGTAGGAGAAATCAAGAAGGCTGATACGACCATTCCGAAAGCGATTCTTGGGCAGGGCTATGTCCCAGTGATTGCTCCCCTTTCCGTTAGTGAAGATGGCACAGAGACATTTAATGTCAATGCTGATGTAGCCGCAGGAGCGATTGCAGCAGCACTCAGCGCCGAAAAACTGATCATGGTGACAGACGTTCCGGGCATCATGCAGCCTCAGCCAGACGGAACCAAAGCAGTAGTGCCAGCTACAAGTGCAGAAGAGATACAGGAAATGATTCAGGCAGAGATTATTACTGGTGGAATGATTCCGAAGGTTCAGGCAGCTCTTGACGCTCTCGGACAGGGCGTGGAGCAGGTAGTCATCTGCCGGGGAACCGCTGATGATCTGCTCGGTGTTTGTGCGGGGCAGGGAGTTGGGACAACCGTACGTATGAATGTCAATTACGCTTAGGTGAGGAGGAAAATGAATATGCATACAACTACAGCGCCTGTGCATCTCATGAATAACTATGCGAGATGGCCAATCAGTTTGGTAAAAGGGCAAGGAAACCAGGTGTGGGATGATCAAGGCAAGCAATATCTCGATTTTACCTCAGGAATTGCCGTGACCTCACTAGGGCATGTCCCGCCAAAAGTAACGGCAAAGCTGCACGAACAGCTCGATACGTTGTGGCACTGCTCGAATCTGGTGCATGTTCCTCAGCAAGAGATTTTGGCGGAAAAACTGAGCCGTCTGTCTGGACTGGATCAGGCTTTTTTCTGCAACAGTGGGGCGGAGGCGAATGAAGGCTTGATCAAGCTCGCCCGCCGCTATGCACAAAAAATAAAAGGGACCGACCGTTACGAAATCATCAGCTTTGAACAGTCTTTTCATGGACGGACATTGGCTACCCTGACGGCTACTGGACAGGAAAAGGTGAAGGACGGATTCGCACCATTGCCGCAAGGATTTGTCACCGTTCCTTACAACGACCTCGATGCAGTCAAGTCAGCTATTACAGACAAGACATGCGCGATTATGCTGGAGCTGGTCCAGGGAGAAGGTGGCGTACATCCAGCAGAAGAGGCCTGGGTGAAGGCGCTGCGTGAATTGTGCGATGCGCACGGATTGCTCCTGTTAATCGATGAGATACAGACTGGGATTGGTCGCACGGGTACATGGTTTGCCTTCCAGCAATATGGCGTGAAGCCAGATGCGATTTCATTGGCAAAAGGCTTGGGAAGTGGGTTCCCGATTGGAGCTGTCGTCGCGACTAAGGAAGTAGCAGAAGCGTTTGCTCCAGGTACGCATGGTACTACTTTTGGCGGGAATCCATTGGCAGCAACTGCTGGAATCGCGACGCTTACGACGATGGAAGAAGAGCAGATTTTGGAGCGGGTAGCCCATATCCATGATGTCTTGATCAAAGAGCTGGAGAAGCTCAAGGCAGAGCATCCAGACAAAGTGGTTACGGTTCGGGGAAAAGGATTGCTTCTCGGTGTGGAGCTAACGATTCCTGCTGGTGAGCTGGTCGCGTATGCACGGGAAAAAGGAGTCATTCTGCTGATGGCTGGTCCACAAGTAGTGAGACTCTTGCCTTCGTTTGTAACGACCGATGATGAAGTAAAGCAGGCCATTGACGTATTAAGCGAGGCACTGTTTCAGGTTTAGATGAAAAAGCAAAGAATGCAACGAGTGGAAGTGGTCAAAAAACTCGTTGCATTTTTATAATCTCAAATGTATATTAATACAAAAGGTTGCATAAATTTTCGGTAAGAGCGATCAGGCCGGTGCCCATTGGAGAGGAGTGGCTTTATAGATGGATAGAGAGAATCAATCGTTAGGTACAGGATATTTAACGCTGGAGAGCGGTGAGGTTTTTACAGGGAAGCTGTATGGCGCCCCCATTAACGGATTCGGAGAAGTGGTTTTTCATACAGGAATGACAGGATATCAAGAGGTGATGACAGACCCTTCTTTTGCAGGGCAAATCGTTACCTTCACGTATCCCTTGATCGGAAACTACGGGATCAACGAAAAGGATTATGAGGCAGCCAAGCCAGCTTTGACAGGGATGATTGTCAGCGAGCTATGCACAGAGCCAAGCCATTACGAATCAAACATGACTTTGGCTCAAGCGGCAGAAGCATTTGGGTTCCCGATCCTTGCAGGGATTGATACGCGAACGATTACAAAGCGCGTCCGCCAAGACGGTACCGTATTCGGTGTCATTTCCGATCAGCCTATGCAGGTGGAGGAAGTTGTGTCCCTGCGCTACAAGCACGCCAAGAAATCATTAGTTGCCAACGTATCCAGGCAGCAGGTGGAGCGGTATCCGGGAACAGGCGAGCATGTCGTCTTGATTGACCTCGGCATGAAGCAATCGATTTTGGATGCACTTCTCGAACAGGGCTGCCGTGTCACAGTCGTTCCATTTGATACGAGTTTTGCCCAAATCAATGCTCTCGTACCAGACGGCTTGTTGTTTTCCAATGGGCCTGGCGATCCGGAGCATTTGCTTGCGTATTGCAGCGAATGGCGTAAAGCCGTAGAGCAGTACCCGACATTAGGCATCTGCTTGGGGCATCAAGTATTGGCGTTGATGTACGGCGGCAAGACAGAAAAGCTCGCATACGGTCACCGCGGTAGCAATCATCCGGTCAAAGATCTGATGACTGGGAAAGTATACATGAGTTCACAAAATCACGGGTACGTGGTCAAGGAAGAGTCTCTGGATAAACGTCAGTTAACGGTTTCGTATCGCAATGTCAATGACGGTTCAGTCGAAGGATTACGTCACATTAGTCTGCCTGTTTTCAGTGTGCAGTTCCATCCAGAAGCACATCCGGGCCCTAGTGATACATCCCACATTTTCCACCAATTCTTGCAGTCGATGCGCGTAGTAGGAGCGAAGAGATATGCCTAAATTGCCACACATTCATAAAGTATTGGTCATCGGTTCTGGTCCGATCGTCATCGGGCAGGCAGCGGAATTTGATTATGCAGGTGCACAGGCTTGCCTTTCCCTAAAGGAGGCCGGCGTGCAGGTCTTGCTGGTGAATAACAATCCAGCTACGATCATGACAGATGAACAAGTAGCGGACAAAGTATATCTGGAGCCGCTCACGGTGGAATCCGTGACAGCTATTATCGCAAAAGAGCGTCCCGATGGCCTCTTGCCTACGTTAGGCGGCCAAACGGGACTTAATCTTGCTGTTTCGCTGGCAGAAGCGGGTGTGTTGGAAAAGTACAACGTCCAACTGTTGGGGACGCCGCTGGCTGCCATTCAAAACGGGGAAGACCGTGAGCTGTTCAAGCAATTGATGCAAAAAATCGGAGAGCCTGTTCCAGAGAGCGATACAGTCGAATCTGTAGAAGCAGCAATCGAGTTTGCGAACACTATAGGCTATCCCGTGATTGTCCGTCCTGCTTATACACTCGGAGGAGCAGGCGGCGGGATCGCAGGGGATGAATCGTCCTTGCGCAAAGTTGCAGCGGGTGGCATTGCAGCTAGCCCAATCGGTCAGGTATTGATTGAGCGCAGTGTAAAAGGCTGGAAAGAGATTGAATACGAGGTCATGCGGGACGCAAATGATACCTGCATCATCGTGTGCAATATGGAAAATTTGGACCCAGTAGGCATTCATACGGGAGACAGTATTGTTGTCGCGCCATCTCAGACGCTGACAGACCGCCAGTACCAAATGCTGCGCAGCGTATCAACGAAAGTGATTCGTTCGCTAGGGGTAGTAGGCGGTTGCAATATTCAATTTGCGCTTGATCCGAATTCCGATCGGTATGTGCTGATCGAAGTAAATCCTCGTGTAAGCCGTTCAAGTGCGTTGGCATCCAAAGCAACAGGTTATCCAATTGCGCGGATCGCTGCCAAGCTCGCACTAGGTTATGGACTGGATGAGGTACTCAATCCAATCACAGGCTATACGTACGCTAGTTTTGAACCAGCGTTGGACTACATCGTTGTCAAAATCCCGCGCTTCCCATTTGACAAATTCCCGCTGGCAGACCGCAAGCTGGGGACCCAAATGAAAGCGACTGGCGAGGTCATGTCGATCGCCCGCAATCTGGAAGCAGGACTTTTGAAGGCAGTTCGCTCCCTGGAACAGGGCTGCACACATTTGACTCGATCAGAGCTGGCCTCCTGGACACGTGATGAGCTTGCACATTCCTTGCAAGAAGCAACGGATATCAGACTGTTTGTTTTTGCCGAGGCGATCCGCAAAGGCTTTACAGAAAGTGAGCTGCACAGTCTGACTGGTGTCGATCCGTTTTTCTTGCGGAGCTTGCGTAAAATCGTGGATTTGGAAGTAGAGCTGTCTTGCCACGATCGGAAAACACTGACCCCTGAGCTGTTGTTGGAAGCAAAGCGTCGCGGGTTTGCCGATGAAACCATTGCTTCACTGGTAGGTGCTACACCTGCCGAAATCAAATCATTGCGTCAAGAATCGGACATTACGCCTACTTATAAAATCGTGGACACTTGTGCAGCAGAATTTGATGCCCAAACCCCTTACTACTATTCGGATTGGCAAGGAATAGATGAGGTCGAGTCACTGTCTGGCCGCAAAGTACTGGTACTTGGCTCAGGTCCCATTCGCATCGGTCAGGGTATCGAGTTTGACTACTGCTCCGTGCATGCAGCCAAAGCGCTTCAGGCCAGCGGTATTGCGGCTGTCGTTGTGAACAACAACCCAGAGACGGTCAGCACGGACTATGAAACAGCCGACCATCTTTATTTTGAACCGCTTCACGTAGAAGACGTGCTGCATATCGCAGAACGCGAACAGGTTGAGGGCGTCATGGTTCAGTTCGGCGGTCAAACCGCGATCAATCTGGCCGCCAAGCTGGAGCACGCGGGGCTGAAAGTAATGGGTACGTCGCTTACAGCCATCGAACGCACGGAGGACCGCGAGCTGTTCTACGCCATGCTGCGCAAGATGGATATTCCGCATATCCCCGGTAAAGGAGTATCGACCTTGGAGGATGCGACCGTGATTGCGGAGGAAATCGGCTTCCCTGTTTTGATGCGACCTTCGTACGTCATCGGCGGGCAAGGTATGGTAGTCGTCCACAATATCGACGAGCTGCAAGCGACCATTCACGACTGGTTGAACCATCCGGACATGAGCATGTTTTTCCCACTCCTTGTGGATAAATACGTTCCAGGTAAGGAAGCAGAAGTAGATGCGGTATGCGACGGACAATCTGTCATTATCCCAGGGATTTTCCAGCATGTGGAGAGAGCGGGAATCCACTCAGGTGACAGTGTAGCCTTGTTCCCGGCTCCTCAGCTGACGGATGACAGCAAGCAAAAAATCGCGAGCTATACAGAAGCAATCGCGAGAGAAATGGAAGCGGTCGGGCTAATCAATATCCAGTTCGTCATTGATGGTGAAACGGTTTATGTACTGGAGGTAAATCCTCGTGCTTCACGGACCGTACCGATTACGAGCAAAGTGACTGGCATCCCGATGGTTCAACTGGCAGTGCGCGCACAATTGGGTGAAAAGCTGTCAGAGATGGGCTACGGTACAGGGCTTTTGCCAGAGATTCCTTTTGCAGTCGTCAAGGCGCCAGTCTTCTCCACGATCAAGCTGAACGGCGTAGACCCGGTACTAGGTCCAGAGATGAAATCGACGGGAGAAGTTCTCGGCTTGGGGCATTCTTTCGAAGAGGCAGCAGGCAAAGCCTTTGCTTTCAAAGACAATTTGTACGGCGACTGGCAAAAAGGTCAGTTGGTTATGATTTCTCTGGCAGATGGAGATAAGCAGGACGGCGTAAGAGAGTCGATTGGACAAATTCAAGCAGACGGTGCCAATCTGGCAGCGACTCCGGGAACGGCCAAGTGGCTTGCAGCCGAAGGAATTGTCGTGAAGCATGTCGTGGCAGATGAAACGGCGTGGATCGAGCTATTGCAAAAGGAAGAAGCGGCCTTCGCACTTGTTACTGCAACGAAAGGCAATCGTCAGGGCCGGACAGGATTTGCTCTGCGAAGCCGTATGGTACAACAAGGTGTGCCGTTGTTCTCCGCTGTCGATACGTTCGAGTTATACGTGAAGTCTATTATGAAGAAAAGAGGTGGCTCGCATGCAGCCAGTGAAGATATTGGAACACTTTCAAAACTTGCCGTTACAAAAGCATAAAGGAAAAGATTTCTTACGCGTCGATGAATTCAACGGGGAAGAATTGATGGAGCTGCTCCATCTGTCTGCTCACGTCAAGCAATTGCAAAAGCTGGGACAGCCATTCCAGCCTTTGCAAGGCAAGACGTTGGGGATGATCTTTGACAAGGCTTCGACCCGTACGCGCGTCTCCTTTGAAGTAGGGATGCATCAGTTGGGTGGCCTAGGGATGTTCATGAGCGGAAAAGAGCTACAGCTCGGACGCGGGGAGCCGATCAGCGACACCGCAAAAGTTCTCTCCCGGTACGTGGATGCCATCATGATTCGCACCTTTTCCCACTCTTATGTAGAAGAGCTTGCTGAGCACGCCTCGATCCCCATTATCAATGGCTTGACCGATCTGTACCATCCTTGTCAGGCATTGGCTGATCTGCTGACGATCTGGGAGCATAAAGGCAAGCTGAAAGGAGTCAAGCTCGCCTATGTAGGAGACGGCAACAACGTGGCGAACTCACTGGTGCTGGGCGCAGCCCTGCTAGGCCTGGATGTGCGGGTGGCGACTCCGGCAGGCTACGAAATGGATGCAACAATTGTCGCAAAAGCTACAGAATATGCGAAACAAAGCGGTGGAAAAATGATGGTGACCACCGATCCGATAGAGGCTGTCATGGGGGCAGATGCAGTATACACGGACGTTTGGACTAGTATGGGTTTTGAAGAAGAAAATGAGGTGCGATTGAAAGCATTTGCCGACTATCAAGTGAACGAAAAGTTGGTAGCAGCGGCAAATCGTGATTATCTCTTCTTGCATTGCTTGCCAGCACATCGTGGGGAAGAAGTGACAACAGGGGTTATCGACGGATCGCGCTCTGTCATTTTCGATCAGGCTGAAAATAGATTGCACGCACAAAAGGCGATATTGGCGGCGCTGGTGTGAACATAGTTCTAGTTAAATAGAACTATCTGTAATTAAATCGAATAGACTATGAATCTATGATTGCCGAATTTTGTCACTTATGTGTAAAATAAAGGTAAGAAAGAAGCAAAGAAGTACGGACTGTATCTGGTCGCTTGGTCCGTATGGAGCCAGTAGCGAATCCAACCTTTTCCATAATGGAAAAGGAAAGAAGAGCAGGGGTTGTACTTGGTCGCTTGGCCTCTGCATCACGGACAGTAGCGAAGCCAGCTTTCTCCACTATGCCTGAAGGGGGGAAAAGAAAATGAAAAAATGGTTCGCGGCAATTATGATGGTGGTAGCAATCGTAGCAGCTACTTCTGCAAACTTCCATATTGGATAATAAGCGTATTGGAGAAACAAACACCGCTTGGCTGAGTGGTGTTTTTTCTTCAAGCTTGGAGGAAACAACATGCTATTGGATGTAATTGCCCTATCTTTTCTCGTAGCATTGCTGCGAGGGGGAAGAATCAAGGATTTTCCTAAATTCAATCAAATAAAACTTCTTGTCGTTACCATACTGCTCCAAGCTTGTGCGGTCTTATTCCCTGCGATCGGTGGCATTTTCATATCGATCGCGTATGTGTTTATTTTGGCTTTCCTCGTTTTTAATCGAGAATTTGAGGATATGCGGATATTTTTAATCGGCTGGTTTCTGAATGCGATTGCAATTTGGTCTAACAATGGAAAAATGCCAATTGATTTAGTTCAAGCAGCAAAGCTTCCTTATGATTTAGAGCCGGTTATAAACGGAACGAATTTCAAGCATAGTGTATTGACGGAAAGTTCAAATTTTCCGTTTTTGACGGATGTCATCTACATGCCATCTGTCATTCCTCGGATTATTAGCATCGGCGATATTTTTATTATGCTAGGCGCCTTTTTACTTGTTCAGCGATTGATGAATAAACCCATTTCATTACTACAACTTCGCGAAGGTAAAAGTTATGCGACAAAAAACTGATTATGCAAATTGGATAAAGGGGATTGTTGTACAGGTTGGATTTGTCATTGCAGCAATCTATATTTTTTACACATCTTCATCTGAATGGGCAGTTCGTGAGCATTGGGGGGTATTATCTACCTATACTCTCCTGACCATTTTCTCCTGTTTTGCTCCCGTGCGTATATCGAATACGATTTTAACAGTGAACAATGCTGTAATCTTTTCGGGTATCTTGTTGTACGGCGTATGGGTCGGAGTATGGGCTGCTGTTATTGAATCTTTAATCATTGCTTTCCTGGTAAGGTTTAATCCGCTAAAAGCTATCATTAATATTGGGCAATTGTTAATGACGATATGGACAGTAGCGTTTTTGAAGGATTGGATCGAGGGCTTCGGAACCGTTTCTCCTATTATTAGCGATTTGATTTTGGCTGTGGTTTATTGGTTTGTGAACCTGATTTTATGTGGATTGGGTATCTCCTATTTTCATCAAATGACCTGGGCGCGAACCGTAAAGATGATGGCAAAAGGATTTACCTCGACTTACTTGCTGCTTTTAATTTTAGCCGGAGTAGGTTCCCGCTTAGTAGAGTCATATGGCCCGCTACCACTAATTCCTATGATGATTGCGTTTATTACGATCAGTTACGTATTTCATCATTACTATGACAACCTCCAAAGGCTTCAGCAAAAAGTAGAAGAGGTCAAATCATTCAATCACAACTTCTTAACGACGATGGCTGCTTCCATTGACGCACGAGATCGCTACACAAGTGGACATTCTCAGCGTGTAGCTTACTGGGGAAGAGAAATTGCGAGAGATATTGGTTTGTCCGAACGCAAAGTGGAGGATGTTTATATCGGGGGAATCCTGCACGACATTGGAAAAATCGGCATCGAAGACGAAATTCTCAATAAAAAAGGAAAGCTGACCCCGGAAGAGTACGACAAGATCAAGCAGCACACAGTCATTGGCTACGAAATTATTTTGCAAGCAGGGATGTTCAACGAATTGCTTCCTGCGATCCGCTCCCATCATGAGCGAATAGACGGAAGGGGATACCCGGATGGTTTAGCTGGGGATGAGATTCCGTTGATGGCGAGAATTTTAGCCATTTCAGACGCTTTCGATGCGATGGTTGCGGACAGGCCTTATCGAAAAGGTTTGCCTGTGGAGGAAGCGCTTCAAGAAATCAGACGGGGCTCTGGTACCCAATTTGATCCGATATTGGCGGAGCATTTTATCAGAATCGTTCAGCGACTGCCGTACGAAGAGTTGCAAAGCATTATCGGAATAGAGTCCATCCCACAAAAACAGTTACAGGAGGCAATCAGATGAGCTGCCCCTTGTAACTGTTTTTATTCGTTTACGACCATATGCGGACGATCTCTCTGGTTTCTAAATGGCAGGTAAGCTTGAATACATCCGGATTGCTTAATTTCTCCCAATCGTGAAAGCCAAAGCGGTCATCCATTGATTTCATGAGCAAGGCCAGCAGGCATCCGTGGCTAACAAGCACGATTTCTTTGTGCGCATCTGCCAAAATCTCAGTGAGCAACGAATTTGCACGGTTGATAGCAGTGAGACTGGATTCGCCCCCTTCGAATTCAAGAGTCAGGTCATCGAACGTATCGCGCAGTCGCTCGAACCAATCTTCACGTGCCACTCCGCTAAGGACACGCTCGACCAAACGCGTGTCTTCTTCAACCACGATTCCGCGCTCCTGTGCAAGAGGCTGGATGGTAGCAATCGCCCGATGATATGGACTCGAAATGATTCGATCGATGGGGGAATCTGCGAAGAAGGTGGCAAGCTCCCGGGCTTGTACTTCTCCCTTTTCCGTGAGCAGAGCTTCGGGTTCTTGGCCAGCAGCCTGACAATGACGTACCAAATAAATTGTTTTCATAATCCCTCCAACAGACTTCTCCTATGTAATTCTTCCTTTCACTCATTCTCTACATTGGATTCGTTTTCCTTTCAATCGCGCAACGTTTATGCATGAACAGACAATGAGTATGCATAAAAACAAGATACTCTTTATGCGAGAAATGTATAATTTCTTTGCATTCCTGTTTTTGTCTGCGAATTCACAAGAAATATACAATAAAAATAGTTGTATTTTTATTAGTTCGTTTGTATAATTACTCGCATGAGAGAAACTTCGAAACGGGGAGAGAGAATGATGACAAAAGAAAAAATTGTGTTGGCCTATTCAGGCGGTTTAGATACATCGGTAGCAATTAAATGGCTGCAAGATACGTATAACTACGATGTCATTGCAGTTGCATTGGATGTGGGGGAAGGGAAAGACCTCGATTTCGTACAGAAAAAAGCATTGCAGGTAGGGGCATTGAAATCAATCGTAGTGGATGCAAAAGATGCATTCGCAGAAGAATTCGTATTGCCAGCTTTGAAGGCAAACGCTATGTACGAAGGGAAGTATCCGCTGGTGTCTGCACTGTCGCGTTACCTGATTTCGCGCGTGCTGGTTGAAATCGCGGAAAAAGAAGGCGCGGTAGCTGTCGCACACGGTTGCACAGGAAAAGGAAACGACCAGGTACGTTTCGATGTTTCCTTTACAGCGCTGAACCCGGATATCAAAATCGTGGCGCCGGTTCGGGAATGGGGCTGGACGCGTGACGAAGAGATTGAATATGCGAAAAAGAACAATATCCCGATCCCAATCGATCTGGACAATCCATACAGTATTGACCAAAACTTGTGGGGCAGAAGCTGCGAGTGCGGTGTTCTGGAAGATCCATGGGCTGCTCCTCCAGAAGGTGCATACGATCTGACGAAGTCAATCACGGATGCACCAGACGAGGCAGAAGAAATCGAAATCGCCTTCGTGCAAGGGAAGCCAACTGCATTGAACGGCGAAGAGCTCCCGCTGGCTGAGCTGATCCTCAAGCTGAACAAAATCGCTGGAAACCATGGTGTAGGCCGTATCGACCATGTGGAAAACCGTTTGGTGGGCATCAAATCTCGCGAAGTTTACGAGACACCGGCTGCAACTACTTTGATTTTGGCTCACCGTGAGCTGGAATTCTTGACGCAACCACGTGAGGTCGCCCAGTTCAAACCGATTGTCGAGCAAAAACTGGCGCAAGTGATTTACGAGGGTCTCTGGTTTTCGCCGATTCGCAATGCTGTTCAGGCATTCATTGAAGAAACGCAAAAACACGTAACGGGTGTCGTACGTGTGAAGCTGCACAAAGGACATGCGATCGTTGTAGGCCGCACCTCTGCATCGTCTCTCTACAGCCACGAGCTGGCGACTTACAATGCAGGTGACCAATTCGACCACAAAGCAGCACTCGGTTTTATCAAGCTGTGGGGTCTGCCAACAAAGGTATACGCACAGGTAAACGAGGGTGTACTGCACGAGAATAAAAACACGGCCATTAAGATTTTGGATGAAAAGGATGCGATCAAGCAATGAAACTCTGGGGAGGACGCTTCACGAAGCCGACGAATCAACTCGTAGAAGAGTATACTGCTTCTATTTCTTTCGACCAGAAAATGTGGCGACAGGACATCGTCGGAAGCCTGGCTCATGTTGCCATGTTGGGCAAGTGCGGCATCCTGCCGATGGAGGAAGTAAGACAGATCATCGCTGGCTTGAAAAAGGTAAAAGAGAAAATTGAGCGCGGGCAAGCTGAGTTTCTCGTTGCGCACGAAGATGTGCATATGAATATTGAAAAGATGCTGATTGAAGAGATCGGTCCGGTGGGGGGCAAACTCCACACCGGCCGCAGCCGCAATGATCAGGTTGCATTAGATATGCATCTGTACCTCAGAGAAAAGCTGATGGAGATTATCCAATTGGCGATGTATTTGCAAGAGGCATTGCTCGAGCAAGCGAGCCAGCATCTCGATACCGTCATGCCAGGCTATACACATTTGCAGCGTGCGCAACCAGTATTGTTTGGCTATCACCTGATGGCGTATGTGTCCATGCTGCAACGCGATATCGAACGGATGACCGAGACGTGGAAGCGTGTGAATGTGCTGCCGCTTGGAGCAGGTGCCCTCGCAGGTACGACATTCCCGATTGACCGCACGTTTGTAGCGGAATTGCTGCAATTTGATGGTATCTATCAAAACAGCATGGATGCAGTGAGTGATCGTGATTTCATCGTCGAATTTTTGGCTGATGCTTCTTTGGTCATGACCCATCTCTCCCGTCTGTGCGAAGAACTCGTCATCTGGAGCAGTCAGGAATTCTCTTTTGTGGAGCTAGACGATGCATTTTGTACGGGGTCCAGTATCATGCCGCAAAAGAAAAATCCTGATGTAGCAGAGCTGGTTCGCGGAAAAACAGGGCGTGTTTACGGCAATCTATTTGGATTGTTGACCGTATTGAAAGGTTTGCCGCTGGCTTACAACAAGGACATGCAAGAAGATAAAGAAGGCATGTTCGATACGGTAACTACCATTCATGGTGCGCTAGCGTTGCTCACGCCGATGATTAAGACGATGCAAGTCAAAGCAGATCGCATGCGTCAAGCAGTTACCAACGATTTTTCCAATGCGACAGACTTGGCAGATTATTTGGTTCGCAAAGACATGCCGTTCCGTCAGGCGCATGAAGTCGTAGGGAGAACCGTCTTGTACTGCATCGAGCAGCAAAAGTATCTTCTCGATCTGACCTTGGAAGAATTCCAGAGCTTATCAGAGGCTATTGGGGCAGATGTGTATGACGCTCTCGCTGTTGAGACAGTTGTCAATGCACGCAACGTGCTGGGTGGGACCGCTCGTAATCAGGTAGAAGTACAAATCGATTGGTACCGCAAGCAACTGGTAGAAACACATGCTTGGGTGAACAAAAACAGTCAAAAGGTCATGATTGAATCCCTGATCGATGTCGGTTCACCTGCATAAAAACGTACTTGTAGGTAAAGCAAAAACCCCAGAGCTTTGGGGTTTTTTTGCGTTCTATCCTTATCTACCGACTATTTTCGAATCAAAGCCTAATGCAGTTGCGTACGCAAGAGGCAGCTCCATGCGGGCCGTCTTTAAAGGATCGACTACCTGACAGATACGCAAATCTCCCGCAGCGGAGAGCAAGAAGGTGGCTTCGGCCTTTTCTACTCCCAGCTCTTCGTGTAGAAATTGTACCATGTTGATTACCGCTCGATCCGCAGCCTTGTCCAGCTCTTTTTCCGATGCAATCGTGATCAGGTGCTCTTGGTTGACTGCCATCGGTAGCGGCCACTGTTTTCCTTTTATCACATCGAGCTTTACGGTTACTTCCCCAGCAATTTCCACGCCACATACAGCTACTTCACCGTCAGCCATTGCAGCATGAAGGTCACCCAGGGCAAATAATGCGCCGGGAACATTTACGGGTAAAAGCAATGTAGTACCTTCGCGCATTTGCTTGCAGTCCATGTTGCCGCCGTGATCGCCTGGCGTACCGCATGAAATGGCTTCTTTGGCAGGAGCTGTTCCAATTACGCCAATCATGGGATTGAGTGGAACCTGAAGCTTGTCTGACAATACAGCTTGTCCATCTTGTATCGGAATCATTTTGATTACATTTTCTTGGAGGTCGAATCCCATTACACCCAGTTCTGGTCCAGTAACCATTACGCCTTGATTTTTAATCTCAATTTTCTGAATATGAACAACCAAAATATCGCCTGGTTCTGTTCCTTCTATATAAATAGGTCCTGAAGCGGGGTTGATCCGATTCCAATCAAGCTCTTGAAACACGGTGTCAGCTGATTGGATTTGGTCCTCGAAGCAATCGCAGGTTTCAACCGTTACGATACTGCCTGCTTCTACCTTCAAGACCGGCTGATTCTCAGGAGACATGGCATAAATCACGTCCTGCTTTTTTACTCTGTACATGGTTGCAGTCCTCCAGTCCATTTCGAAATTTACATATTTTTCTTTATCATAGCATGAAATGCCTATGTGTTTAGCGCCGATTCATGGAGGAAATAATTGTACAAAGGAATCGAAGGCCTAAAGAGAGCAGGGAGCAATCATGCAAGAGAGCTACAAGATCAGTCCCCGTCAACTATTGATGCTCGTCACCCTTGTTACCATTGGGGACTCCGTTCTCGTCCTGCCTGGCATGACGGCTGCACTCGCGAAACAGGATGCGTGGATATCCGTCCTGATCGGGCTTGTGGTGGGACTGCTCAATATTGTCTTACTCATAGCTGTGGGGAAGCTTTATCGGAATCAAAGCTTTTTCACCTTTGTGGATCAAACCGTTGGGAGAGTATTAGGAACGATCATTACACTCTCGTTTATTAGCTATACGCTGTTTTCAGCAGGGGCGCATGTGATGGAAATTGGCGACTTTGTTGGTACGCATCTATTAGTCTCGACTCCAAGATTCGCGATACAGCTGTTGTTTGTCATTGTGATTATGTTTGGGGTGAGTTTGGGACTGCAAACAGTGGCAGAATCGGCAGAAATCTATTTTGTCTGGTTCTTTTTCTTTTTTGTTTTACTCATGATTACTCTGCTGCCACAGGCGGAAATATCGAGAATTTCACCTGTTTTTGAAAATGGGTGGAAGCCTATTTTGCAGGGATCTACGGCGGCAATTGCCTTTCCTTATTCAGAGCTGGTCATTTTTATGGCGGTTCTTCCGTTTGTCTCGCCCATCCAAAAACGGATGAGATATTTTTTTCTGGGGACGTTGCTTGGGGGAATTGTGCTGTTCATCATCATGCTGATGTGCATCCTTGTTTTGGGGGCAGATCAGACTGCGCGGCATTTTTATCCGACCTATGTTCTCATCAAACAGCTGAAGCTCGGGGATTTCATTCAGCGGCTAGAAGCGATTATCGCGGTGATCTGGTTTATCGCAGTGAGCGTCAAAATTACGCTGTATTGCCTGTTTTTTCATTTGGGAATCCGTCACGTTTTTCGAATCGACAACTTCAAGGTTCTAATCTTTCCGTACATCATTTTGCTCATGGTGATGTCCACGATTTTCTCACCCAATATCGTCGTCTTTGGCGACATCATTTCGAAGTACTGGCCATTCTATGATTTTACTTATAGCTTCGGTGTACCGTTGGTGCTGTTATGCGGATATCTTATTCGTAAAAAATGGCTGAATCAAAATTGACGATCAAAGTAACAAACGCCGTACTCCCATTTCTGGAAGGCGGCGTTTGTTTGTGTTTACAAAGACATGCGAAGAATCTGCGCCACATCGTCACTCGTCAACGTTTTAAACTGACCAATCGGGCCAAACGGAGTGGCTTTTTCGGCCATCAGTTGCAAGTGCTCGTCGGTGATGTCGTAATCAGCCAAGCGGGTCGGGGCACCGATACGGGCAAAGAAAGCTTCTGTAGCGGCAATCCCTTCCAAGGCGATCTCATCATCTGTCTTGCCGGAAGGATCGACATTCCATACCTCTGTTGCGAAGCGCACGAAGCGAGCGACGTTATCACGGTACACATAGCGCATCCATTTCGGGAAGATGATCGCCAGACCGCCACCGTGCGGGATGTCGTAAACAGCACTGACTGCATGCTCAATGGAGTGAGTTGCCCAGTCTGTTGTGACGCCAACCGGGAGAGTGCCGTTCAATGCCATTGTTCCGCAGTACAGGATGTTGGCGCGAGCATCGTAGTCTTCCGGATTCGTGAGGACGCGTTCTGCATTTTCGATGACGGTCTTCATGATCGACTCAGCAAAACGTGTTTGCAACGGAATTTCGGTTGTATGCGTGAAATACTGCTCGAATACATGGGACAAAATGTCGCTGATTCCGTAGATCGTTTGGTCGCGAGGTACGCTAAACGTATGCGCAGGATCCAGAATCGAAAACGCTGGAAACGTTGTGCCAGCTCCATGCTTTTCTTGTGTCTCCCAGTTGGTGACGACGCTTCCCCGGTTCATTTCAGAACCCGTAGCAGCAAGTGTCAGTACGGTACCGAGGGGGAGAGCCTCTTGTGCGACCGCTTTACGCGTATAAAAATCCCACACATCTCCCTCGTAAGGCACACCGATCGCGACTGCTTTGGCCGCGTCGATTACACTGCCTCCACCAACAGCGAGTATCCAATTAACGCCTTCTTGGCGGCATAGCTCAATTCCTTTGTTCACGGTACTCAGACGTGGATTTGGCTCCACTCCTGCCAATTCATGTACGCGGCAGCCCGCAGACTGGAGGAGAGAAATTACTTTGTCGTAGAGTCCGGTTCGTTTGAAACTGCCACCACCATATACCAAAAGAACAGTGGGACCTAGCTGTCTTGCTTTTTCCTCGAGCTGGGCCAATTGACCCCGTCCAAAAATCAGCTGAGTCGGGTTATGGTAAACAAAATTTTCCACGTTATATCCAGCTCCTTTTTACATGAATAACCTCTTGTCACACTCATTGTAGCCAACTGTTTTCCATGATGCTAGGCGGGAATGTGCAATCTTATTTTCTCCCTAATTCGTGACAGTTGTTAACAATCGAAGCTGTTTCGACAAGAAATGAGAGATTTAGTGGATACCATCCTTGAATCGTGGTGGTATAATGGATAAGATGGGAAATCCCGCTGTTTTTCAACAAGGTATGGCAGCGGTTGCTAGTGGGTAGAGGGGTTTTGTCGATTTTACCGTTAACAAAAAATCAGGATCAAGATACATAAAGAAGGATCTGACGAAGTAGGATGTGATTTGCTTGATCGAAATGTTCGATGTGTGGAAAACATACCCGAATGGTACGAATGCTTTGAAAGGTATCAACATTCGAATCGAAAAGGGTGAATTTGTGTACGTAGTAGGCCCCAGTGGAGCGGGTAAATCTACGTTTATCAAATTAATGTACCGTGAAGAGAAGCCGACGAAAGGACAAATCTTTTTGGGTGGCTTCAATGTCAGCAGAATTAAAGAGCGTCAAATTCCATTAGTCCGCCGCAGTATCGGTGTTGTATTCCAAGACTTCAAGCTGCTGCCGACATTGACTGTTTTCGAAAACGTCGCATTTGCGATGGAAGTAATCGAGAGTAATCCCAAACAAATCAAGCCGCGCGTGATGGATGTTTTGGGACTGGTAAAGCTCAAGCATAAAGCAAAAATGCTGCCGAGCGAGCTGTCCGGTGGTGAGCAGCAACGTGTTGCTTTAGCGCGTGCACTGGTGAATAGTCCGGGAATTATTATCGCGGACGAACCAACGGGGAACTTGGACCCAGAGACCTCATGGGAAATCATGAAGCTGTTTGAAGAAATCAATCAGCGAGGAACGACAGTCGTCATGGCGACACACAACAGGGAAATTGTAAACACCATGAGAAAACGGGTGGTTGCGATCGAAGCAGGCCAAATCGCCCGTGATGAGCAGAGAGGGGAATACGGTTATGAAGATTAGGACGCTGGGGCGCCATGTCCGTGAAGGGGTCAAAAACCTCGGGCGGAACGGCTGGATGTCGTTCGCTTCTATTAGTGCCGTGACCATTACCCTCTTTATTTTGGGAGTTTTTCTCGTGTTGGCGATGAACGTCAATTACTTTGCACAATCCGTCGAAAAACAAGTGGAAATTCGCGTTTTCATGGACTTGCTGGCGACAAAAGAAAACATCACGCAGGTTGAGAACAACATCAAGAAACTTCCGCAAGTGGAATCCGTTTCATTTATACCGAAAGACGAGGGTCTAAAGCAGTTTAAAGAGAGCCTTGGTGAAAAAGCGTACTTGTTTGAAGGCTTGGAGGAAAGCAATCCTCTGCCGGATGCGTTTACCGTAAAAACGAAGCAACCGCAAGACACTGCTGCTGTTGCCGCTCAAATTAAAAATCTCCAGTATGTCAAAAGCCTAACCTATGGGGAAGGCACTGTGGATAAGCTGTTTTCCTTGACAGGAGCAGTTCGTAATGTCGGGATTGCCTTTATTATTGGACTTGGCTTTACAGCGATGTTCTTGATTGCCAACACGATTAAGCTGACGATTGTGGCACGTCGCAGAGAGATTGAAATCATGAAGTTGGTTGGGGCCACGAACTGGTTTATCCGTTGGCCATTCTTTGTGGAAGGGCTGTTGATGGGTGTGGCAGGGGCATTGATTCCAACCATTATGTTAATGGTTGGATATTACTACCTTCTGGATGCCATTCACTCCAGCTTTGAAGCTTCCCAACTGTTTAAACTGTTGCCGCTATTCCCGCTCGTGTATCAAGTGGCGCTGGCTTTGCTAGCGATTGGTGCATTCATCGGGATTTGGGGAAGTTTGGTGTCCGTACGTCGCTTCTTGCGAGTTTAATAATTTGAAGAGCGTGGGAGGAGTATCATGAGAAAGAGAATCCTGCTAGCACTCGTAATCACTGGGCTTGTAGTCGGTACTGTGCTCCCGACAAATGTGAGCTTGGCAGCGCCTAGTAAGGCTTCTTTGGACAAGATTAATCGAGAGCTAAAAGACATCCAAAAGAAGAAGAAAAGCCAGCAGCAGCAATTGAAGAAGACCGAAGAACAGATCAATGTCGTGCAAAAAGAGAAAAAAGGCTTGGAGACGCAATTGATGCAAATTGATTTGCGTCGCAACGATACACAGAAAAAGCTGGACAAGCTTGAGCAGCAAATGGATGATACCAAGGAAAAAGCAGCAAACGCTCAGGATCAGTTAGATGAAGCAAAAGACCGCGTAGCCAAAAGGGATGCCTTACTCAGAACGCGTGTGACTTCCATGTATGAACGCGGTACGATCTCTTATTTGGATGTACTTCTCGGTTCCTCTGACTTTGGGGACTTTTTGACGCGTATGCAGGCCTTGCAGCTTATTTTGGAGCAGGACACGCGTATTTTAGAGGATAACATTCGCGATAAGGAAACCATAGAGACCAAAAAGAAAGAAATTGATCATCAACTGACTGTGTACGCTGGGATGTTCGATGAGGCTGAGGATCTCAAAGTCGAATTGGACAAGCAGTACAAGCAAAGTCTAGTGGTCAAGGCAGCACTGGATAAGAAAGAATCTGCTCTGGAAGTGGATTTGGAGCAATATGGTCAGGAGCTTTTGGCTATCACCAAACAGGAATCAGCCAAATACGCGGAACGAGTACGTGCGATGAGCGCCTCTAGTACAGGCTACAAGGGTGGAAAGTTTGCCTTGCCAGTCGCAAGTGGACAATTCCGCTTCACTTCGGGCTTCGGAATGCGGAGTGATCCGTTTACAGGCCGCTCAGCTGGGCATAATGGTTTAGATATGGCAGCACGGAAAGGAACGCCAATTATGGCAGCGGCTGACGGAGTCGTTCTCTTTGCAGGATACAATGGCGGCTACGGGAATACAGTAATGATCAAGCATAATGCGGAATATACCACTTTGTACGGTCATATTCGTGAGGGTGGGATCAAGGTTTCTGTTGGGCAATCCGTATCGAGAGGTCAAAAGATCGCAGAGGTAGGATCAACAGGTCGCTCAACCGGGAATCACGTGCACTTTACCGTCTATAAAAATGACGTAGCAGTCAACCCAATGCCGTATTTGAAGTAGACCTCGTGCGACCAGACAAATATTGTTAACGGAACATGCATAAACTAGCAGCATATCTTTTTCCGGTAGCACAAAGGATGGTGACGTAACAGTGAGATGGAAAGGACGTACCGTAATCGCGCTTGTACTCATCTCGATGGTAGCCAGCAGTTTTATTACGATGGCGATCATGAAGACATCGGCTAGCGCCAGTTCAAGTCAAGGTGGGGCTTTAACAGCTTCCAGCATGGCGCTGTTTTCTGGGAGCGGAGATTATCCGAAAGAGTTCCAGAAGTTGTACGAGGCGTTTTCCACGATCAAGAAAGATTACATCCAAAATGTCACCAATGAGCAATTAGTAGAAGGTGCAATTGGCGGAATGGTCGGGTCGCTCGAAGATCCGTACAGTGATTACATGGACCCTCGTTCTGCTGAGGAGTTCACATCTACCCTACATTCGACTTTCCAAGGGATCGGGACAGAAGTTACGATGCAAAATGGTCGGGTAACGGTTGTTTCACC
Source organism: Brevibacillus sp. HB1.4B (assembly GCF_013284285.1). Lineage (NCBI taxonomy): Bacteria > Bacillati > Bacillota > Bacilli > Caryophanales > Paenibacillaceae > Brevibacillus > Brevibacillus sp. HB1.4B. Next base: position 337,861 of record NZ_JABSUT010000007.1, read on the forward strand.
ATTCAAAAACTCTCCAGCGGAGCGTGCAGGGCTGCGACCAAACGACCAAATTTTGAGTGTAAATGATGAATCTCTTGAAGGATTGGACCTGCATCAGGCAGTGACGAAGATTCGCGGGCCTAAAGGTACAAAGGCGGTTCTCAAAGTAGTGAGAGCCGGAGTGCCAGAGCCTCTTACCATCGTGTGTGTGCGGGATGATATTCCGATTGAGACGGTAAACAGTCAGATACTCGAGAAGAATGGTGTTAAAGTAGGCGTAATCAACATTACCCAATTCTCTACAGACACAGCTAAGCACTTCAAAGAACAGCTGGCTGCTCTCGAGCAGAAGGGGATTGGCGGTTTGGTAATTGACGTTCGAGGCAATCCGGGCGGGTATTTGCTGGCTGTGAAAGAAATCGGAGAAATCCTCGTACCGAATAAAGGCAAGATCGTGCAAATCGAGTATGGAAATGGCGGACAGCAAAAAGAAGAATATTTCTCGACAACAGAAGCTGCTAAGTCTTATCCAATCTCAGTACTGATTAATGGCGGAAGCGCCAGTGCTTCGGAGATTTTGGCAGGTGCCATGCGGGATAGCGGCAACTACAAGCTAGTTGGCGAGAAGACCTTTGGTAAGGGAACCGTTCAGAGTACAATGGAAATGAACGACAAGAGCCAATTGAAGCTGACGATTGCCAAGTGGGTCACGCCGAAGGGCGAATGGGTCCATAAAAAAGGCATTACACCAGACTTTGCAGTCAAGCAACCAGACTATTTCAACGCAACTCTGTTGCCGGCAGATAAAGTATTGCAGCGCGACATGGCTGGTACTGACGTGAAAAACCTGCAGCTCATCCTGAAGGGCTTGAATCTGTCCCCAGGACGAGAAGATGGCTATTTTGATGAAAAGACAGAGGAAGCAATCAAGCAGTTCCAAACCTCCAGCAAGCTTGAGGTAACTGGTAAAGTAGACGCGAAGACACGCTCTTCGCTGGAAGAAAGTCTCCGTAAAACGATGACGAAGCCAGAGAATGACCTGCAATTGCAAAAAGCTCTGGATGTAGTTACGGGCAAGTAATGAATAATCAAGAAAATGGAAGCAGGTAATTCCCTGCTTTCCGTAGAAATGATAACCACGGCAAATCAAATGCCGTGGTTTTTCTTTCTTTTAGTTGAGGTGAGGCAATTGGCGATACAGGCAGATATGCTTACCATTGCATATGGCTTTGCCGCATTTTTTATCAATCCTGTTTTCTATCTCTTTCTGGTTTTTATTTATTTGCATTATCGCAGACAGATGAACCTGGAAAGACAGCTTTTTTCTGCACGCATTCAGTCACCCTTGCTCTCGACGATACGGGCAGTAGGGATGGGCTTGGTGGGAGGCTTGCTTATTTCTCTTCTTAGTGCAGGACTCGGCGTGGTCGTACAAGCACAGGATTTGTGGATACTATGGGGATTGGCGCTTATCTTGGCGCTGATTCGTTTACGGTTTCTTTGTTTCGCATATGCTGCAGGGATTTTGGCGATTTTACACGCGATCACACAGGTCATTCCACCGGTTACGGATGTTCCTGGATTGAGCTATGTCTGGGAAATGATACGTCAGGCGAAACCTTTGCCGTTGCTTGCGTTAGTTGCGGTTATGCATCTGATTGAAGCGATGCTCGTACGCTGGAATGGTGGGCGGGACGCTTCTCCGCTATTCGTGGAAGGGCAGCGTGGTCGGATCGTCGGTGCCTATTTGCTTCATTCTTTTTGGCTGACGCCAGCCGTGTTGTTCGTACAGCTGGAGCCAGGTGCTATCAGTGGTGCATTGTATCCGGGGTGGCCGTTCTTTTCGCCGGAAGCCGCTTCATTCGGACTGATGCTTTTGCCGACGGTGACCGGGTTCTCCGATATGACGCAAACGATGACACCTTATAGAAAAGCAACGCAGGTTGCGAAAAATTTGACACTGTATGCGATTGGTTTGTTGGGGTTATGTGCTCTGGCTGTATGGTTTTATCCGTTGATCTTGCTGGCCGCGATCTTTGCACTATTCGGTCATGAGGCGTTGTTTTTCTGGAGTCAGTATCAAGAAAGAAAGCGTTCGCCTTATTTCATCCAGTCTTCACGTGGTGTAAAAGTAATGGGTGTCATTCCAGGGACGAGAGCAGAGGAAATCGGCATCACGCCCGGTGAGATTATCGTGAAAGTAAATGGCATTTCGGTGCGGGAAAAAGAAGATTTGTATCCAGCACTACAAGCCAATCCTGCCTTTTGCAAAATGGAATTACTCACGCGTGAGGGCGAGCTGAAGTTCGTACAGTGTGCAGTCTATGCGGGTAATCATCACCAGTTGGGGATCATTGTGGTTCCGGATGCAAATACCCGTGCATTTGTTGATTTGAAACGCGCCAGTGTAGTCGAGCTGATCAAGCAAAAGCTGGAGAAGCTGAATGTAGGAGCATAAGGATAGTTGGGGAGAAGGTATGCAGTCAAAAATGCATACCTTCTTTTTTTCTAGAAAAGCTTGTCCATTCGGAAACTTACTGGTGGCAGTTGCGTCTCAATGTAGGAGGAAAAAAGAGGGAGTGGGTTCGGTGTTCAAAGTGAAAAGAACGGTCTCGTGGTTTTTGTCGGGTACATTAGCTGCAGCCACAATTTTTGCCTCCCCCTTATCAGGAGTAGGCGCAACGAGTCCTGTGACCGTAGCGCAGGCTCAATCGGTTGTGGCTGTCCCGATGCACGTGACGAAAGGTGTCCAAAAGCTAGTCAAGCTTTTACCGGAGCTGTCTTCGCGCTATGTCGTTTACGGTGGCGATGTGGATGGACCTGGTGTTAGTGGGGTGGTGGTCACGTTTGCACAGTCTGCTGCTGAGGCCGAATCGTCCATGGATGATGCGATTTTCGACGGACAGACAGGGGAGTTGCTCAGACTGAATCTTACTCCGAAAATAGCAACAAAGCCTGCCTACCCGACTGAGCAGCAGGCCAAAACACGTGCGCTGGCTTTTGTCGCTGGTTTGCAGGGAACAGGTACAGGTAACGCCTATCAAGCGAGAGAGGTTTATAAAAATAAGGACCTGTTGACGGTTCGACTGGTGCGAGTCCTGAATAATGTTGTACTCGATGACGATTATGATTGTCTCGTCAGTTTTGATGCATCGGGAAGAATTGTTTGGTTTTCCACTTTTGATGGCAGGCTATACGAAAAAGTAAGTCCCGCTTCACTCCCATCTCCACAGCGCGTCATCTCTTCCGAACAAGCTGTACGAAAGTGGCAAGAAAGCCGTCCATTGGAACTTGTTTATTTATTGCCCATTCATAAGCAAAGCGATCAGGTAGAAGCAAAGCTTGCTTATGTCCTGAAAAATGGAATTATAACGCAGCGACATACAGGTAGTGCATTAGATGCCTTTAGTGGCAAACGATTAGTAACAAAGAATACCCGAGGGACAACCAATCCGCCTCAGACCATCAATGTGACAGGAACAGGTGAGAAGTGGGTAGCGCAAACAGAGTCGCAAGCGCGTGATTTGTTACGCATGTTGTTTCGAATCGAAACAGAAAAGCTGCCGCTATCCATCTACGAGGCGAGTTACGATGATGGTCCAGCCCTTCGTTATTTCATATGGGGAAATTTTGGTGAGGGGGTTCCCGATGCTGACAAGATATCACGAATGGCTACCTTTCCCGAGGGAAGCAGTAACGGCGAGCAGCATCATCTTCTCGTGACGGATGCGAAAACTGGTGAACTGCTTGAATTTTCTACGAGGGTGAACAATCCGCAATGGTCTAATGTGAAAACGGATAAGAAGCGAGATCGAATAGAAGCGGATAAGCTTTTGAAAAGACTGACTCCGTCTGGAAGCAATCAAATCCAAATAACGGAGGATGGAAATAAAAGGTACACCTCGATCGTAGCTGATCCTCTCGTGAACGGCATTCCGGTTTATGGGATCAATCAGAGTGTGGAGGATGGGATGTATACGATTCGGATCGATTCATGGACGGGTGCATGGGAACAGGTAAGCATAAACAAACCGGCCAGTGTCAAATACCCGGCCCATTCCCAAGCACTTAAAGAACAAGTGGCCATGAACCGTTTACTGCAAACCTTTCCACTTGAGCTGACCTACATCCACCAGCCGGATTACGAGAAAAACACGATTACATGGAAGCTCGGCTATGACCTTTCGTTCCGTCAAACTCGCTCGCATTGCTTCTGCGGGGGAGAATTTAAAGTAGATGATACGTTTTATGTGGATGCGATAACCGGGAAAGTGATCGTAAACGAATAGCACCCTGCAAAAGAAAAAGCCGCCTTCTCCGATTGCGAAGATGTGCGGCTTTTTGCATGGGATTCTAGGCAGTTGCTTCGAATCCTGTGATTTGGTTGAGAGCGACTTTCTTATCATCCTTGAGGACGAATTCGACTACTCCGTTTTTCATGCTGACAGCTTTGACCACGCCTGTAAGAGGCGTATTGGTAGTGGTACCGTCCGGATTCGTCTGAGACTGATTGTACGTGATGTTGTAGCCGATCATTTGCGCATAGGCAAGGGAGTTGCCCATTGTTCTGTTTTCAGGTTTCACCGTCATGCCTACGATTTCTTCGGCTTTTACGGTTGATCCATTATCCAGTTGGAATTGTGCGGTACCGTTTTTAGTGGTAAAGCCAGTGATGACGCCATTCAAGATTTCATCAACCTTGGAAACGTCGTTTTTGGTATCTGGATTGCCATCCCGGTCGACTTCCTTGGTTACTTTATAGGAAATCTCACGACCGATCATTTCCATGTACTTCACGCTGTTGTCGAGCGTATTGCCGGCCAGACCTTGCGATTCCAATCCGGAGACGTCTGCCAGCGGAATCGGTGTCGATTCGCCTGCGATACGGAAGTAGATTTTGCCTTGATCCATGTATACGGCATCAAGTACGCCTTCTTTCTTCTCCGTCTTAGTTTCTCCCGTCATCTCGTCTTTTGTAGTAAGGGAGTACGAAGCAGTACGACCTACCAGCTTTTCATACTTCTCCAAAGTGACCATGCTGTTGTTCGATTGCTCCATCAGCGTGGTCATTTTTGTGATTTTTTCTACCATGGTCAGCATACTTGTTTGCTGGATGAACTGAGAGTTGTCCATTGGGGACATAGGGTCTTGATGTTTTAACTGCTCGAGCATGAGCTTCATAAAGGCATTTTGGTCGAGCTCGGTGGTGAATTCTTTTTTGCCTTTATAGCTCAAATGAGGTTGTATATATGGGTTATTTTTAACGGTTGTTCCGGTATCTGACATGTCAATCCTCCCTGAAGGTGGCGAGTCTATCTGTGCATGTTTGCACTTCCTTCATCTTATATCGGAAAAATTGGAGGAAAGATGAAGACAAACGTTTGTTCGAATTTTGGGCTTAAACTAGCCGGAATTGTGTTATAATGGAAGTAGAAACAGTCATGCTATGAGGAGATGAACGAGGGAATGGAGCGTTTTGAATTGGTATCGGAGTTTCAACCGTCCGGTGACCAGCCGACCGCCATTGCCGAGCTGGTGGCAGGGTTGCAAGCTGGCAAGCGACACCAGACATTGCTGGGGGCAACGGGAACGGGAAAGACTTTTACGGCTGCCCAGGTAATTGCTCAGGTGAACAGGCCAACACTCGTGATGGCACACAACAAAACTCTGGCCGCTCAGCTTTGTGCAGAGTTTAAGGAGTTTTTCCCGAACAACGCGGTGGAATACTTCGTCAGCTACTACGATTACTATCAACCCGAAGCATACATTCCCCAATCGGATACGTTTATTGAAAAAGACTCGAGCATTAACGACGAGATCGACAAGCTCCGTCACTCGGCTACCAGTGCTTTGTTTGAACGCCGAGATGTCATCATTGTTGCCTCCGTCTCCTGCATTTACGGATTGGGTTCTCCTGAAGAGTATCGGGAGTTGCTCTTGTCTTTACGTGTTGGCATGGAAACAGGACGGGACGAGATTTTGCATCGTCTGGTCGATATCCAGTACACACGCAACGACATCAACTTCACGCGCGGTACGTTCCGTGTGCGGGGTGACGTCGTGGAGATTTTCCCTGCCTCAGAGAGTGAGCAGGCGATTCGCGTTGAGTTTTTTGGAGATGAAATAGAGCGGATTACTTCGATTGACGTACTGACCGGCGAGATTTTGGGACAGCGTGATCACATTGCCATCTTCCCTAAATCTCACTATGTGACGCGCGAGGAGAAAATGAAGCTGGCTGTCCAAAGCATCGAGGCCGAGCTGGAAGAAAGACTGAAAGAATTCCGTGACGCGGGAAAGCTCTTGGAAGCACAGCGACTGGAGCAACGTACACGGTATGATATTGAGATGATGATGGAGATGGGCTTTTGCTCCGGTATTGAAAACTACTCGCGCCATCTGACAGGACTGCCTGCCGGGCATGCTCCTTATACCTTGTTGGATTACTTCCCTGAAGATTTTATCGTCATGATGGATGAGTCGCATATGACCTTGCCGCAGGTTCGGGGGATGTATAACGGTGACCGCGCACGGAAGGATGTACTGGTCGATCACGGATTCCGTCTGCCTTCTGCACGCGATAACCGCCCACTCAAGTTCGAGGAGTTTGAAGGAAAGCTGAAACAAGCGATTTACATTTCAGCTACGCCGGGTCCTTATGAGCTGGAGCACAGCCCAGAAATGGTGCAGCAGGTGATTCGTCCGACAGGCTTGATTGACCCAACGGTTACGGTACGTCCGATCAAGGGACAGATTGACGATTTGATTGGCGAAATCCAAGCCACGATTGCGAAAAATGAGCGGATTCTCGTCACGACTCTGACGAAGAAAATGTCTGAGGATTTGACGGACTATCTGAAAGAAATCGGAATCAAGGTCCGCTATCTTCACTCGGATATTAAAACGATTGAGCGGATGCAGATATTACGTTCATTGCGCTTGGGTGAGTTTGACGTGCTAGTCGGAATCAACCTCTTGCGGGAAGGCTTGGACTTGCCGGAAGTATCGCTTGTGGCGATTTTGGATGCAGACAAGGAAGGCTTCCTGCGCAATGAGCGTTCGCTGATTCAGACGATTGGTCGGGCTGCGCGGAACTCAGAGGGACGCGTTATCATGTACGCGGACAAAATGACAGATTCGATGACCTCTGCGATTCGAGAGACAGAACGTCGTCGCTCCATTCAGATGGCTTACAATGAAGAGCACGGCATCACGCCGCAAACCGTGAAAAAGTCCGTCCGCGAAGTGATCGAGGCGACCAAGGTTGCGGAGGAAAAAGCAGATTACTTGCCACATGCAGACTTTAAGAAAATGCCGAAGAAGGATCGCGTGGCTGTTATAGAACGTATGGAAGAAGAAATGAAGGAAGCGGCACGCAACCTTATGTTCGAGCGTGCGGCCGAATTGCGTGATTTGATTCTTGAGCTGAAGGCGGAACTCTAAGGAGAGGTTTTTTTCATGCCATTAGAACATATTGTCGTAAAGGGTGCACGTGCCCACAATCTGAAAAATATTGATGTAGTCATTCCGAGGGACAAATTCGTCGTTCTGACGGGTTTGTCTGGCTCGGGTAAGTCCTCGCTTGCTTTTGACACGATTTACGCAGAGGGACAACGACGCTATGTCGAGTCTCTGTCTGCATACGCCCGTCAATTTCTTGGGCAGATGGACAAGCCGGACGTGGATTCGATTGAGGGACTTTCCCCTGCGATCTCGATTGACCAGAAAACAACGAGCCGCAACCCTCGCTCCACGGTAGGTACGGTTACGGAAATCTACGACTATTTGCGCCTTTTGTATGCGCGTGTTGGGAGAGCGGTTTGCCCGGAGCATGGCATCGAGATCCAATCTCAGACCATTGAACAAATGGTCGATCGACTATTGGAGTATCCTGAGCGCACGAAAATGCAGATTCTCGCGCCGATGGTACAAGGACGCAAGGGAGAGCACGTCAAGTTGTTCGAGGACATCCGCAAGCAAGGTTTCGTCCGTGTGCGGGTCAATGGTGAAATTACCGATCTGTCTGAAGACATCAAGCTGGAAAAGAACAAGAAGCATAACATTGAGGTTGTCGTTGACCGGATCGTCGTGAAGCCGGATGTACAGGCGCGTCTCGCAGACTCCTTGGAAACGGCACTTCGCTTAGCAGATGGCAAGGTCATCGTCGATGTAATGGAGCAAGAAGAGCTGCTGTTCAGTGAAAAGCATGCTTGCGCGATTTGTGGATTCTCCATCGGGGAGCTAGAGCCGCGGATTTTCTCCTTTAACAGCCCGTTTGGTGCTTGTTCGGAGTGTGATGGACTGGGTGTCAAGTTGGAGGTAGACCCGGATATGGTCGTTCCCGATGCGACGAAGACGCTCGATGATGGGGCGATTGGCGCATGGGAGCCGAAGACTTCTACTTACTATCAACAATTGTTGGAATCAGCTTGCCGCCACTTTAACATTCGGATGGATGTGCCATACGAGGAGCTTACAGCAGCGCACCGACAAATCTTGATGTACGGCAGTGAAGGCGAAAAAATTCACTTCCGCTATGAGAACGAGTTCGGGCAAGTGCGTGAGGCGGTCGTACCGTTCGAGGGTGTCGTCATTAATCTGCAACGACGTCATCTGGAGACGAGCTCAGATTACATCCGTGAACAAATCGAAGGCTTCATGAGCCAAAAGGCGTGTCCTGTCTGCAAAGGCCAACGTTTGCGTCAAGAGAGCTTGGCGGTAAAGGTCGGGGAGCGCAGCATTTCCGAGCTGACTACGCTGTCGATTCTCGATGCGCATCAGTTTGTCGGTGGGCTGGAACTGACAGAGCGGGAAACGAAGATCGCGAACCTGATCGTAAAAGAAATCAAGGCGCGACTGAACTTCTTGATTGATGTCGGACTGGATTACTTGACGCTGAGCCGTGCGGCGGGAACATTGTCCGGGGGAGAAGCGCAGCGGATTCGACTGGCTACGCAGATCGGCTCTAGTCTGATGGGCGTTCTCTACATTTTGGATGAGCCGAGTATCGGACTACATCAGCGGGATAACGCGCGTCTGATCAAGACGCTGGAGCATATGACCAAGCTGGGGAATACATTGATCGTCGTCGAGCATGACGAAGATACGATGATGGCTTGCGATTATATTATTGATATTGGACCGGGCGCCGGCATACATGGCGGTCAAATTGTCGCGGCAGGAACACCGGATGAAGTCATGAAGGACCCTAACTCCCTGACTGGTGCCTATTTGAGTGGGCGCAAATTCATCCCTGTTCCGATGGAGCGTCGCAAGCCTTCGGACAAATGGATCAAGATTGAGGGTGCGAAGGAAAACAACCTGAAAAACGTCACTGCGAAGCTTCCTTTAGGCGTTTTTGTTGCCGTAACAGGTGTATCTGGTTCAGGAAAAAGTACATTGATCAATGAAATTTTGCAAAAGACACTGGCTCGCGATTTGAATAAGGCAAAGGTGAAGCCAGGGGAGCATCGTCGCATCCTAGGACTGGAGCATCTGGATAAGGTGATCGACATCGACCAATCTCCAATTGGACGTACACCGCGTTCCAATCCGGCGACATATACAGGTGTCTTTGATGATATTCGCGACCTGTTTGCTTCCACCAACGAAGCCAAAGTGCGCGGCTATAAAAAAGGTCGCTTCAGCTTTAACGTCAAGGGTGGCCGTTGTGAAGCGTGCAGTGGTGATGGGATCATTAAAATCGAGATGCACTTTTTGCCGGATGTGTATGTGCCTTGCGAAGTTTGCCATGGCAAACGCTACAATCGCGAGACGCTCGATGTAAAATACAAAGGCAAGAACATTGCAGATGTGCTGGAAATGACCATTGAGGATGGCGTAGAGTTTTTCCGCAACCTGCCAAAGATTGAGCGCAAACTACAGACGATTGTAGACGTAGGGCTAGGATACGTAAAGCTTGGGCAGCCTGCTACGACGCTCTCTGGCGGGGAAGCGCAACGCGTCAAGCTCGCTTCTGAACTGTATCGCCGCAGTACAGGACGTACGCTTTACATCCTGGATGAACCGACAACGGGTCTGCATACAGATGACATTGATCGTTTGTTGAAGGTATTGCAACGATTGGTTGAAAACGGTGAGACGGTTCTTGTCATCGAGCACAATCTCGACGTGATCAAAACGGTTGACTACATCGTGGATTTAGGACCAGAGGGCGGTACTCGCGGTGGAGAGATTATCGGAACGGGCACACCTGAAGAAGTGGCCAAACTAGAAGGCTCTTATACGGGTATCTATTTGAAGCCGATTTTGGAACGAGATAGAGAACGGACGAATGCCAAGCTAGAGCAATTCGTTTCGAAGTAATCAAGAGATAGCCTCCCTGATCCAGGGGGGCATCTTTTCTAGGTGGACGTAAAGGGGGAGGAAAAGATGGATTACGTGAAGGATTCTCTTGCCGCACTACCTGCCGATCTGGTGGCAGAAGCACAGAAGCGCTTTGATGGACAAGATCCTGCACACGATTGGCAGCATAATTTGCGTGTGATGGCGATGTGTGAGCGGATTGGTCGCGAGGAAGGGGCAGATATGGAAGTGCTGCGCCTCGCTGCTTTGCTGCATGACATCGGGAGAGCAGAAGAACGGCAAACAGGAGAGTGCCATGCCGAAATCAGCGCAAGACTAGCAGGGGTATGGCTCTCCGAACGCAGTATGACGGAAGAATTTATCTCACGTGTACAGTCTACAATTCTCGCCCATCGTTTTCGCAAAGAACGACCTCCACATACTTTGGAAGAAAAGGTCTTGTTTGATGCCGACAAGCTGGATTCGATTGGGGCTATTGGAGTGGCTCGGGTTTTTGCTTATACTGGGGTTATTGGGCAACCCATACAATCGGATGATCCCAATCAGCATACACCGTATAAGGAATACACTTGGAAGCTGCAGCGCATCAAAGACAAGCTTTTCACCAAGACTGCCCAGAAAATCGCCGAAGACAGGCATCGATTCATGACAACGTTTTTTGAGCAATGGGAATGGGAAGTAACGGGGATTCGTTAATCGTTGCGCAAGACTGTATAGGGGGAATGCACCATGAGCCGCTGGATAATCAAAATGCTTTTAAATGGGGCTGGGCTACTTCTGATCAGCAAGTGGTTCCACTCCATTCATGTCGCGAATTTCACAGTAGCACTATGGGCTACGTTGATATTGGGGATGGTCAACACCGTGATTCGGCCGATTCTCCTGTTTTTTACTTTTCCCTTACAAGTATTGACGATCGGTTTGTTCTGGTTTGTCATTAATGCTGTGACGTTTGCGTTGACAGCCTACTTTATTGATGGATTTGAAGTGGGGCCATGGCCTGACAACATTGGGACTGTCATCGTGGCAGCAGCACTGATGAGTATTTTTGGCTACCTCATTGAAGTTGTGGTAGGGATGAAAAGAGAAAAGAGATAGTATGTTCGAAAAAGCCCCGTATTCTCTCAAACGAGTCGCGGGGTTTTTGCCTAATAAGGATGCTCGGTCTTATTAGGTTGTCGTAAGTACAGAGGTTTCGATACAATAGAGACACAACCATAGGGACGGAAAATCCCATGTGAGGGGGAAGATTCATGCGTAAGACGAATGTGAGCCATCTAGTGGACCATTTCAATATGACGATCTTGAGCGGGGAAGAGGGCTTGGGGCGTGAGATTACCGTAACGGATTTGAGTCGTCCCGGCCTGCAGTTAGCCGGTTACTATTCGTACTTTGTGGAAGAGCGAATTCAATTGTTCGGCTTGACGGAAATCAACTTTTTTCAGACGCTGACCCCAGAGGAACGGCTGGAACGGATGAATTTTCTCATGCAAAGTCAGGTTCCTTGCTTCTGTGTGACCCGTAATCAGATGGTGCCTGAAGAGATGATTAACGTTTCCAATCGGTTGGGGGTACCTGTACTTCAGTCCCCGCTGGCAACGACGACGCTAGTCGGGAAAGTGACCAACTTCCTGGAGAATCGTCTTGCACCAACGACGACGATTCATGGGGTACTCACAGACATTTATGGCGTCGGCGTTTTGATTATGGGATCGAGCGGGATCGGGAAGAGTGAAGCCGCACTTGAGCTTGTAAAGCGCGGACACCGACTCGTAGCAGATGACGCAGTGGAGATTAAGCAGACACAGGGTGGGCAGCTAAGTGGTAGCGCTCCTGAGCTGATTCAGCATCTCTTGGAAATCCGCGGTGTGGGGATTATCAACATTATGACGATGTTTGGTGCTGGTGCCGTGCGCAATGTGAAAAACATCGAGATGGTTGTTCAGCTAGAGCTGTGGGAGCCACATAAAATGTACGAGCGGTTGGGGCTCGATGAGGAAACATTGAAGATCATGGATACCGAAATTCCGATTATTACCGTTCCTGTTCGACCAGGACGAAACTTGGCAGTCATCATTGAGGTTGCAGCGATGAACTTCCGTCTGAAACGGATGGGTTACAACGCAGCAATGCACTTCACACGCAAACAGTCGAATGCCATTTTAGAAGATGCCGATTCTGACTTGTAGGAGAAAGAGACGCATATGAGGAAGACAACACGTTATCCCGTAAATGGGGTAAATCCGCTTTGGCACATGTATCGAACGGTAAGCTTCTGGAAAGTCATGAAAAATTTCATCGTCATCCAACTCTCGAGATATACGCCGATTGTTTCATGGAAGAACTGGATGTACCGCACATTTTTGCGTATGGAAGTAGGCCAGCATAGTGCGGTTGCGCTGATGGTGATGATGGATATCATGTTTCCGGAGAAAATCAAGATCGGCCGTAATTGCGTGATCGGGTACAATACGACCATACTTGCGCATGAATATTTAATAGATGAATACCGTTTGGGAGAAGTGATTATTGAGGATGCTGTCCTAGTGGGGGCCAACACTACTATTTTGCCTGGAGTAACGATTGGCAAAGGGGCCATTGTCGCAGCGGGTACGGTTGTTCATAAAGATGTCCCGCCTGGTGCCTTTGTAGGTGGGAACCCCATGCAGCTTATTCGAATGAAAGCTTCAGAGGAAGAAGTCATGTAGCGTCTCTTCCATTGTGTTCAGCCGTCAGGTGCTTATCCTGGCGGTTTTTGTTTTGTGTTAAATTTTCCGACTATTCTTATCTTGGTTGACCTAAGATTCTCGTCGTGGTAATCTTCTTCATAACACTTTAGTTTGTTACCATATTAGCAGAGTAAAGCAAATGCAATGGAGGGAACAAAGATGGCAAAGCCGTTGGGATTCGAAAAGCCGCTCGGGATGCGGGATATACTGCCGGAATCACTGGCGAAACAACGGCACTTGGAGCGGGAGCTGCAGCAGTGTATCGAGAGATGGGGCTATGACGAAATATCCACACCCTCTCTGGAATACTTCGATACGGTAGGAGCAGCAAGTGCGACATTAACAGACCGGATGTTTCGCCTCTTGGATAAACAAGGCCACACCGTAGTCCTGCGTCCGGATATGACAACGCCAATTGCAAGGGTTGTTTCCTCCCTTTATAAAGATGTTGCATTGCCAATTCGGTTGTATTACCAGGCAAATGTGTTTCGGGCACAAGAAAAGGAAGCGGGACGGAATGCAGAGTTTTCTCAAACCGGGATCGAGCTAATCGGAGATGCGTCTGTCGATGCGGATGCAGAAGCCATTGCGCTTGCTGTGTTTTGCTTGCGGGCAGCGGGTGTGGAAACATTCCGCATTGCCATTGGGCATGTTGATTTCGTAGACGGTCTTTTGGAGGAAGAGATTGAGGATGAGCCTATTCGCAATCAATTCCGACAGTTTTTGTACGAACGGGACTTCGTTGGCTTCCGGCAGCTACTCGCGACAGTAGACATCCCTACGGAGGCAAAAAGCCGATTGGAATCCTTATTGCGCCTGCAAGGGGGAAAAGGGAAGATTGAGGTCGCCCGCGAACTGGCAGGCAAGGGAAAGGCAGGGAGGGCAGTCGAGACGATTGCTTCCTTGTGGGAGTCGTTAGAAGCCTACGGGGTGACCGAAGATTTGTTGATTGATTTCAATCTGATCATCAATTTGAACTACTATACAGGCGTTGTTTTCGAAGGGTACGCTGCGGACTTGGGCTCCCCACTATTGGGCGGAGGACGCTACGATCAATTGCTCTCCCAATTTGGGCGTGCTGCATCCGCCACAGGCTTTGCGATCAAGATGGATCGGCTGCTTCAGGTCACTCCTTTGGTAAAAAGGCAAGCACATGCTCGCGTGTTGCTTGTTTACACGGAGGATTGCCGCAGTGCCGCTTTGGCAGAGGCACAGCAATTGCGTGAGGACGGGCTCGTAGTGGTGACACGTCTCGTCTCCAAAATAGATGAGAAACAGGTTGGCCAAGAAGCGGGATTTACCAAGGTCATTTGCATAACACAACAGGGGGAGTAGGAGATGGCACTTACGAAAAACGACCAAAAGCTGACGATCGCCATGCCAAAAGGGCGGATTTTTGAAGAGGCCGTCCACTTCCTCCAGCAGGCTGGTTTGCAGGTTACTGCGGATTTACAAGATTCTCGTAAACTGATCATTCCTGTGAAAAATGCCAAGCTCGAATTCATTATGGCGAAGCCTACCGATGTTCCTACTTATGTCGAATATGGGGTGGCTGACGTTGGTGTGGTTGGCAAGGATGTTTTATTGGAAGAAGAACGAGATGTTTACGAGCTGTTGGATTTGCATATCGGCTATTGTCGCATGATGGTAGCGGGTCTACCAGATTGGAAACCGACGGAAGCGCTGCGTGTTGCGACGAAATATCCGAAGATTGCGTCACGTTATTTTCGTGAGCAGGGACAGCAGGTTGAAGTAATCAAGCTGAATGGTTCCGTAGAGCTTGCACCGATGATTGGACTGGCTGATCGTATTGTGGATATTGTCTCAACAGGTAGGACATTGCGGGAAAATGGCTTGGTCGAACTGGAGAGCATTTGTGAAATTACGACGAGGCTGATTGCCAATCGAGCCAGCTATCGGATGAAAAGTGAAGCGGTGGATGAGATCGCTGGAAAATTTTTAGAGGTCGTTCCTCGCGGGAACTAGAGAAAAAGGGGAGACAACCATGCGTATCATGTCAGCTAGCCAGTATGACGGGAAACGATCGGTAGACGCAGGGACGAGAGAACAGCAAGAAGCGGTGAAGGCGATCCTCACCTCGGTTCGCCAGCAAGGGGACGAAGCGCTGCGCTATTACACGGAACGATTTGATCGTGTGCTTCTACAAAACTTCCGGGTGAGCGAAGGCGAATTTGCAGAAGCAAGCGAGCTTGTTTCTCCACAAGTAAAGGCAGCATTGAAGGAAGCAGCCGAAAATATTCGGGCATTTCACGAGCGGCAAGTGCGTCAGTCCTGGTTTACCACCAAAGAGAGTGGCACATTGCTGGGCCAACTGATACGTCCGTTGCAGCGCGCTGGATTGTATGTACCAGGCGGAACGGCAGCTTATCCTTCCAGCGTACTGATGAATGCCATCCCTGCGAAAATCGCAGGTGTTCCAGAAGTCGTCATTACGACACCACCAGGAGCGGATGGGAAAATCAACCCTGCGATACTCGTTGCGGCCCAAATTGCAGGTGTGACCGAGATATACAAGGTAGGTGGGGCACAGGCAATCGCGGCACTGACCTACGGAACGGAGCAAATCAAGGCGGTTGATAAAATCGTTGGGCCTGGCAATATTTTCGTGGCACTGGCAAAGCGAGAAGTATTCGGATTGGTCAGTATCGACATGGTGGCAGGGCCAAGTGAAATTGCGGTGATCGCAGATGAAACGGCCAACCCGCAATACGTTGCGGCAGACCTGTTGTCTCAAGCTGAGCATGATCCGATGTCAGCCGCTATATTGGTTACGACATCACAATCGTTGGCGGAGCAGGTGTCACAGGAAATCGAGCGACAGCTTGCCGATCTTCCACGCAAATCGATTGCGGAAGCGGCGATACGCGACTACGGCGCTATTGTACTCGTCGACGATTTGGACGAAGGGTTTGCTGTCATCAACCGTATCGCACCTGAGCATTTGGAAATCATGATGGCGGAGCCGTTTGAGCATCTCGGAAAAGTGGAAAATGCAGGTGCGATTTTCCTTGGTCCATACAGCTCAGAGCCAGTCGGCGATTATTTTGCCGGTACCAATCATGTGATTCCTACGAATGGAACGGCGCGATTCTCCTCGCCATTATCTGTCGATGATTTTATCAAGAAGTCGAGTGTTGTTTCCTACAGCAAGCGAGATTTGCGAGACAATGGACATAAAATTGTGGCACTGGCAGAGCAGGAAGGATTGTCTGGGCACGGTCGAGCTATCCTTGCGCGATTGCGAGATTTTGAGACCGAAGAGCAGGAGAGTGAAAAGAGATGAGTGAAGGGAAACAACGTGCAGCACAGATCGAACGCAATACGAATGAGACGCAGATCGCGCTTTCCTTTGCTGTAGACGGCGCGGGTGAGAGCAAGCAAAATTCGGGTGTTCCATTTCTGGATCATATGCTAGACCTGTTTACCCGACACGGACATTTTGACCTGACTGTCAAGGCAAAGGGAGATATCGAAATCGACTATCACCACACGGTGGAGGATATCGGGATTTGTCTTGGGCATGCTCTGCGGGAAGCGTTGGGAGACAAGAAAGGCATCAAGCGTTATGGAAATGCGTTTGTCCCGATGGATGACGCGCTAGCGCAGGTCGTCATTGACATCAGCAACCGTCCTCATCTGGAATATCGCGCTACGTACCCTACGAATATGGTTGGTCAGTTTCCGACGGAGCTGGTACACGAATTTTTATGGAAGCTCGCACTGGAGGCGCGGATCAATCTGCATGTGATCCTGCACTACGGTCACAATACGCATCACATGATCGAGGCGATTTTCAAAGCGCTGGGCCGTGCACTGGATGAAGCGACGACGATCGATCCGCGTGTAAAAGGGGTCCCGTCAACAAAAGGGGTTTTGTAACATGATCGGCATCATCGATTACGGCATGGGGAATTTGTACAGCTTGAGCAAGGCGTTGGAAAGGCTGGGCTATTCGTACGAGTTCGTCTCTCAAGCAGAGCGTCTACAGCAATATAGCGGGTTGATTTTGCCGGGAGTCGGGGCGTTCGGGGATGCTATCGCCAACATACGTGAGCTTGGATTAGAGCAAGCGATCAAGGGATACGTAGTAACAGGTCGTCCAATCTTGGGCATTTGTCTCGGTATGCAGCTCTTATTTGAGAAAAGTGCGGAGCATGGCGAGCATACGGGCTTGGGACTGCTCGGTGGTGAGGTCGTTCGTTTTCGCGGGGATTACAAGGTACCGCACATGGGCTGGAACCAACTGATGATAAAGCAAAAGCAACCGTTACTAAACGGTGTGCAGGATGGCGATTACGTTTATTTTGTCCATTCGTATCATGTCCTGTGCCAGTCTGATGTCTTGCTTGCGACGAGTGACTATCACCAGGAGGTCACGGCCATTGTGAATCGTGACAACGTATATGGTATGCAGTTTCACCCGGAAAAGAGCGGAGAGACAGGAATGCTGCTGCTGCGTAACTTTGCCGTTCAATGCGAGGGGGTTTTGACATGAGCTTTATCGTTTATCCGGCGATCGATATTCGCGGGGGCAAGTGTGTTCGACTTTTCCAAGGAGATTACGGGCAAGAGACAGTGTACGCTGATTCGCCGCTCGCGATGGCGAAGCGCTGGGTAGAACAAGGGGCGTCCTGGGTTCATCTCGTAGATTTGGATGGGGCAAAGGAAGGCAAGCCTGCAAATGCAGCGCTCATCAAAGAGATAGCGCGCTCGATCCCTGTACCCGTGCAGGTTGGAGGCGGTATTCGAACAGAAGAGCAGATCGCGGACTATTTGGAATCAGGTGTCGCGCGAGTGATCGTCGGGACTGCTGCAATCGAAGACGAGCCTTTTACGAAGCGAATTCTTCAAAAATATGGGGACAAAATCGCGATTGGTCTGGACTGCCGGAATGGGCTGGTGGCTACCAGAGGTTGGTTGACCACGACAGATGTGCTAGCGACAGTGCTTGCCAAGCGGTTGGTTACGTATGGTGCCGAGACGTTTATTTACACCGATATCGCCCGTGATGGCACGATGACAGGACCCAATGTAGAAGAAATTGCAGCATTGGCGATGGCTACAGGTAAATCGGTGATCGCCTCGGGAGGCGTCAGCCAACTGGACGACTTGGTGACGCTGGCTGCCCGTGCTTCAAACGGAGTCTCCGGCGCTATTGTTGGCAAAGCACTCTACACGGACGCTTTTACATTGGAAGAAGCGCTCCAGCGTATGGAGGGGCGTGAATCGCATGCTGGCTAAACGAATCATCCCGTGCCTCGATGTAAAAGACGGTCGGGTGGTAAAAGGCGTGCAGTTTGTCGGACTTCGCGATGCAGGAGACCCGGTTGAACTGGCAAAGAAGTATAGCGAAGAGAGAGCAGACGAGCTGATCTTTCTCGACATTTCTGCGTCCCACGAAGGGCGCAAGACGATGGTGGATGTCATCGAAAAAACGGCTGCAAATATTACGATTCCTTTCACGGTTGGTGGTGGCATTAACAGCGTCGACGATATGAAAAGGATATTGCGTGCGGGTGCGGACAAAATCTCTTTGAATACAGCGGCTGTTTTGCGTCCGGAATTGATCCGCGAGGGAGCGACGGTCTTCGGCTCACAATGTATCGTCGTGGCGATCGACGCGAGAAGTGTCGGGGAAGATCGCTGGGAAGTGTATACCCACGGTGGACGGAATGCGACGGGGAGAGACGTCATCCGTTGGGCGCAGGAGGCAGAGGCGCTCGGAGCGGGCGAAATCCTTTTGACCAGCATGGACGACGATGGAGAAAAGAAAGGCTTTGGACTCGAATTGACCAAGCGGGTATCAGAAGCGGTCGGAATTCCGGTCATTGCTTCTGGTGGAGCGGGCTCAAGGGAGCATTTTTACGATGTGCTGACGCAAGGAAAGGCAGATGCCGCGCTTGCCGCTTCCATTTTTCACTATGACGAGACGTCGATTCACTCGGTGAAAGAGTATTTGCAAACCAAAGGAGTTGTCGTACGACCATGACAGGAGCAGAAGCATTTGCAGTGGAAAAATTGCGTTTTGACGAAAAGGGTTTGCTTCCTGTCATCGTGCAGGATGCCGGAAGCAAGACAGTTTTAACGCTTGCCTATATGAATGAAGAATCGCTACAAAAGTCATTAGAGACCAAAGAAACATGGTTTTGGAGCCGTTCCCGACAACAATTGTGGCACAAGGGTGAGACCTCGGGTCATACGCAGCGGATCGTTTCCATGCGGTATGATTGCGACGGAGATGCACTGGTTGTGATGGTCGAGCCGAACGGGCCTGCTTGCCATACGGGAGCTTACAGCTGTTTCTCGCAGGAAGCTCTCACCGATACAGATGAGGAGCCGGTACAAGCAGATCGGTTTGCAATCTTGGGTGAGCTCGAAGAACTGATTGCTGCGCGGGAGGCAGAGCGTCCGGAAGGCTCCTATACTACCTACTTGTTCGAAAAAGGCGTAGACAAAATCCTGAAAAAGGTCGGGGAAGAGGCTGCCGAGGTCATTATTGCAGCGAAAAATCGAAGTCGTGAGGAGCTGCGGTATGAGGCTTCTGATCTGATCTTTCACTTAATGGTTTTGTTACGGGAGCAAAAGCTGCCGCTGGATGAAGTGCTGACGGAGCTTCAGAGGCGTCGTTAACAAATAAAGTAATAACCACCTCTGTTTCCAGAGCGTGGTTTTTTTGTTAGAATAATCGGTATCTTACTGCGAAAGGTGTGGTGACCATGAATAAATTCAAGTTCACTTCAAACCAAAGAGACTCCATTTTCAAACACCAATCGAAGGGTAGGATACCAAATGATCAAAGGGAATTTAGTAGAATTACGGCCAGTTATTGCTGAGGATATGGAGAGACTGTTCCATTGGCGCAACGATGAAGAAGCGGCCAAATGGGCAGCGGGCTCAAGTCTGGTAACCTATAGTTATGTTTCGCTCGACTCACTGAAAGCCATGTATGAGGAAAACGTTCGTGCTTCACGGCTGGATGATAAATTAAAGAGGTTTGTATTCTCTGTCTATACCTTGGACGGAGAGCACATTGGAAATTGTGATTACCGAGATGTGAATCCAATTACGAGGGCCGCAACAATTGGCATTGCGATCATGGCAAAAGAGTATTGGAGCAAAGGCTACGGTACAGATACGTTGCGCCTCCTGCTCGACTTCCTCTTTTCCAAGTTGAACTTGAATCGGGTGCAGCTGGATACGTGGAGCGGAAATACGCGTGCCATTCGCGCTTATGAAAAATCAGGCTTTGTGATAGAAGGCCGACTGCGCCAAAATGAATATGTAGATGGGCAGTATTATGACACCATTATGATGGGGCTACTACGTGAAGAGTTTTATCAGCGAGCGAAGGAATAGGTCCCTGTTGTCGAAAATTCATGAGGCACTCAGGATTAGGCTTAAAGCTGGCTAATATTATTTTAATGATGGGCTTGGGAAGCTTGTTTATGACTTTGCTGTTTATGATGATTGCTTCTATCATTTTGGGGATGGATTTCCTGCAAGCTAGCAAGAAAAGAAATGGATATGTCGTTCAAGCTTGAAAATAGTAGAGATAATTAATAGAAAGAGCGAGATAGGATTCTCGCTCTTTTTCCTTTCGTATCGCGGTATTTTAGCTGTTGCTCGTTTATCGGTAAAAAAACTTTTAAAAACACTCTTGATTTAGAGTTTTATATGTGATAGATTATTCCTTGTCGCCAAGAACGACGACAAAATACGAGAAAAGAAAACGAGATTCGATAAAAAACTTCTTGACTCGCAAATAACGAACGTGATAAGATATAAAACGTTCGACAAAAAATGTTCTTTGAAAACTGAACAGCGAAAGCGTTAATGAGTCTATCATTAAATGATTTG